>JAKOZZ010000454.1 GCA_029779755.1 Pseudomonadota bacterium
GTCCGCGGTTCCTTCCGGACGTCTACGGACTCGACGCGAAGCTCGCCCGCGCGCTCGGCGACTGAGTCCCGGCGCGCCCGATCACCAGTGGCGCACGCGCCCGGTGTCGAGGTGCACGAAGTCCGACGCCGCGTAGTAGCCGACGCCGCCGGCCGTCAGGCTGCGCGCCGCATCGCGCACCGTGTCGAGCGCCACGTCGGCAAGCCGGATGTCGATCGCGCGTCCTTCCATGTGCAGGCTGGCGCGGGCGACGCCGCCACCGCCGCGCGCGCGCAGCATCGCGTTCGTGCGGTCAGAGCGGAACGCGGAGATCACCTGGAACGGCGCGCGCGTCCCGGTGACCTGCGCGAGCCGATGCAGCTGGTCGAGCAGCGCGGGGTCGATCGGCCGCGCGTCGCCCGTGCGGTGGTCGCGCAGGAACCGGTCGACCGCGCGCAGGGCCGAGGGCACGTACTCGCCCTCGGCGCGGAAGGCGACCTGCAGGGCCTCCCCCGTGTGCGTGTGCACGAACGAGAGCGCGTCGGTGCGCAGGGGCGTCGCCGCGGCTTTGCGCGGCACCAGCAGGGCGGGGGCGAAGAGGGTGCCGCCGGCGAGGGCGACGAACAGACGGCGAGGGGGGCGGCGTGGTCGGTGGTGCACGGAGCGCTCCGTAGCTGTGTACTCCCTATTGTATCCGGAGGGTGCGCGGTGCACGTCCGCGGTGCGCCGCCCGTGCCGCGCGTCCGGCCGCGTCAGCGCGCCAGCCGTCGGCCGATCGTCACCAGCGCCACGAGCAGCGCGCCCGCCGCCACGCCGGTGGCGGCGTCCACGAGCAGGGGCGCGGCGCCCGCCGCCATCGGGCCCCACACGCCGGACACCGCGGCGCTCAGCGCCTCCGTCCAGTGGTGCAGGACCGGGATGCCGTGGGTGAGGATGCCGCCGCCGACCAGGAACATGGCCGCCGTCCCCGCGATCGACAGCCCTTTCATCAGCACCGGCGCCGCGCGCAGCACCCCGCGTCCGAGCGCGCGCCGCATCGTCGCCACGACGCCGTCGCCGGGCCGCTCCGCCAGGTACAGCCCCGCGTCGTCGAGCTTCACGATGCCGGCGACGAAGCCGTAGACGCCGACCGTCATCAGTGCCGCGATGCCCGACAGCACCGCGACCCGGGTGCCGAACGCCGCGTCGGCGACCGCACCCAGCGTGATCGCGACGATCTCGGCCGACAGGATGAAGTCGGTGCGGATCGCGCCGCGGATCTTGTCGCGTTCGAGCGCGACGAGGTCGACGGCCGGATCCGCCACCGCCGCGCGCAGGGCGTCGTGTTCGGCACGCACCGCCGCGCCGCCGTGCAGGAAGCGATGGGCCAGCTTCTCGGCGCCTTCGAAGCACAGGAACGCGCCGCCGATCATCAGCAGCGGCGTCACCGCCCAGGGGGCGAACGCACTGATCGCGAGCGCCGCCGGCACGAGGATCAGCTTGTTGCGCAGCGAGCCCTTGGCCACCGCCCACACGACGGGCAGCTCGCGGTCGGCGCGCACGCCGGCGACCTGCTGGGCGTTCAGGGCGAGGTCGTCGCCGAGCACACCCGAGGTCTTCTTCGCCGCCACCTTGGTCAGCACGGCGACGTCGTCGAGCACGCTCGCGATGTCGTCGATCAGGGCCAGCAGACTGGTTCCCGCCATTCGGTTCGTCCTTGTCGTCGAAGCTGGTGCAGACTAGCACCACCTCACGAGGAGTTCGTCATGCCCGATCCGCGGGAACCGCATCGACCGCCGGAGACGTCCGGCGCACGCCTGTTCGACGGCATGGGCGCTCTCGTCACCGGCGCCGCCTCCAGCATCGGGCGCGCCGCGGCCGTGCGGCTCGCACAGGAAGGTGCCGACGTCGTGCTGACCGATCTGCACGATTCGGCCGGCGAGGCCGTCGCACGGTCGCTGTGCGAGGCCGGCCTGCGTGCACGGTTCCTCGCATGCGACCTGGCCGACCGCGCCCAGGCAGGCGCACTGGCTGCGCGCACGATCGAGGCGCTGGGGCGCGTCACGCTGTTCGTGCACAGCGCGTCGCCGCGCCGTTCGGAGGCCGACACCCTGTTCACGGTGGACGACGCGACCTTCGACCGCATGCTGGACGTCAACGTGCGCGCAGGCTTCGTGCTGGGGCGCGACCTCGCTGCCCACATGATCGCCAGCGGCACGCCGGGCCGCATGGTCTACCTGACGTCGCAGCATCGACATGCCCCCCGCAACCTGCCGCACTACAGCGCCGCCAAGGCCGCGGAGATGATGCTGGTGAAGGAACTGGCCCGGTCGCTGGGACCGCGCGGCATCCGGGTCAACGCGGTCGCGCCGGGCGTGGTGCTCGGCGGCGGCTTCACGCCGGCGCAGGCCGATCTGGAGGCGATTGCCGGGAAGATCGCGCTCGGACGCACCGGCACGCCGGACGAGGTGGCTCAGGTCGTCGCGATGCTGCTCACGGACCGCTTCACGTCCTACGTGACCGGCGCGACCATCGAGGTGGATGGCGGCCTCGCGCTGTTCAACTGGATTCCCGCGGCGCCGGCCTGAGCCGGCGCCTGTCGGCGGCTCAGGCCGCCGCCTTGCGCGTGGCGGGGCGCATCTCGGCGAGCGCCCTGTCGAACGCGACGCCGAGCTTGTCGAACAGCTCGTCGATCTGCGCGGCGTTGATGATCAGCGGCGGGCACACGGCGCCGGCGTCGCGGATGGTGCGCACGATCAGCCCCGGCTCGAGGGCGGCGGCCTGGATGCGCGCGGCCACGGCCGCCGCGGGCGCCCCCGGGAACGCCTGGTCCTCGGCCACCTCGAGCGCACCGATCAGGCCCACCCCGCGCGACTGTCCCACCAGCGGGTGGTCGCCCAGCGCGTGCAGCCGCTGCAGGAAGTGCGGCGCGAGCCGGCGCACGTTGCCGACGATGTCGCGCTCCTCGTAGATCTTCAGCGCCTCGTTGGCCACCGCCGCGCACACCGGATGCCCCGCGTAGGTGACGCCGTGCGCGAACATGCCGTGCTTGCGGCTGCCCGCTGCGACGCCTTCGTACACCTTGCGCGAGAGCAGCGTCGCCGAGATCGGCAGGTAGGAGCTCGACAGCGCCTTGGCCACCGTCATGATGTCGGGCTGCATCGCGAACGTCTGCGAGCCGAACATGCTGCCGGTGCGCCCGAACCCGCAGATGACCTCGTCGGCCACCAGCAGGATGTCGTGCTTCTTCAGCACGCGGCCGATCTTCTCGAAGTAGCCCGCGGGCGGCACGATCACGCCGCCGGCGCCCTGCACCGGCTCGGCGAAGAACGCGGCGATTGTGTCGGCGCCTTCGCGCTCGATCAGGGCCTCGAGGTTGCCGACGATGCGGTCGACGAACTGCGCGTCCGTCTCGCCCGGCTCGCCGTAGTGGTGCCGGCTGGGGCAGTCGGTGCGCAGCACGCCGGTGACGGGCAGGTCGAAGTCGGCGTGGTTGCTGGGGATGCCGGTGAGGCTGCCGGCCATCACGGTGACGCCGTGATAACCGCGCACCCGGGCGATCAGCTTCTTCTTCTGCGGCTTGCCGATCGAGTTGTAGTAGTACCAGATGACCTTGACCGCCTGGTCGTTGGCCTCGGAGCCCGAGTTCGCGAACAGCGCCTTGTCGAAGCCGAACTCCTTCGTCATCGACATCAGCCGATCGGCCAGCTCGATCGCCGGTTCGGTCGAGCGGCCGCCGAACAGCTGGTAGTAGGGCAGGGCGTGCATCTGGCGCGCCGCCACCTCGGCCAGCCGCGGCTCGGAGAAGCCGAGCGAGGTCGACCACAGACCGGACATGCCCTCGAGGTAGCGGCGGCCCTGGTCGTCCTCGACGTAGACGCCGGCGCCCTTGGCGATCACCACCGGCCCGGCCGCGGCGTGCGTGTCGGGGTTGGTGTACGGGTGCAGCACCGTCGCGATGTCGCGGGCCGCGTTGCTGTCATGACGTGCGTTCATGATGTCTGTCCTCCTGCCGCATCGGGGGCGGCGACGTGAAGCCTGAAGGGAGCGGCCTGCGCGATCGCGCCGCAACGGTGCCCGTGTCCGGGCGCGCACGCCCGGGGACCCGCCGGCTCAGCGGCGAGGCGGCTTGATGGTGCCACAGTCGGCCGCCACCCAGCGCCCGCTCTGTTCCATGTTGATCCGCTCGGGCTTGCCGTCGATCGTGGTGGTGAAGACGCCGCGGCCGGTGTAGGCGGTCGGGCCCTGGAACGTGATCTCGCTCTCGCCGGACGACGGCGGCGGCCCTGCGCAGCTGAACTTCACCTTCAGCGTTGCACCGGAGCGCTGCAGCACCTGGCTGGTGCAGCCCTCGTCGGCCGGCACCTGGTCGCGCTCGGCGTCCTCCTTGGTGATGCACGCGCGCACGCTGGTGCCCTTGGGCCCCATCGCCACGCCCTGCTGCTTCATCATCTGCTCCATCATGCGGCGCTGGTCCGGGGGCATGTTCGCCATCTGGCGCTGCATCTCGGCCATGCCCTGCTCGTAGCGACCGGTCTGGCTCGTCATCGTGTGCGTGTGCTCCCAGAGGCCGGGGCGCATCTTGACGGGCTGGCCGAGCGCCGGCGCGGCGATCGATGCGGCCAGTGCGCTCAGTGCGGCAGCGCGGAGTCTTCGTTTCATCGGGGCTTCCTTCGTGCTTCGTGCTTCGTGATTCGGTGCGAGGGGATCGGATCAGTCCGGGCGGTCGCGTGCCGCCCGCCATTTCGCCGGGACCAGCTCCTCGGGGAGCTCGCGCTCGTCCCAGAAGCCGATCAGGATGCCGGTGCGCTGCGATTTGCCGCCGCGGCGCGCCTGGATCTGGGCGTCGCTGATGGCCGTGCGCTGCGACTGCCGCCGCGCCCAGCGGTTGAGCGCGTCCATCAGGCGCAGCCGCTGCGCCGCGCAGTCGGGCGAGGGGTCCCCCCCGAGGTCGTGGAACTCCTCGGGGTCGTGCTCGAGGTCCCACAGCATCGGCCGGAACCCCTCCGCATGCACGAGCTTCCAGCGTCCGTCGGTGACCATGAACAGCCGCGCGTCCATCGGCGCGAGGCCCAGGGCCGACGAGGCCGGCAGCACCGAGTAGTCGTATTCGCTGATCGCGTACTGCCGCCAGTGCGCGGGCCGCGCGCCGTGCAGCAGCGGCTGCAGGGCCAGCCCTTCGAGCCGGTGGGATTCGGGCGTGCCGCCGCACCAGGTGACGAACGTGGGCGCCAGGTCGATGCTCTCGACCAGTGCGTCGACGACCGTGCCCCGCGTGGCGTCGGCCGCGGGCGAGGGGTCGACGACGATCATCGGGACCTTCACCGACGGTTCGTGGAACAGGTCCTTCTCGCCCAGCCAGTGATCGCCGAGGTAGTCGCCGTGGTCGGAGGTGAACACGATCATCGTGTTCTCCAGCAGGCCGCGCGCGCGCATGAAGTCCATCAGCGCGCCGATCTGGTCGTCGATCTGGGCGATCAGCCCCATGTACGCCGGGATCACCGCCGCGCGCACCTCGTCGCGCGAGAACACCCGGCCGACGCGGTGGTCCATGAAGGCGCGGTAGACCGGGTGCGGGTCGGCCCGCTCGGCCTCGCAGCGCACGGCCGGCAGCACGTCCGACGGTCCGTACATCGCGTGATACGGGGCCGGTGCGATGTACGGCCAGTGCGGCTTGATGTACGACAGGTGCAGGCACCACGGCGCATCGCCCTGCTCGTCGATGAACTCCATCGCCCGCCGCGTCATGTACGGCGTCTCGGCGTGTTCCGCCTTCACCCGCGCCGGGCGGCGCGCGTGCCGCATGAACCAGCCGGACAGCAGGTTGCCGGAGTCGTCCTCGGCCGCGTTGGCCCAGTCGTCCCAGCCGTTGTCGCCGTCGTAGCCGAGCGACTTCAGGTACGCGTTGTAGCGCGGCGTGCGCGGGTCGTACTTGCCGTCGGGGCCGCTGCCGTGCAGGCCGTCGTCGCGCTCGTAGGGGTCGAAGCCGCATTCGGCCACGCGCACGCCGATCACCGACTCGGGGTCGATGCCCAGCCGCAGCATGCCTTCCGTGTCCGCCTTCATGTGGGTCTTGCCGACCAGCGCGGTGCGCACGCCCAGCGGCCGCAGGTGGTCGCCGAGGGTCATCTCGCCGACCTTGAGCGGAAAGTTGTTCCAGGCGGCCCCGTGCGACTGCACGTAGCGCCCGGTGTAGAAGCTCATCCGCGACGAGCCGCACACCGGCGACTGGCAGTAGGCGCGGGAGAAGCGCACGCCGCGCGCGGCCAGCGCGTCGATGTGCGGCGTGCGCAGCGTGGGATGGCCGGCGCAGGACAGGTAGTCCCAGCGCAGCTGGTCGCACATGATGAACAGGACGTTGCGGGCGGGCGCACTCATGCCGTGACACTAGTGGAAGGACGCTTCCAGGGCAAACGCCGCGGCTGCCGCGCCGCCCGGTCGTCGCGCCGATACAATCCCCCGGGAACCGGATCGGGGTTCGCCCGCCGGTGCGCACCGGCCCCCGACGATCCGACGATGGGAGTGCTGCATGATCGTTCTCGGTACCCGCGCGCACGGCATGGCCCGCCGCCGCCACCTCCAGCTGCCCGACGGCTTCTCGTATCACAAGTCCGAGTGGCTCGAGACGGACCAGAACCCCGAGCTGTCGCCGACGGCGTTCCTGATCGAGCAGCCGCCCGGCACGGTGCTGGCGCCGCACTTCCATCGGCAGAACCAGTTCCAGGTGATGGTCGCCGGCGGCGGCACCATCGGCCGGCACGCCCTCGGTCCGGTGACCGTGCACTACGCCGGCGCCTACACCGGCTACGGGCCGCTGGTCGCCGGGCCGCAGGGGCTGTCGTACTTCACGATCCGGGCGGTCCACGACGCCGGCGCGATGATGGTGTCGACCGACCGCGCCCGCATGATCCGCGGCCCCAAGCGCCACGAGACCACCGCGCCGCACGTGCCGCTCGACGACGCCGCGCTGGCGGCGCTGCGCACGGTCGAGTGCGTCGATCTGATCGCACCCGCCGCCGACGCGCTGGCCGTGACCGTGACCCGCATCCCGCCGGGGGCGCAGGTCGCGCTGCCCGACCCGTCGGGCAGCCTCGGCCAGTTCCACATGGTGCTGGCCGGGCGGATCGTGCACGACGGTCGCGCGCTCGGCACCTGGGAGATGGTGTACGTGTCGGCCGGCGAGGCGGCGCCGGTGCTGTGCGCCGACGCCTGCGGCGCCGAAGTGCTCTCGCTGCAGATGCCGCAGACCGCCGCCGAGTACCGGGCCGCTGCCTGAGCCCGCACCCCGCCGCCGCTCGGGCCGCGGCTCGAGCGGCGTGCCCCGCATTCCACAGGAGACCCCCGATGACATCCCCCACCGCCGCCACCGTGCACGACGACGCGCCGCACTTCGAGATCGAAGCGCTGCCCGATGGCGAGATCTTCCGCATCCGGCGCGGCGCGCGGCTGAACGCCCTGACCAAGCCGGCGCTGCTCGGCCTGGCCGCCTGCATCGACCGGCTGGAGGCGAAGAAGCTGCCGCTGCTGGTGATCACCGGCGAGGGTACGCGCGCGTTCTGTGCCGGCACCGACCTGGCCGAACTGCAGACGCTCGGCGAGGAGGAGCGGCAGAACAAGAGCGCGATGGCGCGCGCGCTGCTGGTGCGGCTTTCGCGCTCGCCGCTGATCAGCGTGGCCGCGCTCAACGGACTGGCCTTCGGCGGCGGCCTCGAGCTGGCGATGGGCTGCACGTTCCGGGTGGCGGCGCCCCACGTGCTCGTGTCGCTGCCCGAGATCAAGCTCGGCGTGATCCCGGCCTATGCGGGCACGCAGTTCCTGCCGGCCCTGGTCGGGCAGGCGCGGGCCCTCGACATGATGCTGACCGGCCGGCAGGTGCCCGCCGCGGAGGCGCTGGCGATGGGGCTGCTCAGCCGCGTCGTCGAGCCCGGCGTCGACGTGCTCGCCGCGGCGCTCGAGCTCGGACGGCAGGTCGCGGGGTTC
>JAKOZZ010000014.1 GCA_029779755.1 Pseudomonadota bacterium
CGTCGAGACCCTGACCAACCGCTACGCCAACGGATTCGCGGCGCTCGGCATCGGCCACGGCGACCACGTGGCGGTGATGCTGCCCAACGGTCCGGAGTTCCTGTGGGTGGTGTGGGGCCTGGGCAAGCTCGGCGCGGTCGCGGTCCCGCTCAACACGGCGGCCAAGGGCGAGATGCTGCACTACTTCGTCGACCAGTCCGACGCCTGCTGCATGGTCGTCGACGACGCATGGGCGGACCGGGTGCGGGCGATCGCGCCGCGCCTGGGCAAGGTGCGCACCTGGGTGCGTCGTGTGTCGGACGGCGGCGATGCCCAGGCGGTCGGCGCTGCGCCGGCGGCCGGAGAGACCCGGGCGGTCGGCGATGCGCAGGACTTCGGCGTGCCGGGCGCGCGGGTGATCACGCTCGATGCGCTCGTCTCGGCCGACGACCGCCCGCCGCCGGTCGAGCGCGTGCGCCACGACGATACCCACCTGATCCTCTACACCTCGGGCACCACCGGGCCGTCGAAGGGCGTGCTGTGCCCGCATGCGCAGGGGCTGGGCGTCGGTCGGCAGATAGCCGGGGCCTACGGCTACCGTGAAGACGACATCCTCTACACCTGCCTGCCGCTCTTCCACGCCAACGCGCTGTGGTACTCGTGCTGTGCGGCGCTGTGGGCCGAGGCGGCGGTCGCGCTGGCGCCGCGCTTCTCGGCCAGCAGCTTCTGGGACGACCTGCGCACGACCCGTGCCACGCAGTTCAACGCCCTGGGCGCGATGACCAACATCATCCTGCAGCTGCCGCCCGGCCCGCACGAGCGCGACCACGCGCTGCGCCAGTGCATGGTGGTGCCGATGCAGAAGGCGCTGTATGCCGAGATCCGGCAGCGCTTCGGCGTCCAGGTCACGTCGCTGTTCGCGATGACGGAGAACTTCGCCATCACCGTGTTCAGGCCTGACGACCGCGCCGACAAGGCGGGCTCGGCGGGCGCGCCGCACGGGGCGTCCGAGCTGCGCATCGTCGACGACGACGACGGGCGGGTGCTGCCGGCCGGGGCGGTCGGCGAGATCCAGGTGCGGCCGCTGCACCCGGGCTCGATGATGAAGGGCTACTACAAGATGCCCGAGGAGACCGCGCGCGCCTTCGCCGACGGGTGGTTCTGCACCGGCGACCGGGGCTGGCTCGACGAAGACGGCTACCTGGTCTTCGTCGACCGCAAGAAGGAGGCCATCCGCCGGCGCGGCGAGAACATCTCGGCGTACGAGGTCGAGATGATCCTGTCGAAGCACCCGGCCATTCTCGAGGTGGCGGCCGTGCCGGTGCCCTCGGAGATGAGCGAGGACGAGGTGATGGTGTACGTGGTGCGCAAGCCGGGGGCGCAGGTGAGCGCCGAGGAGGTCGTGCGCTTTGCGGTCGAGCACATGAACTACTACATGGTGCCGCGCTTCGTCGCCTTCATCGACGCGCTGCCGAAGACGGCGACCGAGAAGATCGAGAAGTACAAGCTCAAGCAGGAGGCGCTCGCGCGCCGTGACACCCTGTGGGACCGCGAGCGTGCGGGCATCACGGTGCGCCGGTCATGACCCGGCGTGCCGCGATCCTGGGCTACGCCGCGGTGCCCGTCGGCAGCCATCAGCGCGCGCAGGGCGACGCCGCCGTGCTCGAGCACGAGCTGGCCACCGGCGTCGTGCTCGACGCGATGGCGATGGCCGGGCTGGGCCGGGAGGACCTCGAAGGCGTGGTGGTCGCGCACCCGGGCGACCACACCCGGCAGTGCTACTTCCACACGTTCCTGACGGCGCACCTGGGCATCCGCGCGCGGTCCACGGTGATGCAGGTGCTGGGCAACGGCATGACCGGCGGGCACGCGTTCGACCAGGCGCTGCAGCAGGTCACCTCCGGGCAGGCCGACTGTGTGCTGTCGGTGGGCGTGCACTTCGAGACCGGGGTGCCGACCGCACGTCACCTCGACTACAGCATCCGCCTGACCGGTGACGTCGACTTCCAGACCGTGTTCGGCGCGGTGCCGATCGCCTGGTACGCGATGGACGCGCAGCGCTACCTGCACGAGCACCGCATGCCGCGCGCGACGCTGGCGTCGATCGCGGTGAAGAACCGCCTGCACGCGCAGCGCAACCCGCTGGCGCAGTACCGCGGACCGCTGTCGCTGGACGACGTGCTGAACGCCAGGCCGATCGTCGAGCCGCTCGGCCTGTACGAGGTGCCGGGGCGCGCCGACGGTGCGGTGGCGCTGGTGATCGTCAGCGAAGACGTCGCGCGTGCGAGCGGCCGGCCCTACGTGATCGTGCGCGGCCGGGGCTTCGAGCACGAGGGCCTGCACCAGATCGCCGACCGGCCGTCCGATGCGCTCGACTACGGCACGCTGCGCATCGCGTCGCGCCGGGCGCTGGACGACGCCGGGCTCGCACTCTGCGACATCGGCACCTTCCAGGTGTATGCGCCGTGCACCATCGTCGAGGCGCTCGGCACCGAGGCGCTGGGTCTGTTCCCGCGCGGAC
>JAKOZZ010000024.1 GCA_029779755.1 Pseudomonadota bacterium
TGGGCCAGCACGAGGAACTGCACCAGGAACTCGATGTCGACCATGCCGCCCGAGTCGTGCTTGAGATCGAACAGCGCGCTGCGGTTGCGGTGGCCGTCGTGCATCTTCTGGCGCATCGCGACGACCTCGCGGCGCAGCACGTCGAGGTCGCGTTCCTGCGCCAGGATCAGGCGCCGCTGCGCTTCGAAGCGCGCGCCGATCTCCGGGTCGCCGGCGGCGAAGCGCGCGCGCGTCAGTGCCTGGTGCTCCCAGACCCAGGCCGAGTCGCGCTGGTAGCTCGTGAACGCATCCAGGCTGGTGACGAGCAGGCCGGCGTTGCCGTTGGGCCGCAGGCGCAGGTCGATCTCGAACAGCATGCCTGCCGACGTGCGCGCCGACAGCCACCCCGACAGCCGCTGCGCCAGTTGCGCGTAGGCCTCGCCTGCACGCTCGTCGTCGTCCTCGTGCACGAAGACGAGGTCGAGGTCGGACGCATAGCCGAGCTCCTTGCCGCCCAGCCGGCCGTAGGCGATCACCGCAAACGTCGGCACCTCGCGGTGCCGGCTGCGCACCAGCGGCCACACGTGGTCGATGGCGATCGACAGCACGCGGTCGGCGAGTTCGCTGAGGTGATCGGACACGCGCTCGACGGTGTGCTGACCCTCGATGTCCTGGAACAGCAGCCGGAAGATCTGCGCGTGGTGCGCCTCGCGCACGATGTCCATCTGCCGCTCGACGTCGGGGGCGCCGGCGTGCGTGGTGAGGGCGAGCGTCTGACGCAGGCCGCGCTCCCACGCCGCATAGTCGGCCTCCTGCAGCAGCTGTCCGTCGAGCAGTTCGTCGAGCACGATCGGATGCCGGATCAGGAAGTCGGCCGCCCACTTCGCGCGCCCCAGCACCGTCATCACGCGTGCCTGCGCCTGCGGGTATTGCGACAGCAGGGTCAGGTAGGCGGGGCGCCCGATCACGGTCTCGATCAGGTCGATCAGCCGCGACAGTGCGGCCTCGTTCACGTCCTCGAGCGCCGCGGCCCGGGTCAGCAGCACTTCGATGGCGCCGCGCGTCTCTTCACGTGCGTTGCGGTACCGGCCGGATCCGCGCAGGGCCTCCAGCCGGTGCCGCAAGGTGTCGGACTGTTCGAGCAAGGACGGCGCGGCGGCGGCGTCGGGACGCGCCGCAGGAGCCGCCGCCGCGTCGCTGCCGGCATCCGGCGCGGCCGCGCGCAGCAGGGCGTCGAACACGCGCTGCACGTCGGCCCGCGCGCCCTCGATCGCCTGCTCGAACGCCGTGGCCGACAGGCCCAGCATCTCGGCCACCAGCGCGCGCTCTTCCGGCGCCGCCGGCAGCCGGTGGGTCTGCGCATCCTCGCGGTACTGCAGCGCGTGCTCGGTGCGGCGCAGCAGCCGGTACGCCTGCGCCAGGGCCGACGCGTCGTCCGTGCTCAGCACGCCCCGTTCGCCGAGCGTCGCCAGGGTCTGGAGCGTGCGCCGGTCGCGCAGGTCGCGGTCGCGTCCGCCGCGCACGATCTGGAACAGCTGCGCGATGAACTCCACTTCGCGGATCCCGCCGCGGCCCAGCTTGACGTCGATGCTTCCGTTGGCGCGCAGATCGCGCTTGGACACTTCGCTGCGGATCATGCCGTGCAGGTCGCGCAGCGCGTCGATCGCGCGGAAGTCGAGATAGCGGCGGAACACGAACGGCGTGACGATCGACGCCAGCGACTGCTCGTCGGCCGTGCACGCGGCGGCGCCGGCCAGGCCGGAGTCGCCGATCACCTTGCCCTTGAGCCACGCGAAGCGCTCCCACTCCCGCCCCTGCGAGTAGAAGTAGTCCTCGAGCATCGGCAGCGAGGCGACCAGCGGGCCGGAGTCGCCGTTCGGGCGCAGGCGCGTGTCGACGCGGAACACGAAGCCCTCGGAGGTGACCTCGGCGAGCAGCGCGATCGCGCGGCGCGCCAGGCGGTGCATGAAGTCGCTGCTGGCGATCCGGCTCGCGGGCGCCGGGGCCGACTCGCCGGGCGGCGTCACGCCCTCGGTCGACCCTTCCTCCCGGAACACGAAGATCAGATCCAGGTCGGAGGACACGTTCAGTTCGTCGGCGCCGCCCTTGCCCATGCCGACGGCCAGCAGATCCTGCGGCGCGCCCTGCGTGTCGAGCGGTCGCCCGAAGCGCTCGCGCAGTTCGGCGCCCGCCTGCGTCAGCGCCACCCGGGTGGTGGCCGCGGCGAACGCGGTCATCGCCTGGCACACCTCCTCCAGGCTGGCACGCCCCGTGACGTCGCGCTCGATCAGGCTCATCAGCAGACGCTGGCGCACCCGCCGCAGCGCCCGTCCGACCGCGTTGCCGCCGGTCTCGGGGTCGATCGAGGCGGCCGCCTGCGTGCGGGCCGCACGGGCGGCGCGCTCGACCGCCTCGGTGACGCGCGCCGGCGTGAGCGGCGCGGCGATCCAGTCGTCGAGCGCGGGCAGGTCCTCGGTCGGGGCCGGCGGGCGGGCGTCGAGCGCCGACAGCGAGCGCCGGAACCAGCCCGAGAACCGCTCCGCGACGTAGGCCGGCCGGGGCTCGGGCGGCAGGGGACTGGGCTGCGATCGATCGCTCATGAAGGGGCTCCGAAAGGGGGTATCCTAACGAATCAGAATCCGGATCCCTGAGCCAGTCCGCTGCCCCGGTGATTCCCGTCGACCGGCTGCTGCGAACCCCATCCCCTTGGCGCCCGATTCCGTCAGATCCGCCCCCAGACCCAGGTCGCCGGCCGGCCGGGTCCTGGTCGGCTTCGTCGTGTTCGCGTACTTCGCGCTGGGTCTCGGCTACCTCGGCCTGCGGCATCTCGTCTGGCCCAACCTCGACGACTGGCGGCCGCGGATCGAGCAGGCGCTGTCCGACGCCGCCGGTCGCGCGGTCTCCGTCGGCCGCATCCAGCCGGGCTTCGAGGGACTGCTGCCGCGCCTGACCATCGACGGCGTGACGGTGCCCGGCGACGACGGCGTGCCGCTGCTGCGCGCCGAGCGCGTCACCGCCGTGCTGTCGTTCCGGGCCCTGCTGTCCGGCGAGATCGGCCTGTCCGTGCTGCAGGTCGAAGCGCCGCGCCTGACCGTCGAACGCCTGGATGCGCAGCGTCTGCGGGTGGGCGGATTCGAGGTCCGCCTCGACGCGCCCGACGATGGCCGCGCGTCACGCTGGCTGATGAGCCAGCGCAGCGTGCTGATCCACGACGCCCGCGTCGACTGGATCGACCGGGAGACCGGCCGCAGCCAGCGGGTCGACGGCATCGACCTGTCGCTGGGCAACGTGGGGCGGCGGCATCGCGGCGTGCTGCGGGTGGGCGCCGTGCCCGCGATGTTCGCGGGGCTCGACGCGGTCTACGAGTTCGACCGCGCCCCGCGATCGCGTCATGCCGACTGGACGCGCTGGCGCGGCGAGGCGTTCGCGGCCGTCGAATCGGCCGATACGGCCGGCATCGCCGCCGCCACGGGGCGGGTGCTGCCGCTGCTCGCCGGGCGCGGCGACGCGCGGGTCTGGGTCGGCTTCGACGGGGGCCGCATCGACGACGCCGTGGTCAAGCTGGCGGCGACGGACCTGGCCGCGCGCAGCGACGCCGGCCGCGTCGAACTCGCCGACCTCGCGCTCGATGCACGCGCGCGCCGTGTCGATGTCGGCTACGACGTGCGGGTGCTGGCGCTCGAGGCCCGCGACCGCGGCGGCTTCCGGCTGCGCGCGCAAGGCGAGCAGCAGGTGTCGCTCGACCCCCGCGGCGTGCCGACCGGCGCGCGCGTCGCATTCGAGGGGTTCGACGCCGGGCAGGCGCTCGAGGCGGTGCGGCGCCTGCCGCTGGAACGGGCGGCCGCCGAGCGGCTGCGGCCGCTGCGGATCTCGGGGCGGGTGTCGGCGCTGAGCGGTCGCTGGACGTCGGCCGCGCGCGCCGACTTCGACGCCGCCGTCGAGTTCGAGCGCCTGTCGTTGCGGTACGACCGCGGGCGCGCCGTGAGCGACGGCCCCGACGCCCCGGTGGTCAAGGTGCCCTGGTTCGAGAACCTGGCCGGCGAAGCCTGGTTCTCGCCGTCGGAGGGCGCGCTGCGGGTGCGCGGGCGCGATGCGGTGCTGGGCTTCCCGGGCCTGTTCGAGATCGCCGCCATCCCGATGTCGTCGATCGAGGCCGACGCCCGCTGGACGCTCGACTTCGACGGCGCGCACTACGGCATCGCGATGACCGTCGACCGTCTCGAGTTCGCCAACGCCGATGCGCGCGGTGCCGTGCGCGGCACGTACCGCACCGGCGGGCGCGGGCCCGGACTGATCGACCTGACCGGCTCGCTCGAGCGCGCGCAGGCGAACCGGGTCGCACGCTACCTGCCGCTGATGATCGCGCCGAGCGTGCGCGACTGGGTGGCGCACGCCATCCAGGACGGGTACTGCGACAACGTCACGATGCGGCTCAAGGGCGACCTCTACGACTTTCCCTACCGGCGCAAGGAGGACGGCGAATTCGTGATCGACGCGCGCTGGAACGACGGCACGCTCGCGTTCGCGCCGGGCTGGCCCGCGATCGAGCGCTTCCAGGGCAACCTGCGCTTCGAGCGGGCGGGCATGCAGGTGACGATGCGCTCGGGCCGCACCTACGGTGTGACCCTGGGCAGCACGCAGGCGCACATCCGCGACTTTCTCGATCCGCTGCTGGTCGTCGAGGGCGGCGGCGAAGGCCCGGCGCAGGACATGATCCGGTTCGTCAACAGCACGCCGGTCGCCACCCGCATCGACGACTTCACGCGCGAGGCCAGGGTCGACGGCACGGCGGCGCTGGCGCTGAAGCTCGAACTTCCGCTCGATCACCTGGACGCCTACCGGGTCGCCGGTGCGGTGCGCTTCCGGGGCAACACGCTGGAACTCGACCGCACCATCCCGACCCTGTCGGACGTCAGCGGCGCGCTCGAATTCTCGGAGCGCGGCATGGCGTTGCGCGACATCTCCGCCACGTTCCTCGACGGTCCGCTGAAGGTGCGCGGCGAGACGCCCGAGCCGGGACGCTTCGTGATCGTCGGCGAAGGGACCATTTCCGCCGACGGCATGCGCGCGGTGGTCGACAACCCGCTGACGCGTCATCTCGAAGGGAGCGCCCGCTACCGGGCCACCATCGACGTGCACCGGCGCGCGTCGTCGCTGACGATCGAGTCCGATCTGCAGGGGCTGGCCGCTCATCTGCCGGCGCCGTTCGACAAGCCCGCTCAGCGGGCCTGGCCGCTGAAGGTGCGCACCGAGGCCGCCGCACCGGCCGACCCCGCCGCGCGCGCGCCGCGCGACCGGGTGCAGGTGACGCTCGACGACCGGTTCCGCCTGCTGCTCGAGCGCGAGCGCGCCGCGGACAGCCAGAAGCTGCTGATCCGCCGGGCGGCGTTCGGCATCGACGCAGAGCCGGAGCTGCCCGATCGCGGCCTGTCGGTCGCCCTGCGCATGCCGCGCATCGATCTCGACCACTGGGGACGGCTGCTCGGCGACGGCGCGCTGCGCGACGCCCAGGGGCGCGCAGCGACCGAATTCGCCGAGGGCTTCTCGCTGATGCCCAACGTCGTGTCTCTGCAGGCCGACGAGATCCGGGTCGGCGGCAAGGACCTGCACCGCGTGGTCGTCGGCGCGACGCGCGCGGCCGGGTACTGGCGCGCCAACATCCACGCGCGCGAGGTCGACGGCTACTTCAGCTGGCGCGACGCGGCGCCTGCCGACCGGGCGGGCACGCTCACCGCGCGCTTCACCCGGCTCGAGATCCCGAAGTCGCGGGCGAGCGAGGTGGAGTCCCTGCTCGACACCGCACCCGAATCGCTGCCCGCGCTGGACGTGTCGGCCGAGGAGTTCGTGCTGGGCGAGCGCCGGCTCGGTGCGCTGTCGCTGAAGGCGCGCAACGAGGGTTCGGCCGCGGCGCCGGTCTGGCGTCTCGAGCAGCTGCGGCTGTCGCACCCCAGCGCGGTGCTCGACGCGCGCGGCACCTGGGCGCCGCGGCGCGGGCAGGGGGCGCGCGCCACCGAGCTCGAGTTCGCGCTGAACCTCGCCGACGCGGGCGGCCTGCTGGCCGTCTACGGCCTGGAGCAGGCGATGCGGGGCGGTGCGGGCCGCGTCGACGGCCAGCTGACCTGGGCGGGCTCGCCGCTGTCGATCGACTATCCTTCGCTCGACGGCGCGCTGCGCCTGAAGATCGGCAAGGGGCAGTTCCTGAAGACCGAGCCCGGCATCGCCAAGCTGATCGGCGTGCTCAACCTGCAGTCGCTGCCGCGCAGGCTGGCGCTCGACTTCCGAGACGTGTTCGCCGAGGGGTTCGCCTTCGACGAGGTGGCCGGCTCGGTGCAGGTCGACGACGGCATCGCGCGCACCGACGACCTCACCATGCGCGGAGTGCAGGCGCAGGTGCAGATCCGGGGTCAGGCCGACCTGGCGCGCGAGACCCAGAAGGTGGACGTGCAGGTGCGCCCGGAGCTGAATGCGGGCCTCGCGTCGCTGGCGTATGGTGCGATGGTCAACCCGGCCATCGGGCTGGGCTCGTTCCTGGCGCAGCTCGCGCTGAGCGGCCCGATCCGCCAGCTGTTCTCGTACGAATACGAAGTGGTCGGCTCCTGGGCCGATCCGCAGGTGACCGAGAAGCGGCGTCCGCAGCTTCCGGCGCCGCAACCGTTGCCTTGAGGAATCGACGATGCAGGACGAAGCGAACACACTGAAGGTGGCCGCGGTGCAGATGGTGTCCGCGACCGACCCGGCCGTGAACATGGCGGCCGCGGCGCGCCTGATCGCGCAGGCCGCCGGTGACGGCGCGCGCGTGGTGGTGCTGCCCGAATACTTCTGCCTGCTCGGGCGCAAGGACACCGACAAGGTCGCCATCCGCGAGGCCGACGGCGACGGGCCGCTGCAGGCGTTCCTCGCCGAGCAGGCGGCGCGCCACGCGGTCTGGCTGATCGGCGGCACCGTGCCGCTGGCGAGCGCGCGGCCTTCGCGGGTGCGCAACGCGTGCCTGGTGTATGGGCCCGAAGGCACGCGGCGCGCGCGCTACGACAAGATCCATCTGTTCGGTCTCGACCGCGGCGGCGAGCGCTTCGACGAGAGCGCCACCATCGAGGCGGGCCGCACGCCGGTGGTGTGCGACGTCGGACCCTGGCGCATCGGCCTGTCGGTCTGCTACGACGTGCGGTTTCCCGAGCTCTACCGCAACCTGTCGCCGGTCGACCTGATCGTCGTGCCGTCGGCGTTCACGTACACCACCGGCCAGGCGCACTGGGAGATCCTGCTGCGCGCCAGGGCGATCGAGAATCAGTGTTATGTTCTCGCGCCTGCGCAGGGGGGGCGACACGAGAACGGGCGCCGCACCTGGGGCCACACGATGCTGATCGATCCCTGGGGCGAGATCGTCTCGGTGCTGCCCGAGGGCGAAGGCGTGGTCGCGGGCAGCCTGCAGCGCGCCCGCCTCCTCGAAGTGCGCGCCAGTCTGCCCGCGCTCAAGCACCGGGTCATGTAGCAGGAGTGAAGATGAAGCTTGTCGACGAAGGAATCGACCGTCTGGCGATCGCCAGGAAGGTGCTGCTCGAGCCCGGCGGCCTCGATGAAGGCGACCTCTCACGGGCGCTGGCCGAGGTGTTCGAACACCGGGTCGACTACGCCGACCTCTACTTCCAGTTCACGCGCAGCGAGGGCTGGAGTCTGGAGGAGGGCATCGTGAAGTCGGGCAGCTTCTCGATCGACCAGGGCGTGGGCGTGCGTGCGGTGGTCGGCGACCGCACCGCGTTCGCCTACTCGGACGAGATCAACGCCAGCGCGCTGGTGTCGGCCGCGCGGGCCACCCGCACGATCGCGCGGCAGGGGGCCGGCCGGGTCAAGGTCGCGTCTGCGCTGCGCCCCGGCTCCGGCCACGCGCTGTACGGGGCCGCGGACCCCATCGTCGGACTCGACTCCGCCGCGAAGGTGGCGCTGCTCGAGCGGGTCGAGAAGCTCGCCCGCGCGCGCGATCCGCGGATCGTCCAGGTCATGGCGGGGCTGGCCGCAGAGCATGACGTCGTGCTGGTCGCCCGCTCCGACGGGCTGATCGCCGCCGACGTGCGCCCGCTGGTGCGCCTGTCGGTGACGGTGATCGCCGAGGCGGACGGGCGTCGCGAACAGGGCACGAGCGGCGGAGGCGGGCGCTTCGACTTCGGCTATTTCGACGACGAGGTGATCGACCGCTACGTGCGCGACGCGGTGCACGCCGCGCTGGTCAATCTCGAGTCGCGTCCCGCCCCGGCCGGCATGATGAGCGTGGTGCTCGGGCCGGGCTGGCCGGGCGTGCTGCTGCACGAGGCGATCGGCCACGGACTCGAAGGCGACTTCAACCGCAAGGGCTCGTCGGCGTTCAGCGGCAAGATCGGCAAGCGCGTGGCGGCCAGGGGCGTGACGGTCGTCGACGACGGCACCATCGCCGACCGTCGCGGGTCGCTCAACATCGACGACGAGGGCAACCCGTCGCAGCGCAACGTGCTGATCGAGGACGGCATCCTGAAGGGCTACCTGCAGGACACGCTGAATGCCCGCCTGATGAAGGTGCCGGTCACCGGCAACGGGCGCCGCGAGTCGTTCGCGCACCTGCCGATGCCGCGCATGACCAACACCTACATGCTCAACGGCGATCGCGACCCGGCCGAGATCGTCGCGTCCATCGACCGCGGGCTGTACGCCGTGAACTTCGGCGGCGGGCAGGTCGACATCACCAACGGGAAGTTCGTGTTCTCCGCGTCCGAGGCGTACTGGGTGGAGAAAGGACGCATCCAGTATCCGGTGAAAGGCGCGACCATCATCGGCAACGGGCCCGACGCGCTGACGCGCGTCACCATGATCGGCAACGACATGCGTCTCGATTCCGGCGTGGGGGTCTGCGGCAAGGACGGGCAGAGCGTGCCGGTGGGCGTCGGTCAGCCCACGCTGCGCATCGAAGGCCTGACGGTGGGCGGCACCGCCTGACGGCGCGGCTGCGCGGGCACCCCACGTGAAGCGCCTCTGGTCCTCGCTCGGGCGCGCGGCGCGCGCCGCGGTGCTGTGCGCGCTCGGGCTGGTGCTGTTCGCCGCCATCGGCTTCCTGGCGGTTCCGCCGCTGGCGCGGGCGCTGCTGCAGGACCTGCTGGCCAAGGAGTTCGACCGGCCGGTGCGCATCGCGTCCGTCGCATTCAATCCGTTCACGCTGCGCGCCGCCGTCGACGGCGTCACCGTGGGCGAACGCGCGCCCGCGACCGGCACGCTGCTTCAGTTCCGGCGACTCGAGGCCGATGTGTCGTGGCGTTCGATCACGTCGCTGGCCCCGGTCGTGTCGGGCGTGCGTCTGCTCGAGCCCAGGCTGCGGCTGGCGCGCGACCGGGACGGCCGTTACAGCGTGCAGGACCTGATCGACAAGTGGACCGCCACGCCTGCGCCCCCCGATCAGCCCCCGCCGCGGTTCGCGGTCGCGAACATCGAGCTCGTCGGCGGTGGCATCGAGTTCGACGACCAGCCCATCCCCAAGCTGCACCGCGTGACCGATCTCGAGATCCGCGTGCCCTTCGTGTCCAGCCTGCCGGTGCATCAGGACGTGCACGTCCATCCCCGTCTTGCGCTGAAGCTCGATGGCACCGCGTTCGAACTGACCGGGGCGGCGCGCCCGTTCAGCGAGACGCGGGCGTCGACGCTGCAGCTCGAGCTCGCGCCCGTCCAGCTGGTGCCCTACCTGCGCTACCTGCCGCGCGCGCTGCCGGTGAAGATCGAATCGGTCGCGCTGTCGGGGCGGGCGCAGATCGACTTCGAGCAGCCCGTCGGCGCGCCTCCGGCGATCACGATCCGGGCCGACGCAAAGCTGGCCGACGTCGACGTGCGGGCGCCGGACGGCGCCGCGCTCTTCACGGCGGCCGCCGTGGACCTGGGGGCCGTCGTGCTGCAGCCGTTGCGCGCCACCTACGCGATCGGGTCGGTCGCGCTCGCGTCGCCGGTCGTCACCGTGCATCGCCGCGCGGGTGACGACGGGTTCTTCGCGGCGCTCAAGGCGCCCGCGGAGGAGGCACCTGCGGAGAAGGCACCTGCGGAGAAGGCACCTGCGGAGAAGGCACCTGCGGAGAAGGCGCCCGCGGAGAAGGCGCCCGCGGAGAAGGCGCCTCAGGGCGGCAACCCGGCCGACACCGGCACGCCGGCCCATCCCGGTCCAAACGCACCCTCCGCCGCGCCGGGGGCCAGGCCAGCCGTCTCCTGGCGCATCGACGACGTGCGGATCAGCGACGGAATCGTCGACCTGCGCGACGACCAGTTCGCGCCGCGCGCGCTCGCGGTGCGCATGGACAAGCTCAGTGCGCGGGCCGGCCCGGTCGACGGCGCGCTGAAGAGCGCGATCCCGTTCGAGCTTGCGTTCGCCGCGGACGGGGGCGAGCGCGTCGAGGCCTCCGGCCGTGCGACCCCGCAACCCCTGCTGGTCGAAGCCACCGCCTCGGCGACGGGCATCGCCCTGTCGCGCTGGTGGTGGGTGGCCGAGCCGCACGTGCGCTTCGATGCACTCGATGGCGTGCTCGGCGCAAAAGCCGAGTTGAAGGTGTCGGACGCGCCGGCCGGTCCGGCCGTGGCGATCAAGGGGCTCGCGGCCGAGCTGCGGGCGCTGAAGCTGCGCCAGCGCTGGGACAAGCGCGAGCTGTTGCGACTCGACGCCGTCGCGCTCGACGAGGGCACCCTCGACCTGTCGGCGCGCGCGCTGACGCTGGGCGCGTTCCGGATCACCGGCGGCGCATTGTCGGTCCGCCGCGATGCGGAGGGCCGCCTGAACCTCGGCATGCTGGTGCCGATGGGCGATCCCGCGCCCGCTACCGCGCCTTCGCCTGCGCCTGCGCCACCGTCAGGTACTGCGGCGGGCACCGCGGCGGGCACCGAGCCCGGCCCCTGGACGGTCACCCTCGGGCGCGTCGCGCTCGACGGTCTGTCGGCGAAGCTGGAGGATGCCAGCCGCGGGCGCGATGCCGACCTGCAGGTGACGGGCCTGTCCGTCTCCGGCGAGAACCTGTCCACCGAGCGCGGACGGCGCGGCAAGGTGTCGCTGAAGGCCCGGGTGGGACCGTCGGGCGCACTGCAGGTGTCCGGTCCGCTCGCCCTGAATCCGGTGGCTGCCCGGCTGCATGTCGATGCGCGCCGGATCGGCATCCTGCCGATGCAGCCGTACTTCACCGAATACGTGAATGCGATCGTCTCGTCCGGCCTGCTCGACGTGGTGGGCGACCTGTCGGTCGATCTGCCAGAACGCGGCGATCCCCTGGTGGCCTGGCGGGGCGGCGTGTCGGTCGCGTCGTTCGCTGCCGTCACGAAATCCGGCAGCGAGGATCTGCTGCGATGGAAGACGCTGGACGTGTCCGGCATCGACTTCGCCCTGCAGCCGCTGAAGGTCGAGGTCGGTGCGGTGGCGCTCGGCGATTTCTACGCACGTCTGGTCGTGCGCGCCGACGGCACCTTCAACCTGCAGGACCTGCTCGCACGGCGGGAGGCCGAAGGGGCGGGCGCCACCGCGACGGCACCGGCCGCAACGACGCGCGATGCCCCGGGTGCACCGCCGACGTCCAACCCGACGACCGCCCCGGCCGCATCCAGGTCCGCCGCTCGGACCGAGGCCCCGACCGCGGCCGCCGCCCCCCCGCCGATCCGCATCGGTCGCATCGCGCTGACCAACGGCAACATCGATTTCAGCGACTTCTTCGTGCGGCCCAACTATTCCGCCAACCTGACGGGCATGACCGGCACCATCGGCACGATGACGCCCGACACGCCGGGTGACATCGCGCTGCGCGGCCGGGTCGACAACGCCGGCTCGGTCGAGGTGCTGGGCAGCATCAACCCGCTGGCGGCGTCGCTGTTCCTCGACCTGAAGGCCAGCGCACGCGACATCGACCTGCCGCGCACCTCACCGTATTCGGTCAAGTATCTGGGCTACGGCATCGAGAAAGGCAAGCTGTCCGCGAACCTGAAGTACCGCGTGCAGGACCGCCAGCTGCAGGCCGAGAACAACATCGTGCTCGACCAGCTGACCTTCGGAGAAAAGGTCGACAGCCCGACGGCGACCAAGCTGCCGGTGCTGTTCGCGATCGCGCTGCTCAAGGACCGCAATGGCGTGATCGACGTCGACATGCCGATCGGCGGCTCGCTCGACGATCCTCAGTTCAGCGTCGGCGGGCTGGTGCTGCGCATCATCCTCAACCTGATCGTGAAGGCGGTGACCGCGCCGTTCTCGCTGCTTGCGGGGATCGGCGGTGGCGGCGCCGAGCTGTCATGGGTCGGGTTCGCGCCCGGTCGGTCCGACATCGAGCCCGACGCGCAGAAGCGGCTCGAGTCACTGGCCAAGGCGCTCGCCGACCGGCCCGGCCTCAAGCTCGAGCTTGCCGGCCGCGTCGATCCGACAGCCGATCGCGAGGCGCTGCGCCGCATGGCCTTCGAGCGGCGGCTGAAGGCGCTGAAGCTGCGCGAGACGGTGCGCGGCGGCACCGCCGGTGCGTCGATCGACGCCGTCACGATCGAGCCTGCCGAGTATCCGGCCCTGGTGCTCCAGGCCTACCGCGCCGCGCGCTTCCAGAAGCCGCGCAATGCCGTCGGCCTGCCCAAGGAGCTGCCGCTCGCCGAGATGGAGCGGATGCTGATCGAGGACACCCAGGTGCAGGACGGCGATCTCGTCGATCTGGGCATGCACCGGGCCGAGGCGGCGAAGGAGTGGCTGGTGTCGCGTGGCGGCATCGCGGGCGAACGCCTGTTCATCGTCGCCGGCAAGGCGGAGACGGGCGGCGCGGCCGAACCGTCCGGCACCGGCACCGGCACCGGCACCGGCACCGCGCCGTCCGCCCAGGGGCCGGGCGACGCGGGGGCGGACAGCGCCGATCGCGACCGGCGCGGCCCCAGGAGCGGCAGCCGGGTCGACCTCAGCCTGAAGTGACGCCCTGCTGAGGTGACGGCCCGCTGAAGCGACGCGCCGCCGAGGCCGCTGTCAGACCGGCGCGTGCAGCAGTGCGCCGCAGCCCGCGCCTTCCAGCAGCGTGTCGACGTCCGCGCGGTCGGCCGGGTCCAGTGCCGCGAACCCCTCGCGCAGCCACTGCAGGCACTTGCCCTGGTACGGAAACGGCTGCTGTTCCCAGGGACGACCGCCGACCTCGGTGCGCACCACGTCGGCACCGGCCTTCAGCGCCCGCGCGTTGGCGATCATCACCGGCACGTAGGTGCGGCCGACCTCGGCGAGGATCGGCCCGAGGGTGGTGGCCAGCGCGTCGCGCGCGACCCAGTCGGCCTCCGACGGTTCGAGGCCCGACAGGTCCTCGACCAGGTCGACCCAGGCATAGACGCGCGGCGCGTGCGCGAGCGTCAGCGCCGAGGGCGTCGGGTCGAAGTGCGTGAGCTGCGTGAGCTGGCCATAGAAGCCGAAGTCCGACGCGCCCGGACGGCGGCCCATCAGGAACGGATGCCGGGTGAAGTGCGCGGCCAGCGCATCGAGCAGGTGCAGGTAGCTGCCCTCGATCACCGCGGCCGTGCCCGGGTTCGACCCGACCACGCCCAGCCGTCCGATCTGTCGCGCCGAGAACTGCGCCTTCAGCTGCGCCAGCGCGTCCTCGGGTGCGGTGATGTCACGCCAGCGCGGCAGGATCCCGCCCGCCTTGTCGATGTCGGCGGCGTAGTGCCAGCGGTAGTGGAACATCGCCTTGGTCAGCCATTCGTCGGCATAGTCCTCCAGCAGCGCATCGACGAACGCGACCACCGGATCGGCCGGCACCACCGCCCGGCCTGCGACCTCATGCTCGAGCCGACGGATGATCGGCGACGAGTCGACGACCGCCTCGAGGCGTCCCTCGGCATCCGGGAGGTAGAAGGTGGGCAGCAGGTCGACCTTGGGACGGGGCAGGTCTCCCATCGGTCCGTTGGTGCCGACGAGGAACCGGTAGGGGATCCGCCGGTAGCGCAGCACCGCCAGCATCTTGCGGGTGTAGGGCGAGGCAGGGGATCCCTTGAGCGGGATCGGGCGTTCGATGGACATGACGGGGTCTCCGTTCGGCGTGGATGCCGCTCGATTCTGCCCGGCCGGCGACCCGTGTGCGGCCGCGCAACGCCGGCGGGTGCCGTTGCTGCACTGCGCTTGCCTGGGTCCGGCCTTGTGCGTACACTCCCCGGCCATGCGCACGTCCGCCTACTTTTATTTTGGGTACTTCGGCTTTCCCGCCGCCGGTGGGACGAGTCAGGAGCGCGCGCGCAGCTGAATAGCGACCGAACCCGACCCGAACCGCCGGCCCCGATGGCCGGCGGTTTTTTTTTGGGCCGACACAATCCCGAACGATGGAGTCCCCGATGCGATTGACCACCGACGATGTCCGGATCCGTGAGATCAAGGAACTGGCCCCGCCCTCGCACGTGCTGCGCGAGTCGCCCATCAGCGAACGTGCCTCGCAGGTCACGTACGAGTCGCGCCAGGCCATCCACCGCATCCTACACGGCATGGACGACCGGCTGCTGGTGATCATCGGGCCGTGCTCGATCCACGACACCAAGGCGGCGCTCGAATACGCGACGAAGCTCGCCGAGCAGCGCGAACGCTTCCGTGACGACCTCGAGATCGTGATGCGCGTGTACTTCGAGAAGCCGCGCACCACGGTCGGCTGGAAGGGCCTGATCAACGACCCGGATCTGGACAACAGCTTCCAGATCAACAAGGGTCTGCGCACGGCGCGCGAGCTGCTGCTGCGGATCAACGAGATGGGTCTGCCGGCGGGCACCGAATTCCTGGACATGATCACGCCGCAGTACATCGCCGACCTGATCGCCTGGGGCGCGATCGGCGCGCGCACGACCGAGTCGCAGGTGCACCGCGAGCTGGCGTCGGGGCTGTCGTGTCCGGTGGGGTTCAAGAACGGCACCGACGGCAATCTGCGCATCGCGCTGGACGCGATCAAGGCCGCGTCGCAGCCGCACCATTTCCTGTCGGTGACCAAAGGGGGGCATTCGGCGATCGTGTCGACGAACGGCAACGAGGACTGCCACGTGATCCTGCGCGGCGGCAAGGCGCCGAACTTCGATGCCGCGTCGGTCGATGCGGCGTGCAAGGAAGCCGCCGCGGCCGCGATGGCGTGCCGGCTGATGATCGACGCCAGCCACGGCAACAGCCAGAAGAAGCCCGAGAATCAGGTGCCCGTGCTGCGCGACATCGGTCAGCAGATGGCCGCCGGCGACATGCGCATCTTCGGCGTGATGGTCGAGAGCCACCTGGTCGCCGGCCGGCAGGACCTGGTGCCGGGCCGGCAACTGGTCTACGGCCAGAGCGTGACCGACGGCTGCATCGGCTGGGAGGACAGCGTGGCCTCGCTGGAAGGGCTGGCCGAGGCCGTCCGCCAGCGCCGTCTGGCCGCGGCCGAGTAGCCGGGCCGCCGATTCGCGTTGCGTTCGCCTGTCGTCGGGTGCAGGCGACGCACGCCGGAAAAATGGCCTTGACGGCCGGACATCCGTGCTATAACCGCCGCACAAGGTCGAGGAGCTCTCCATGGATGCCCTGCAAGCAGCCGGTCAGTCGCAGCGTGCTGCCGATTCGTCGCAGTCGTCGCCCGCCCGCGCGCCGGGCACGAAACCCACGCCGCACGAGCGGCTGCTGTCGATGGGCTTGCGCCCGGTCGGGCGTGCCAGCGAGTTCTCCGACGAACTGCACCTGCTGATGGCCAAGACCCCGCTGTTCTCGGGCCTGGACATCGACGAGACCCGCAAGCTCGGCGCATTCATGTATGTGTACGAGGCGCCCGCCGGCGTCACGGTGATCACCGAGGGCGAGGCCGGCGACTTCATGATGCTGCTGATGACCGGCATGATCGACGTGCTGCGCCGCAACCGCTACAACTACCCGTCGCGCATCGCGGTCGCTCACGCCGGCCACGCGCTGGGCGAGATGTCGATGTTCGACGGCGAGCCGCGGTTCGCGTCGTGCGTCACCCTCGAGCACTCGCGCATCGCGGTGCTGACACGTGATGCGCTGGTGCTGGTGCTGTCCGACGAGCCCAAGCTCGGCAACAAGATCCTGCTGAAGCTGGTGCAGCTGCTGTCCGAGCGGCTGCGCCAGACGAGCGCCAAGCTGGTGTCCTACCTGGAAGCGGCCCGCGACACCTGAGGGCCGGGTGCCCGCCCGAAGGCCGGGTGCTCACCCGAGAGTCGGGTGTTCGCCGGAGCGCGGGGCGCTCAGGCCTTGTTCTTCCCCTGCTGCCAGAGCACGTCGCTGCCGCCCGCGTAGCGGTTGAGCACCCGCGCCAGCACGAACATCAGGTCCGACAGGCGGTTCACGTACTGCCGGCAGACCGGGCGCACCGTCTCCTCGTGACCGAGGGCGACGATCGCCCGCTCGGCGCGCCGGCACACGGTGCGGGCGACGTGCGCGTAGGCGGCCGCGCGCGACCCGCCGGGCAGGATGAACTCCTGCAGCCGCGGCAGATCGGCGTTGTAGCGGGCCAGCAGCTCGTCCAGGCGGACGACCTGGGCGTCGCTCACGTTCTCGAACCCCGGGATGCACAGCTCGCCACCCAGGTCGAACAGGTCGTGCTGGATGCCGGAGAGCGCCGCACGCATGTCCTCGGGCATCGGCTCCGTCACCAGCAGGCCGATGAAGGAGTTCAGCTCGTCGACGTCGCCCAGCGCGGCGATGCGCAGGCTGTCCTTGCGGGTGCGTGATCCGTCGCCGAGGCCCGTGCTGCCGTCGTCCCCGGTGCGCGTTGCAATCTGCGAAAGTCGGTTGCCCATCGCCGGCCCCTGGTCTGGAAAGGCCGGAAGTCTACTCCGCCACCGGATCCCGCGATCACGGTCGGGCGATTGCCGTGTGAGGCCCCGGCAGACGCCGTGCCGCCGGCAGCAGGACCAGCAGCAGCGCGGCGCACGCCCAGGTGCCGACCGGTGCCCAGGACAGTGCCGCGGACGACTGCCAGCCGCCGGCGACGACGGCCAGGCGGGCCGCGGCGGCCACGGCCATCGCCGAGAAAAGCACGCCGGTGGCCGACCCTGCGCCCGCACGCGCCGGCGCGGCCTGCGCCATGTGCGTGGCGCGCGCGAACAGGGCCTGCATGAACAGGCCCCACGCCGCGCCCGCCGCGCACTGCAGCGCCGCCAGCACGGGCAGCGCCGGCGCCTGCCGTGCGAGCAGCAGGGCGAGGGTGCCTGCGGCCGCCGCCCAGGGCAGGACGGCGGCCGGATCGCGCGGCTTCGGCAGCGCGTCGGCGAGCACGCACAGCAGGGCGAACCCCAGCCAGAACGCCGGCATCCACAGCATCGGCGTGGTGGTGCCGGCCGCGCGATACAGCGCTTCGCTGTGCAGGATCGTGTGCACCTGCACGCCGAAGCCGAGCAGCACGACCAGCAGGCCGGCGGGCAGCCAAGCGGCCTGACCGGTGCCGTCGGCGTGCGGGCGGGCGCCCGGGGCGATCGCGGCCGCGGACGGCTGCGCCGATGCCGCCGACGGCTGCGCCGATGCCGCCGACGGCTGCGCCGATGCCGCCGACGGCTGCGCCGATGCTGCGATCCACGCAGCCGCGATCAGCGCCATCGCACCGATACCCAGCGCGATGCGCGGGTCGCCGCCGCGCAGCGCGGTGGCCATCCAGGGGCCGACCGCCGAGGCGAATCCCGCGCCGGCCAGCGCGGCCCCTGCCAGGCGCGAGGCGGTGCGCGCGTCGGCCCCCATCCGGCCGAGCAGCGTGAACAGCGGGGCCCGGAGCGCCGACGAGGTCAGCGTCCAGGCGAAGGTGACGAGCAGCAGCAGCACGCCCGAGCCGGTGGCCGCCAGCCAGGGCAGCGACAGCATCAGCAGCGACGACCCGACCGCCGCCGCCAGGAAGAGGCGACCGAAGCGCGACCAGGCCGCCGCCAGCCGGTCGGCCCACGCGCCGGCGGCCCAGTCCGCCAGCACGAAGGTGATCTGATCGGCCAGCAGGATCCAGACGAACCAGCGCCGATCGATGCCGGCCTGGTCCAGCAGCGCCGGCAGGTGCAGCACGTAGACGATCCACGTCAGGGCCAGGACGAACTGGACGAGTGCGGCACGCAGCGCGAGCGACGGCATCGGGCGGGCTTTCGAGAACTCCGGGGCGGATGGGGGCGCGGCGGCGGCCGGGGCGGTGTCCGACCCGGTGACGCGTGCGCGCCGGTGGGTGCGAGCTTAACGCGCTTCGTGCGCCGTCCACAGCGCATCCGGTGCGCCGCGCACCGATCGGGCGAGGAGTCCTCTACACTCTCGCGACCCGCCTGCCGCGGCACGCGCCGGGCACCCGACCGCTGGAGCACACGCAGATGAACCACCCGACCCCCCTGTCGCAGGCGCTTCGTCGCCCGCTGCCCGCCGCGCTCGCCGACGCCCTCGCGGCCCGGTTCGGCGACCGGTTTTCCGTGGCCCAGGCGGTGCGCGAGCAT
>JAKOZZ010000098.1 GCA_029779755.1 Pseudomonadota bacterium
GTCGCCGAACAGGGTGGCGCCAAGGCTGGTCCTCAGCGCAGTCAGACGGGGGGTGCGTTCGGCGGGCATGGTTCTCCGGAGGTCGAACGCTGCGCACCGGCAGCCTCGTGCGCGATTATGCGTGCACGCCGGACGACGGCTGCGCCGGCGCGGCGGGATCCGGTGCGCGCGGCGCCAGCCCGGTCGCCTCGAGCGCCGACGCGAGCGCATCCGCCGACACCCCCAGCCGCAGACAGGCCGCGAGCGCGTACGCGACATCGCTGCGCACGACCGTGTCGTGCACGCAGTCGACGCGGGCCGCTCCGCCCGATGCGACGACGCGCGCCAGTGCGGGGTGCCCGTGCGCCATCACCACGGCACCGTGTACCCGCTGCAGCACGTGGGCCAGGGCGACCTCGTCGTCGGTCGTGGTGACGAGCACGTCGCACTGGTCGAACGGCAGGCCGCCGGCGTACGGCGCATCCTCGTCCAGCGCGAACACCGCGCACTCGACATCGGGATGCTCGAACACGACGGCCGGCGACAGCGGCAGTCCGCCCGCCGGCGCACGCACGGCCACGCCGCCCACCGACACCGCCCCCTGCATCACGCGCCCGACGGTGCGTCCGCACGCCGCGAGCAGCGCCGCCATCAGACGGCACTGCGTGCCGGCGCGCGGGCCCAGCAGCGCGGCCGTGGGGATGCGGCCGTCGCCCCCCTGCGGGAACAGCACGTCGAGGATGGCGTCGATCCCGCGCTGGCCGTGGGGCCGGTGCCCGGGCGTGAGGTTGACCTCGCAGACCGTTCCGCCGACCGCGCGCCACGACCGCGTGATGTCGGGACACACGAAGTCGATCCCCAGCACCTGCACCTTCAGCGCGCGCGCGATCGTCTCGGCCATCGCGCGGATGTCCGGATGCACGCGCTCGACGCACTCCTCGACGGTGCCGCCATGCATGGGCGTCGGATTGACACGCAGGTACACGGCCGCCCCCGGCGCCGGGACGTCGGTCAGCCGCATCCCCTGGCGGCCGAGCGCCTCGTCGAGTTCGGCGTCCCGGCCGACGGGCACCAGGGCATAGGCGTCGCCGGGCCCTCGGTTGGGGTCGGCGTTGAGCACGTCGATCAGGGCGTCGATGCTGCTGCGCCCGTCCCCGACGACGGTTGCGGGCCGCCGCAGGGCAACCGACGCCAGTCGTCCGCCCGCCACGAGCAGCCGGAAATCGGAGCCCGGCGCGAAGCGTTCGACCAGCACGAGGCCCGCGCGTGCGCGGCGGGCCTTCTCGAAGGCCGCCGCCAGTTCGGTGTCGTCGCGCACCCCGATCGTGACGCCGGCCTGCTTCTCCCCATGGCTGGGCTTGACCACCACGGGATAGCCGTAGGCGCGCGCGATGCGCCGCGCCTCGTCCACCGTGCGCGCGGGCCGGTGCACCGCCCCGGGCAGGCCCAGGCGATGCAGCAGTTCGGCCGTCGCCATCTTATTCGCGGCCAGCCGCCCCCCGGTGTGCGCGTCCTGGTCCGTGCCGCTCTCGAACGTGCGGTGGGCGCGTACGCCCTGCCCCAGCTGCAGCAGGCGGATGCGGGGCGAGACCCGATGGACCGGGATGCCGCGCTGCAGCGCGCGCCGGCGCATCAACGCCGATGCGCCGTCCAGTTCGGCGGCTGCCGTCGCGTCGAGAAGCCCTCCCGCAGCCTGCCCGGCACGCTCCAGCGCACGGGGGTCGCGCTGGCAGGCAGCGCGCACGAGGGCGACGGCGATGCGCATCGCGGGTTCACCGAACTCGGCGAACGCGTAGGCGCAGTGCGCCGCGGCCGGTGACGGCGGACGCCACGGGGCGGGCGGCTCCGGCGGACGCGCGGCGTGCGACTCCGGCGGACGCGCGGCGTGGGACTCCGGCGGACGCGCGCGCTGCGCCTGCGCCGCCGGCACCAGCGCGCCATGTCCGCCGTCGGGTCGCCGCTGCAGGTGCCAGGCGATCCGGGCGGTCAGCGCACACAGGGCGGCGAGCACGTCGGCCTCCGGATGCGCGACCGTGGTCGGATCCTCCAGCGCGCCCGCAAGCACGGGCACCGCGTCTTCGATGCGCCGCGCGATCGCCGCCGGTTCCGGCCACCGCGCACCCGCGTCGTCGTCCCAGCGCAGCCACGCGAAGACGGAGGGCGCTTCGGCATGCACCGTCGACCCGACGGCGCTGCGCAGGGAGACCAGCAGGGGCGCGCGTTCGTGAGGCATCATCGTCGCTCGTTCGTGCGCTGCGTTCGACGCAGCCGGGTGCGCGATTATGCTCGTGCCCCGGCGCCCCTCACGAGGCGGATGCCGCGCCCGGCCCACCCATCCTGGAGACGTTTCCTTGCCCCTGCGCATCGCCGCGCTCGACCACGATCCGGCCGCATCCGGATGCGCCGACCGGCCCCGGGCGTCCAGCGCGGCGCCGACCGCACTGTTCGCCACCGCGCTCGCCACGCTGCTCGCCGCCTGCGCCACCGACGGACCGGTGCCGGTGCGCAGCGCGATGACCCACGCCGAGGCCCGCGCGCTGATCGTGCAGGCGCTGCCGCCCGGCGTCGGCGAGCGCGCCGGCTGGGCGGCCGACATCCATGCTGCGCTGACCGCGCTGCAGGTGCCGGTCAACGCGTCGAACGTCTGTGCGGCGGTGGCGATCACCGAGCAGGAGTCGTCGTTCCGCGCCAACCCCACGGTGCCGGGTCTGGCGGCGATCGCCTGGCGGGAGATCGACGCGAAGTCCGAGCGCGCCGGCGTGCCGCCGGCCGTGGCGCGCACGGCACTGAAGCTGCCGTCGTCCAACGGCCGCAGCTTCGCCGAGCGCATCGACGCGGCCACCACCGAGAAGGAGCTGAGCGAGATCTTCGACGACTTCGTCGGCATGGTGCCCATGGGGCGGCGCCTGTTCGCGGGCGCAAACCCGGTGCGCACCGGCGGGCCGATGCAGGTGGCGATCGCGTTCGCCGAGCAGCACGCGGCCGCCCGCCCCTACCCCTACCCGGTGGCGACCGACCTGCGGGCCGAGGTGTTCACCCGTCGCGGCGGCCTGTACTTCGGCATCGCGCATCTGCTCGACTACCCGGCCGACTACGACCGCCCGCTCTACCGCTTCGCGGACTTCAACGCCGGCCACTACGCCAGCCGCAACGCGGCCTTCCAGAACGCGGTGAGCATCGCCTCGGGCATCGCGCTCGACCTCGACGGCGACCTGGTGCTGCGCGGACCCGACGCCGGGCGGCGCACGGGCGCCACCGAAGCGGCGCTGCGTTCGCTGGCGCCGCGTCTGGGCCTGGACCAGGACGCGATCCGTGCGGCGCTCGCGCAGGAGAAGGAGGCGCGCTTTTCCCGCTCCGCCGTGTACCGCAAGGTGTTCGAGGCGGCCGAGCAGGCCCACGGCAGGCCGCTGCCGCGGGCGGTGGTGCCGCGCATCCAGCTCAAGAGCCCGAAGATCACCCGGCAGCTCACGACCGAATGGTTCGCGACGCGTGTCGACGAACGGCACCGCCGCTGCGTTGTACGGGTGAACGCGCAAGGCGCGTAGGCCGCGCCCCTGTCGCCCGCTGCTGCGTCGCAGTACGATCGAATCCGCTCCGGCACGCCGACACCCGCCCGACACCATGCTCACCCGCGACCTGATCGAAGCGATCCACCCCGGTCCGATCGACGA
>JAKOZZ010000077.1 GCA_029779755.1 Pseudomonadota bacterium
CCAGTCGCCCGTTCGCCCCCAGCACCAGCACCCGTCCGATTCCGTCGTTCATGTCGCACGCTCCGTGCACGTCGTCGATGCCGGTCAGTCTGCGTGCCGCACGGATGATCCACAATTGGCGCAACACGAATTTCTGATATTCATCGATGAATACCCTGGACCGCCTGCTCGACTGGAACCTGGTGCGCAGCTTCGTGGCGACGCACGACGGCGGCAGCCTGAGCGCGGCTGCCCGCCAGCTCGGCAGCAGCCAGCCGACCGTCGGGCGTCAGATCGCGGCACTGGAAGCCGCCCTGGGCGTCGCGCTGTTCGAGCGCACGCGCCGCGGACTCGCGCCGACCGACGCGGCGAGGGCGATCGTCGAGCATGCGCGGCAGATGCAGCGCGCGGCCCACGCGCTGGAGATCGCCGCGTCGGCACGCTCCGAACGGCTCGAGGGGGTGGTGCGGATCTCGGCCAGCGAGGTGATCGCCGCGATGGTGCTCCCGACGCTGCTCGCGCGCCTGCGGCACGCCGAGCCGGGGATCGGCATCGAGGTGGTCGCCACCAATGCGGTCAGCAACCTGCTCGAACGCGAAGCCGACATCGCGGTGCGCATGGTCCGGCCGCGGCAGGCGAACGTCGTCGCGCGCCGGCTCGGAACGATGCCGATCGGCGCATATGCCAGCCGCGACTACCTGTCGAGGCGGCCGCGGCCTCGCCGCCCCGCCGACCTCGGCACGCACGAGCTGCTGCTGTACGCGGACGACGATGCGATCGAGCGCGGCTTCCGCGTCGCCGGCATCGCACTCGATGCCGCGCGCATCGCACTGCGGACCGCGGACCACCTGGTGTACTGGCAGGCGCTGCGCGCCGGACTGGGCATCGGCTTCGTGGCGACGCTGATCGCGGACGACGAGCCCGCGCTCGAGCGCCTGGCGCTGCCGGACCTGCCGGTGCCGAAGCTGGACGCCTGGCTGGCGGTGCACCGCGAGCTGCGTTCGAGCCGGCGCATCCGCCGCGTCTACGACTTCCTCGCCGACGCGCTGACGCGCCGTCTCGCGGGGTGAATCAGACCAGCACGCGCTCGATGCCGCCGGCGTTGGCCTGCGCGACGTACCGCTCCATCCAGTCCTCGCCGAGCAGGTGCCGGGCGAGCTCGATCACGAGGTAGTCGGCCTCGACTCCGGTGTCCCCTTCGTAACGCGACAGCCCCTGCAGGCAGGACGGGCACGAGGTGAGCACCTTGACCGGCCCGTCGAACGCACCCGCGGCCTGTGCGGGGTCGGACGCGGCACCGCCCGACGGCCCGTCCTGCCGCACCGGGATCGCGCGCAGCGCCGCCGCACCCTTGCGCATCTCCTCTTCCTTGCGGAAGCGCACCTGCGTGGACACGTCGGGGCGGGACACCGCCAGGGTGCCGGATTCCCCGCAGCACCGGTCGTTCTTCTCGACCTTGCCGTTGAGGCTGTCGTTGATCAGGGTGTTGACCACCTTGGCCGACGCGTACGTCTTCATCGGGTTGTGGCAGGGCTCGTGATACATGTAGCGCGCGCCCGTCACGCCCTCGAGCTTCACGCCCTTCTCGAGCAGGAACTCGTGGATGTCGATGATGCGGCAGCCCGGGAAGATCTGGTCGAACT
>JAKOZZ010000084.1 GCA_029779755.1 Pseudomonadota bacterium
GCTGCAGACCATCTTCGAGCTGGTGCGCAGCACCGACTGCCGTGTGCACCTGTGCCGGCTGTCGTCGGCCGCCGGCATCGAGCTGGTGCGGCGCGCGAAGGCCGAAGGCCTGCCGGTGAGCTGCGACGTCGCCGTGCATCACCTGCACCTGACCGACGTCGACATCGGCTTCTTCGACAGCCACTACCGGGTCGATCCGCCGTTCCGTGCCCAGCGTGACCGCGACGCGATCCGCGCCGGCGTGGCCGACGGCACCGTCGATGCGATCTGCTCCGACCACACCCCGGTCGACGACGACGCCAAGCAGCTGCCGTTCGCCGAGGCCGAAGCCGGCACCACCGGGCTGGAACTGCTGCTGCCGCTCACGCTGAAGTGGGCGCACGAGACCGGCCAGTCGCTGTCGGCCGCGCTCGAGCGCATCACCGTGCGTCCGGCGTCGGTGCTGGGCATCGATGCCGGCACGCTGAAGCCCGGCGCGCTGGCCGACGTGTGCGTGTTCGATCCGGCCGAGCACTGGGTGCTCGAGCGCGACCGGCTGCTGAGCCAGGGCAAGCACTCGCCCTACCTGGGCAGCGAGCTCGCCGGCCGCACGCGCCTGACGCTGGTGGCGGGCCGGGTCGTGCACTCGCGGCCGGTCTGAGCGTGCGCGTGGTGCGCGCCCGTCCCTCGTCCGCGACCCGCGTCGACCGCCGATGATCGCGGCCGTGCGGCGCCTGTGGCGCCTGCCGCAGGTGATCGCGCTGCTGTTCGGCGGTCTGTTCACCGTGATCGTGCTGTTTCCGTTCTGGCGCGAGCCGGCGCGGCGCACGGCGATCCGCGTCTGGTCGCGCATGCTGCTGGCCGGCTGCGGGCTGCGGCTGTCCGAATGCACTGCGCCCGGCGCGCGGCCGCTGCACGCGCTGCCGCCCGGCCGGCTGGTCGTGGCCAACCACCTGTCCTGGCTCGACATCTTCGCGATCGACGCGCTGTGCCCGGCGTCGTTCGTCGCCAAGTCCGAGATCGCGCGCTGGCCGCTGGTGGGCACCCTGGTGGCGCGCGCCGGCACCCTGTTCATCGAGCGTGGCCGGCGTCATGCGGTGCACCGTCTGATCGAGCACATCGAGCGCAGTCTGCAGGCGGGCGGCCGCGTGGCCGTGTTCCCGGAAGGCACGACCGGCGCGGGCCACGCGCTGCTGCCGTTCCACGCCAACCTGATCCAGGCCGCCGTCGACGCGCAGGCGCCGGTGGTGCCGGTGGGGCTGCGCTACCTCGATGCGCGCGGCGGCGCGGCGCAGGCGGCCGACTTCTCGGGCGACGTCACCTTCGTGGCGTCGATGTGGCGCGTGCTCGGAGCCGGCGGCATCGTCTGCGAAGTGCACGCGCTGCCGGAAATCGCCCCGCTCGAGACGGCCGCGCCGGCCGACCGCAACAAGCAGCGGCATCGCATCGCCGAGTCGGCGAGAGCATCGATTTCGTCACGGCTGGGCCTGCCCTTCGATGACACGATGCCCGAGACGCTCGACAGGGCGCGCCGCGGCGCGCGAACATCGCGCCAGAACCCTCCCGAACGACAACGACCATGAATGCCATCGACCCCTCCATCTTCAAGGCCTACGACATCCGCGGCATCGTCGACACGACGCTGACCCGCGCGGCGGTGCGCGCCATCGGCCTGGCGCTCGGGCACCGCGTGCGGGCCGCCGGCGGCACCGAGGCGGTCGTCGGCCGTGACGGGCGCCTGTCCGGGCCGGCGCTGTCCGGCGAGCTCTCCGACGGGTTCCGCGCCGCCGGCGTGGGCGTGATCGACATCGGCATGGTCACCACGCCGATGGTCTACTACGGCACCTACGAGCTCGGCACCGGATCGGGCGTCGCCGTGACGGGCAGCCACAACCCGCCGGACTACAACGGCCTGAAGATGGTGGTCGGCGGCGAGGCCATCCACGGCGACGCGATCCAGCGGCTGGCGCAGGAGATCCGGGGCGGGCTGACCGAGGTCGACCCCGCGCAGCGCGGCGGTCTGCGCGAAGTGTCGCTCGCGCAGCGCTACCTCGACCGGATCGTCGGCGACATCCGCCTGGCGCGCCCGATGAAGATCGCGATCGACTGCGGCAACGGGGTGGCCGGTGCGTACGCCCCGGCGCTGTTCCGCGCGATCGGCTGCGAGGTGATCGAGCTGTTCTGCGACGTCGACGGCACCTTCCCCAACCACCATCCCGACCCCGCGCATCCCGAGAACCTGCAGGACCTGGTGCGCTGCCTGCAGGAGACCGACGCCGAACTGGGCATCGCCTTCGACGGCGACGGCGACCGTCTCGGCGTGGTCACCAAGGACGGCAAGATCATCTTCCCCGACCGTCAGCTGATGCTGCTGGCCGCCGAGGTGCTCGAGCGCCACCCGGGCGCGGAGATCATCTTCGACGTGAAGTGCACGCGCAACCTGGCCGCATGGATCCGCCAGCACGGCGGCACGCCGACGATGTGGCGCACCGGCCATTCGCTGGTGAAGGCCAAGCTGCGCGAGACCGGTGCGCCGCTGGCCGGCGAGATGAGCGGGCACATCTTCTACAAGGACCGCTGGTACGGCTTCGACGACGGCATGTACGCCGGCGCCCGCCTGCTCGAGATCCTGAGCCGCAGTGCCGACCCGAGCGCGGTGCTGAACGCGCTGCCCGACGCACCGACCACGCCCGAGCTGCAGCTGCGCACGGCCGAAGGCGAGAACTTCCGCATGGTCGAGGAGCTCAAGCGCACGGCGAAGTTTCCCGGCGCGTCGGACGTGATCACCATCGACGGCGTACGCGTCGAGTATCCGGACGGCTTCGGTCTGGCGCGTCCGTCGAACACCACGCCGGTGGTGGTGCTGCGCTTCGAGGCCGACACGCCGGCGGCGCTGTCGCGCATCCAGAACGACTTCCGGCGGGCGATCCTGGCGGTCAAGCCGGGGGTGAAGCTGCCGTTCTGAGCGGGCCGGGCGCACGCCGCCGGGGACGGCGCAGGTCGTGTTCGCCCCACGCGTGCCTGGGAATGGCCGCTTCGTCGGCGCGCCGCTTCAGGCGGGGCCGGCCGTGCCCGGTCGCGCGTCCGTGCACTCCACCTGCCAGACCCGGCGTGCCGCCGGGTCGGTCTCGAGCGACACCGCCGTCAGGCGGTTGCCCCACACGCAGCCGGTGTCGAGCGCGAGCAGGTTGGGGCGCATCACCAGCCCGAGGTGCGACCAGTGCCCGAACACGACGGTGACGTCGGCCGACGCCCGGCGCGTGTCGAACCAGGGCAGGTAGCCCGCCGGCGCCGCGTCGGCCACGTCCTTGGTGGCGAACTCCATCAGCCCGGACGGCGTGCAGAAGCGCAGCCGCGTGAGCGCGTTCACCACCACCCGCCAGCGGTCGGCGCCGGGCAGGGCGTCATCCCAGCGGGCGGGCTCGTTGCCGTACATCGTGGCGAGGAACGCCCGCGCATCGGTGCCGCCGAGCCGCGCCGACACTTCGCCGGACAACTGCACCGCGCGGGCGGCGCTCCACTGCGGCAGCACGCCGGCATGCACCAGCAGGTGCCCGCGGTCGAAGTGCGCCAGCGGGCGCGTGCGCAGCCAGTCGAGCAGTGCGTCGCGGTCGGGGGCGGCGAGGATCTCGTCGAGGGTGTCGCTGCGGTGGGCGGCGCGGATGCCGTAGGCCACGGCCAGCAGGTGCAGGTCGTGGTTGCCCAGCACGACGACCGCGCGCTCGCCCAGCGCGCGCACGAAGCGCAGCGTCTGCAGCGACTTCGGTCCGCGGTTGACCAGGTCGCCGCAGAACCACAGCGGCGCGTCCGGCGCGTCGCGGTCGACGCGCGCGATCAGCGCCTGCAGGCTGTCGCAGCAGCCCTGCACGTCGCCGATGGCGACGGGCGCCGGGCTCATCGCTTGAACACCATCCAGCGCGGCACCTTCAGCCGCACGATGCGGAAGTACAGCCATACGTAGGACACGCAGAACACGACGAACAGGGAGGCGAGCACCGGCGTGCGGTCGTACCACAGGGCCGCCGGCGCGACGGTCAGCGACGACAGCACCCACAGGTAGGGTGCGGTGAGCGCGTTGCGCACGGTGCGCGCGTCGGGGTCGCTGGCGCCGACCGCCCAGCGCACCACGCGCCGGAAGATCAGCTGGTGCAGGTGGGCGGCGTCGGGCAGGTGCGGGTCGGTGCCGCGCAGCACGCGCCGGCGGTAGACCGAGAACGCGATCTCGACCAGCGGGTAGGCCATCAGCAGCACCGGGAACCAGGCCGACACCGACGGGTTGCGCGCCACGATCAGGATCGACAGCGCGCCGAGCATGAACCCGACGAAATACGCGCCGCCGTCCCCCATCAGGATGTGGCCGCGCGGGTAGTTCCACACCAGGAAGCCGATGATCGAGCCGGACATCACCAGGCTGGCCGACACGACCATCGCGTCGCCCACCTTCAGTCCCACGTAGCCCAGCGCCAGGAACATGATCGAGCAGACGACGCCGGCCAGCCCGTTGAACCCGTCGATGATGTTGATCGCGTTGGTGACGGCCAGCAGCGCCATCAGGGTGAGCACGATGGCGAACGGCTTCCAGGCGATCAGCGGGTCGAGCCACTCGATGTCGACGCGCGGAATGACGAGGTCCATCGTCCAGAACGCCAGCCCGCACGACAGCGCCATGCAGGCCATGCGCCGCCAGGGCGTGATGCGCTTGGTGAGGTCCTCGGCCAGGCCACCGGCGAAGGCCGGGATCGCGCATGCGCACAGCAGGCCGATGCGCGCCGCGTTGGCCGGGTCGCGCGTGGCGATCAGCGCGGTGCCGATCGACGCCGCGATGAACACCGCCAGCCCGCCGATGCGCGGCACCGGGCGCGCGTGCATCTTCTGCACGCTCTCGAGGTCGTGGTCCATCGCCATCAGCCCGCGACGCGAGGCCCAGCGCAGGATCAGCACCGAGACCACCAGCGACAGCAGCAGCGAGACGCTGAACGAGAACATCGTCAGCAGGCGCGCAGGCGGGCGCCGTACGCGCGGTAGGTGCGCGAGGACCAGACCTTGAACAGGCTGTTCAGGTGCCACAGGAACGGCCGCAGCGAGCGGCGGCTGCTGCGCTGGGCCACGTGCACCATGCGCG
>JAKOZZ010000087.1 GCA_029779755.1 Pseudomonadota bacterium
ACTGACCCCGATGCAACTGCCCGCCTACGAAACGCTCGCCACGCGCATGGACGCGCCGCACGTGCTCGTCGTGACCCTCAACCGCCCCGAGGTGCTGAACGCGCTCAACACGCAGATGGGCCGCGACCTGCTCGACCTGTGGACCCGCCTCACCGAAGACCCGGAGGACGTGCGCTGCGTGGTGCTCACGGGGGCCGGCGAACGCGCGTTCTGCTCGGGCGGCGACCTGAAGGAGCGCAACGGCATGACGCCCGACACGTGGCGTCGTCAGCACGAGCTCTTCGAACGGCAGTACTGGACACTGATGGACCTGCAGGTGCCGGTCATCGCCGCCGTCAACGGCCATGCCTATGCGGGCGGCCTCGAGACGGTGCTCGCCTGCGACTTCGCCTACGCCGCGCGCCACGCACGCTTCGCGCTGACCGAGGTCACGATCGGCATCATGCCCGGCGCCGGCGGCACGCAGAACCTGCCGCGCGCGATCGGCGAGCGCCGCGCCCGCGAGGTGATCCTCACCGGACGGCCGTTCGACGCAGAGAAGGCGCACGCCTGGGGCGTGCTGAACGAGGTGTTCGACGCGGCCGAGCTGATGCCGCGCGCGCTCGAGACCGCGCACCGTATCGCCGCCAACGCGCCGCTGTCGGTGCGGCAGGCAAAGAAGTCGATCCGCTACGGCATGCAGATGGAGCTGAAGACCGCCTTCCGGTTCGAGGTCGAGGCGTACAACCACCTGGTCGCCACCGAAGACCGCCTGGAAGGCGTGCGCGCGTTCAACGAGAAGCGGCCGCCGCAGTTCAAGGGCCGCTGATCCACCGCACGCGCCCCGTTCCGAGGACCACGACATGCACGACGCCCCGCCCGACCGCCCGGTCAGCCTCGACCTCGGCGAGGACTTCGCCGAGATCCGCGACAGCGTGCGCCGCATCTGCGCGGCGTTCGACGGCGGCTACTGGCGCGATCTCGAAGCGCGCGAAGGCTATCCCACCGAGTTCGTCACGGCACTGACCGAGGCCGGCTACCTCGCCGCACTGATCCCCGAAGCCTACGGCGGCGCCGGCCTGCCGCTGCGCGCCGCGTCGGCGATCCTCGAGGAGATCCACGCGTCGGGCTGCAACGCCGCCGCCTGTCATGCGCAGATGTACATCATGGGCACGCTGCTGCGTCACGGCAGCGACGCGCAGAAGGCCCACTACCTGCCGCAGATCGCCAGCGGCGCGCTGCGGCTGCAGGCGTTCGGCGTGACCGAGCCGACCACCGGGTCGGACACCACACGGCTGAAGACGCGTGCGGTGCGCGACGGCGACCACTACGTGGTCAACGGCCAGAAGGTGTGGACTTCGCGGGCGCTGCACTCCGACCTCATGCTGCTGCTGGCGCGCACCACGCCGCACGAGCAGGTGAAGCGCAAGACCGAGGGGCTGTCGGTGTTCCTGGTCGACATGCGCGAGGCCCGCGGCCACGGCATGGAGATCCGCCCGCTGCGCGCGATGATCAACCACAACAGCACGGAAGTCTTCTTCGACAACCTGCGCATTCCGGCGCAGGCCCTGATCGGCGAGGAAGGCAAGGGCTTCCGGTACATCCTCGACGGCATGAATGCCGAGCGGGTGCTGGTGGCCTCCGAGGCGCTGGGCGACGCGCGCTGGTTCCTGAAGAAGGCCGCCGCCTACGCGACCGAACGCGTGGTGTTCGACCGCCCCATCGGGCAGAACCAGGGCGTGCAGTTCCCGATCGCACGCGCGTATGCCGAGACCGAGGCGGCCGACCTGATGATCCGCAAGGCGGCGGCGCTGTTCCAGGCGGGCCAGCCGAGCGGCGACGCCGCCAACATGGCGAAGATGCTGGCCTCCGAAGCCGCCTGGCACGCGGCCGAGGCGTGCCTGCAGACGCACGGCGGCTTCGGCTACGCGCGCGAGTACGACGTCGAGCGCAAGTGGCGCGAGACGCGGCTGATGCAGATCGCGCCGATTTCGACGAACATGATCCTCGCCTACATCGGCGAGCACATCCTGAAGATGCCCCGCTCGTACTGAGCACGGCCACGAGGAACCCCAGATGACCACCTCCGCCGGTCTGACCGCCGCCCTCGCCGACTTCGTCGTCGGCATGGCCGAGCATCCCGTGCCCGATGCCGCCGCCGCGGTCGTGCGCACGGGCTTCATCGACACGATCGCCACCATGCTCGCCGGACGGGACGAACCCGTGGTGGGCGTCGTGCGCGGATTCGTCGCCGCGCAGGCGGGCCCCGCCGGTCCCGAGCACCGCGCCCGCGTGCTGCTGGGCGCCGAGACCGCGCGCGCGCGGGATGCGGCGCTGGTCAACGGCACGGCGGGGCACGCGCTCGACTACGACGACGTCGCCCTCGCCGGACACCCCAGCACGGTGCTGGTGCCGGCCGTGATCGCAGTGGCCGAGCAGTGCGGCGCTAGCGGCCTCGACGCGCTGCGCGCCTACGTCGCCGGCTACGAGGTGTGGGCCGAGCTGATCGGACGCGACCCCGACGCGCACCACCTGAAGGGATGGCATCCGACGGGGGTGTTCGGCACCGTCGCCGCGGCGGCGGCCACCGCGCTGCTGCTGCGCTACGACCGCGCCCTGACGCAACGCACGCTGGCCATCGCCGCGAGCATGTCCGCCGGGCTGGTGGCCAACTTCGGCACGATGACCAAGCCCTTCCACGCGGGTCAGGCGGCCGCGCACGGCATCGACGCCGCCATGCTGGCACGCGCCGGCCTGACGGCCGCACCCGATGCCCTCGAGCATCACGCGGGCTTCCTCGCCGCCCTCTCGCCGCACAACCGGGTCGACCGTGCCTCGCCGCTGCCGCCCCTGGGCGAGCGGCTGCGCATCACCGAGTCCGGGCTGAGCATCAAGAAGTACCCGGTGTGCTACGCCACGCACCGCGTGATCGATGCGGTGCTCGACCTCGCGCAGGCCCACGACCTCGCGCCGCAGGACATCGAGCGCGTCGACGCCACGATCGGCGTCGCGCAGGCGTCGATGCTGCGCAACGCGCGTCCGCAGACCGCGCTCGAGGCGAAGTTCAGCCTGCAGTTCGCGGTCGCCTCCGCGCTGACCGCACGGGCGGTCGGGCTCGCCCAGCTCGACGACGGCTTCGTGCGGCAGCCGCAGGTGCAGGCGCTGTTCGACCGCCTGCGCATCGACACGGTCGACACCGAAGGCCCGCTCGGACCGGCCTTCGCGCGCAGCGACCGGGTCGGCATCACGCTGCGCGACGGCCGCCGTCTCGACAGCGGCGAAGTGGCGTTCGCGCGCGGCGACGCACACCGGCCGCTGGCGCCCGAACAGCTGCGCGACAAGTTCCTGGACTGCGCGCGGTCGGTGCGCTTCCCGCAGCCCGAACGGCTGTTCGAGCAACTGTCGGCGCTGCAGTCGCTGCCGCGCGTGTCGGCGCTCGCCGCGCATGGCTGAGGCCGCCGCCGCGCGGGCGCGCAACGCGGTCGTGCTGCGCGGCATGATGTGGATGGCCGCGGGCGGCCTCACGCTGTGCACGATGAACGCGCTGATGCGCGTGATGACGCTGCAGATGGACTCCCTGCAGGCGCAGTTCCTGCGCGCGTTCTTCGGCCTGGTCGTGATGCTGCCGCTGCTGGTGCGCGACGGCGCGGGCGCCTACCGGCCGAAGAACATCCGCGGCCAGTTCTGGCGCGGGGCGATGCACGCGGCCGCGCTGAACCTGTTCTTCCTCGCCCTGCCGCACATCCCGCTGGCCGACGTCACGGCCATCCAGTTCACCACGCCGATCTTCGTGCTGTTCGGCGCGGCGCTGCTGCTCAAGGAGAAGGTGTCGGCCGCGCGCTGGATCGCAGCGGCGATCGGATTCTCGGGAGTGCTGATCGTGATCGCGCCGCACCTCGCCCACGGCGGAGCGGGCGGCGGCGGCTGGTGGAGTCTCGTGCTGCTCGCGTCGTCACCGTTCTTCGCGGCGTCGTTCCTGATCAACAAGGCGCTGACGCGCCACGACAGCCCCGGCACGATCGTCTTCTGGCAGGGCATCACGGTCACGCTGTTCACGCTGCCGCTGGCGATCCCCGCGTGGCAGAACCCGACACCGCTGCAGTGGCTCGCCTTCCTGGCCGCCGGCCTGCTCGGCACCGTCGCCCACTACTGCATGACGCGCGCATTCAGCCTGGCCGACATCTCGGCGGTGCAGCCGGTGCGCTTCCTCGACCTGATCTGGGCGTCGCTGCTGGGGCTGGCGATCTTCGGCACGTCGCCGTCGGCGACGGCGCTGGTGGGAGGCGTCGTGATCGTCGCCTCGACGATCTGGCTGGCCCGCAAGGAATCGGCCGCACGCAAGGCCTGACGACCGACGCGTGCGGACCGTGCGCGGGGATCAGGCGCCCGTCAGGCGCCCTTCACCTCGTGGTACGCCCATTCGAGCCAGGGCAGCACCCGCTCGATGTCGGAGGCCTGCACCGTGGCGCCGCACCAGAAGCGCAGCCCGGCCGGTGCGTCCTTGTACGAGCCGCAGTCGAGCGCCACGCCCTCCTGCTCGAGCAGCTTCACCAGCTTCTTGACCTGCTCGGGCGTCAGGTCGAGCGACAGGCACACGCTGGTGTTCGAGCGCGTCGCCTTGTCCTTGGCCAGGAATCGGATCCAGGGATGGGTGGCGACGAAGCCTTCGAACAGGGCCAGGTTCTGCTCCGAGCGGCGGATGAGGCCGTCGAGACCGCCGATGGAATCGGCCCATGCGAGCGCGTCGAGATAGTCCTCGTTGGCCAGCATGGACGGCGTGTTGATCGTCGAGCCCTCGAAGACCTCCTCGAGCAGCTTGCCGCCCTTCGTCAGGCGGAAGATCTTGGGCAGCGGCCACGGCGGCACGTAGCTCTCGAGCCGGGCGACCGCGCGCGGCGACAGCACCAGCATGCCGTGCGCGGCTTCGCCGCCCAGCACCTTCTGCCATGAGAACGTGACGACGTCGAGCTTGCTCCAGGGCAGTTGCATCGCGAACGCGGCGCTGGTCGCGTCGCACAGCGTCAGGCCGCTGCGGGCGTCGCTGATCCAGTCGCCATCGGGCACCTTCACGCCGCTGGTGGTGCCGTTCCAGGTGAACACCACGTCGTGGTCGGGGTTCGCCTGCGAGAGGTCGGGCAGCTCGCCGTAGGGCGCCGAGAACAGGCGGGCGTCCTTCAGCTTCAGCTGCTTGGCGATGTCGGATGCCCAGCCGTCGCCGAACGACTCCCAGGTGAAGACGTCGACCGGGCGCGCGCCGAGCATCGACCACATCGCCATCTCGAAGGCGCCGGTGTCGGAGGCGGGCACGATGCCGATGCGGTAGTCGGCCGGCACGCCCAGGATGCGCCGGGTCTCGGCGATGCTCCTGGCCAGCCGCGCCTTGCCCAGCGACGAGCGGTGCGAGCGCCCCAGCACGTCGGTCGGCAGCGCCGACAGCGCGTACCCTGGCCGTTTGGCGCAGGGACCGGAGGAGAAGTTCGGAATCGCGGGTTTCAGCGTCGGCTTCACGGTCGGGCTTTCGGAGGGGTTGGGAAAACCCGGTATTTTAGACCGATGCGCCCGACCCACGTCCTGCAACTGCTGCTCCTGGCCTTCGTCTGGGGCACCGCCTACCTCTTCATGAAGACCTCGGTGCCGGCGTTCGGCGCGCCGGCGATGGTGTTCCTGCGCATGGGGCTGGCCGCCGTGCTGGTGCTGCTGCCGCTGACGCTGCTGCGCACGGGGGTCGCGCCGCTGCGCGCGCACTGGCGCGACATGGCGGTGTTCGGCATCGCGTTCACCGCCGTGCCGTTCCTGGGACTGGGCTACTCGTCGCGCTCGATCTCCGCCGGCCTGCTGGCGATCCTGCAGTCGGCCGCGCCCCTGTTCGCGGCCGTCGTCGCACGCGTGTGGCTGGGCGAACGGATCACCGCGTGGCGCGCGGCGGGCCTGCTGATCGGCTTCGCCGGCGTGGCGATCCTCGTCGGCGACCGGATCTCGATCCGCGAGGACGCCGGGGTCGCGATCCTGATCACGCTCGCCGTCACGGCCTTGTGGGGCGTGTCGTCCAACTACGCGCGCGTGCGCCTGCACATGGTCGATCCGATCGCGCTGGCCGCCGGCAGCATGAGCGCCGCCGGCATCGCGCTCGCGCCGCTGGCCTGGCTGACCTGGCCGGCCGAGGCGCCGGGCGCACGCGCCTGGGCCGAAGTGCTGTTCCTGGGCCTGGCGTCGTCCGGGCTGGGCTTCGTGCTGTACTTCGGGCTGCTGCGGCAGATCGGCGCGGTGCGCGCCACGTCGGTCACGTTCCTGAGCCCGGTCGTGGCCATGGTGTCGGCCGCCCTCTACATCGGCGAGGAGGTGACGCTGCGCACCGTCGTCGGCTGTGCCGTGATCCTCGTCGGCACGGCGCTCACACTGGGACTGCTGCCGCGTCCGCGTCGCTGACCGGGGGCGCGTCCCCGCCCGGACGCACCCCCGAACGGACGCGCCCCCGAACGGACGCGCCCCCGAACGGACGCGCCCCCGAACGGACGCGCCCCGACCGGTCGGGCCCCTGACCCGGGCCAGGCCGGACGCTATCATCGCAGCGGCCCGCCGGTCGGCACGATCCGGGCCGCTCGTCATCGGAATCCGCGCATGCCGAACCCCCTCCCCTCTCCCGATCCCGACCTGATCGCCACCGTCCGCGGCTGGGTCGACCAGGCCAGCCGCATCGTCGCCCTGACCGGCGCGGGCATCTCCACCGACTCGGGCATTCCGGACTTCCGCGGCCCGCAGGGCGTGTGGACGCGCAACCCGGCCGCCGAGAAGCTGTCGACCATCCAGAACTACCTGGCCGACCCCGAGGTGCGCAAGGCCGCCTGGCAGGGACGTCTCGAGCACACCGCCTGGACCGCACGGCCGAACCCGGGCCACCGCGCCCTCGTCACGCTCGAGCAGCGCGGCAAGCTGCACGCGCTGATCACGCAGAACGTCGACGAACTGCACCAGATCGCCGGCAACGACCGCGACAAGGTGATCGAGGTGCACGGCACGATCCGCCGCGTGATGTGCTGGCGCTGCGGACGCCGCTCGCCGATGGAGGACACGCTGGCGCGGGTGCGCGCCGGCGAGGCCGATCCGGCATGCCTCGACTGCGGCGGCATCCTCAAGAGCGACACGATCTCGTTCGGTCAGGCGCTGGTGCCGGAGGTGATCGAGCGGGCGATGCGCGTCGCGCGCGAGGCCGACCTGCTGATCGCCGTCGGGTCCACGCTGCAGGTCTATCCGGTGGCGGGGGCGGTGCCGCTGGCGAAGGAAGCGGGCGCGCGGGTGGTGATCGTGAATGCCGACGAGACCCCGATGGACGACATCGCCGACGCGCTGCTGCGCGGCTCGATCAGCGCGGTGCTGCCGGCCATCTGCGCCGGCTGACACGTCGGGCTCGAACGGCTGCTCGTTCGGGCGGGGCTGCGCGTTCGGGCGGGGCCGGGCGTTCTGGGGAGAACGGTGTTCAGGCGGAATCGCGTTCGGGCCTGAGCTGCGCGTTCGGGCCGGCCCCAGGACTCAGGCCGGCGCGGTGCGCTGGGCGATCACGGCGCCGATGTCGTCGATCACCGTCCGCCAGGCCCGGTCGAAGTCGTCGCTCCAGTCGGCGCCCAGAACGTCGCGGAACGTCTCGACCAGCACGTCGAAGAAGCGCGTGAACTGATCCCCCGGCACGCCGAGGCCCTGATGGTTCACCCACTCGGTGGCGAACAGGCCGTCGGCGAACCCCCGGGGTCCGACGAAATCGAGCACGGCCTCGATCACCTGCTGGAACATCTGCCCCTTCACGCTGTCGTCGTGGTCGCGCAGGAACAGCGCCTGCAGGTCGGGATTGCCGTCGAACAGACGGCGATACACCAGGGGCGCCGGATCGCCGACCCGCTCGGCCACCGCTTCGAGACTCTTTTCGATCAGGTCGGCCGACGCGTGCATGGAAGCCCCCTTCAGTCGAGCAGCGTGCGCGCACTGGGCTGCGCGAAGTAGAACCATTCCTGGCCAGGCTCGGCCCGGGCGTTGGGAAACACGACGCGGCCGTCGGCCGGCGCCGTCACCAGCGTGCCATCATGCCTGCGGCCGATCGGTTCGCCGGCGCGCACGGCGTCGAAACTGGACCACGCGCGCACGAAGGTGTCGTCGGGATGCAGCCGGTCGGTCACGTCGACCAGGCGGATCACCTCGTGTCGCGGCACGGGCGGCGCGAGCGGCACCGGCGCCAGACGCAGCAGGGCCAGCGCCTGCATGATCGCGCGGTAGGCGACCTCGGGCGCGGCAGGGTCCTCGTGCTGCCCGCATTCCACCGTGACGGCATAGCCGCCGCGTGCGCGCATGTACTCCGTCGTGCCGACCCCGTAGTTGGGATCGTTGTTCAGCAGGTGCTGCCGCTCCGCCGAGCCCGGGCGCTGGCGACGGCGGCGCACGCCGCGGTCGTACGCCGCCATCCAGCCCTCGACGATGCGCGCCGGGCCCACATGGGCGGCAAGCGCCGATTCCTCGGCCGAGCGCGCGAACGGCTCGAGATCGCCGTCGTTGTCGGGCGGGCCGACCAGCGCGAACGGCTCGCCGCCGGCGGCGAGGAACGAGTGCAGGTCGAGCAGCGCATCGTGTGCGTCGAGCAGCGGGCACAGCACGTTGGCGATGCGGTCCTCGAAGTCCTGCGGTGCCGCGGCCGGCCGCAGGTTGCGGTTCAGGTTGCGGTCGCCGCCACGCTGCCCGAGCGCGTTGGCCAGCGGGTTGGTGACCGGCACCATCGTGAGCACGCCGCGCTCGATGCGCAGCGCGCCTTCGGTGAGCTCGCGCGCGACCCGTTCGATCGCGTGCATGCCGCAGACCTCGTTGCCGTGGACGGCGGCCAGCACGATCAGGCGCGGGCCGGGCCGCAGCCCGAAGAACTGGTGGGTGCGCAGATGGTAGGTCTGGGCGCGTGCTTCGGCCTCGGTCACGTCGGTCTCCTGAACGCTGATCGCCGAAGTTTTGCACACGAACGGCCCGGCACAGGAATCGCGCCGGCGGATTACCTGACACAATCAGCGCGAACGAATCGAACCCGCCCCCATGGAGACCCTGATGACCCGACTGCGCTTCGGCGCCTTCCTGGCGCCCCACCACCCGATCGGCGAGCACCCGCGGCTGCAGTACCGCAGCGACCTCGATCTCGTCGAGCAGCTCGACAAGCTCGGCTACGACGAGTTCTGGTGCGGCGAGCACCATTCGACCGGCTGGGAGACGATCGCGTCACCGGAGATGTTCCTGGCGGCCGCGGGCGAACGCAGCCACCGCATCATGCTGGGCACCGGCGTGGTCTCGCTGCCCTACCACCACCCGTTCAACGTGGCGCAGCGCATCGTGCAGCTCGACCATATGACGGGCGGCCGCGCGATCTTCGGAACCGGCCCGGGCGCGCTCCCCTCGGACGCCTACACGCTGGGCATCGACCCCCTGGTCCAGCGCGATCGCCAGGACGAGGCGCTGGGCGTGATCCGTCGGCTGCTCGCCGGCGGCGAGCGCTTCACGCACGAGAGCGACTGGTTCACGCTGAAGGACGCGCAGCTGCAGCTGCTGCCGCTGCAGGAGAACCTGCCGATGGTGACGGCGTCGACGATCAGCCCGTCGGGCATGACGCTGGCGGGCAAGCACGGCACCGGCGTCATCTCGATCGGGTCGACCTCCACCGAAGGCCTGGCGGCACTCGCCACGCAATGGAGCTTCGCCGAGGAGTCGGCCGCGAAACACGGCAACACCGTCAGCCGCAAGGACTGGCGCGTGCTGCTGTCGTGGCACATCGCCGAGAGCCGCGCGCAGGCCCGCAAGGAAGCGAAGGATGGACTGCAGCGCTGGCACAACGAGTACATCGTCGGCACGCTGATGCGGCCGGGCGCGAAGTTCTTCCGCACGCCCGACGACGCCGTCAACGAAACCGCGTTCTCGCCGATGTCGGCGTCGGTGATCGGCACGCCCGACGACCTCGTGAAGGCGGTGCGCGACCTGCAGGAGATCACCGGCGGCTTCGGCACCCTGATCGGCTTCGTGCACGACTGGGCGAACCGGGAAGCCACCGCGCGCAGCTGGGATCTCGTCGCCCGCTACGTGATCCCCGAGCTGAACGGCCACCTGACGCACTACCGCGCGTCGCGCGAGCACGTGGTGAACAACCGCGGCGTGTTCGAGCAGGCCGGCAAGGCCGTGCTGAACAAGATCATGGCGCACGAGGGCGCGACCAAGGCGCTCGCGGTCACCCGCAACAGCCGCCTGGCGATGCCCGGCCACCATGCGCCGGACCTGAACCGCAAGGACTGACCATGAACGCACCGACGCACATCCTGATCGACGCCCCCGCCGCCGGCGTGCGGCGCATCACCCTGAACCGCCCCGAGAAGCGCAACGCACTGAACAACGCGCTGCGCTCGGAGATCTTCGCGGCGCTCGAGGCCCATGATCGCGATCCCGACGTGCGGGTGACGATCATCCGCGGCGCCGGCCCGGCGTTCTGCTCCGGCTACGACCTGTCGGCGAACAATCGCGTGGGGCAGCCCTACCACTCGTCCGACGGCCTCGGGCAGTGGTCGCGCCACGTGGTCGACGGCTGGTTCCGCGTGTGGGACCTGGCCAAACCGGTGATCGCGCAGGTGCACGGGTACTGCCTCGCCGGCGGCACCGAGCTCGCGACCGCCTGCGACCTCGTCTATGTCGCCGAGGACGCGCAGATCGGCTACCCGCCCGTGCGGCTGATGAGCCCGCCGGACATGCAGTTCCATCCCTGGCTGATGGGCATGCGCCAGGCGATGGAATCGATGCTGACCGGCGATGCGCTGAGCGGCGCCGAAGCCGCCCGGCAGGGGTGGGCGAATCGCGCGTATCCGCTCGACCGGCTCGAGTCCGAGGTGCTGGCGATCGCCGACCGCGTGGCGAAGCTGCCCACCGAGCTGGCTGCGATCAACAAGCGCAGCGTGCATCGCGCGATGGAGATCATGGGGCTGCGCGCCGCGATCCGTTCGGGCACCGAGCTCCAGGCACTCGCCTTCCAGACGGAGCCGAGCAAGGCGTACATGTCGCGCTTCCGCCGTGACGGCGCCAGCGTGAGCGGACTGCTGAGCGAGCGCGACGCGACCTTCGGCGACTACCGGGAGCGCGGCGACAAGTGAGGACGTCCATCGGCGCCTGTGCCCTCGTCGCGGCCGTCGCGGGGACGGCGACAGCCCAGACCGCGGATCCGCGCGCCACGGTACCCGCCGCGCGGCCGACACCGGAACAGGCCGCCCCGGCGTTCGAGCGCTGCCTGTCGGCGCTGCGCGGCACGGCACTGGCCGGCGGGATCTCGGCCGGCACGTACACGCGCGCCACGTCGGGCCTCATGCCCGATCTCAGCGTGCTGGACCTGCTCGACTTCCAGCCCGAATTCCGCACGCCGATCTGGGACTACCTCGCCGGGCTGGTCGATGACGAACGCATCGCCGACGGGAAGGCGATGCTCACGCGCTGGTCGGACGTGCTCGCGTCGGTGCAGCAGCGCTTCGGCGTCGACGCTGCCACGGTGGTCGCCGTGTGGGGCGTCGAAAGCGACTTCGGGCGATCGCAGGGCGCGCGCCCGCTGCTGACCTCGCTCGCGACCCTGTCGTGCTTCGGACGTCGCCAGGCGTTCTTCCGGGGCGAGTTCATCAGCACGCTGCGCATCGTCCAGGACGGCCACGCCACACCGGACGGACTGGTCGGCTCCTGGGCCGGCGCCTTCGGCCACACGCAGTTCATGCCGTCGACGTTCCTGCGCACGGCGGTCGACTTCGATGGCGACGGCCGCCGGGACGTCGTCGGCAGCGTGCCGGATGCGCTGGCGTCGACGGCGAACTACCTGAAGCGTGCGGGCTGGCGCACGGGCGAGCCCTGGGGCTACGAGGTGCGGCTGCCTGCCGGCTTCGACGTGTCGCAGGCCGGGCGCCGCAACAAGCGCCCGCTGGCCGACTGGACGGCGATGGGCGTACGCCGCGTCGATCCGGTCGATCGCGGCGCGGCGGCGGGGGAAGCCGCCGCGGTGGCGGGCGATCGCGGCGCACCGAAGGCCGATCGCGGCGCCGCGCCGGTCGAGCCGTCCCCGGGCTCGCCCGCCGCCGTGCTGCTGCCCGCCGGGGCAGGCGGCCCCGCGTTTCTCGTCTTCCGCAACTTCGATGCGATCTACGCGTACAACGCCGCGGAAAGTTATGCGCTGGCGATCGCGCATCTGTCGGACCGGCTGCGCGGCGCCGGACCATTGGTGGCGCGCTGGCCCACGGACGATCCGGGGCTGTCGCGCGCCGAACGCCGCGAACTGCAGACCCTGCTCGCGCAGCGCGGCCACGACGTCGGGGCCATCGACGGCATGATCGGCGAACGCTCACGCGCCGCGATCCGCGCCGAAGAGCAGCGCCTCGGCGTCACGCCGAGCGGGCGCGCGGGACGGGTGATCCTGGAACGGCTGCGGGCGCGCTGATCCTGAAGCGGCTGCGGGCGCGCTGACCCTGAAGCAGCTGCGGGCGCGCTGTTCATGGAACGGGGGCGGCCGCGCTGTTCCTCGAGCCACGACGGCCGCGCGGTTTCTCGAGCGGCTACGGCGCGCAGCGTCAGGCGTCGGCCGGTGGGCGCGTGCCGGCGATGACGCGCAGTTCATCCTCGTTGAGGGTTTCGCGCTCGAGCAGCGCGCGCGCACCGGCCTCCAGCCGATCGCGTCGCGCCTCGAGCACCGACGTGGCCCGTGCGAACGCGTCCGCGACGAGCGCCCGCACGGCGACGTCGATGCGGCGGGCCGTGTCCTCGGAGTAGTCGTGCACGGCGGCGCCCGGCAGGACGTTGCCGAGCAGCGGTGCCTGCGGCTGTTCGTAGGTGACGTTGCCGAGGGTTTCGTCCATGCCGAAGCGCACGACCATCGAGCGGGCGATCTCGGTCGCCTTCACGAGGTCGTCGGCGGCGCCGGTCGACACCTCGCCGAACACGATCGCTTCGGCCGCACGGCCGCCCAGCAGCACCGACATCTTGTCCTCGAGCTCGCGTCGCGTCATCAGGAAGCGGTCTTCGGTGGGGCGCTGGATCGTGTAGCCGAGCGCGCCGACGCCGCGCGGAATGATCGACACCTTGTGCACGCGATCGCTGCCGGGCATCGACAACGCCACCAGCGCGTGCCCCATCTCGTGATGCGCGACGATGCGGCGCTCGGTCGGATTGAGCAGGCGGTTCTTCTTCTCGAGCCCGGCGACGATGCGCTCGACCGCACCGGTGAAGTCGGCGAGCGAGACCGCATCGGCACCGCGACGTGTCGCCAGCAGCGCGGCCTCGTTGACGAGGTTGGCGAGGTCGGCGCCGGAGAATCCGGGTGTCAGCGCGGCCACCTGCTCCGGATCGGCATCCGCGGCGAGCGTCACCTTGCGCAGATGCACCCGCAGGATCTGCACGCGCCCCACCTTGTCGGGACGGTCGACCAGGACCTGCCGGTCGAAGCGCCCGGCCCGGAGCAGCGCGGGATCGAGGATCTCGGGCCGGTTGGTCGCGGCCAGCAGCACCAGCCCCGCGCGCGGATCGAAGCCGTCGAGCTCGGCGAGCAGCTGATTGAGCGTCTGCTCCTTCTCGTCGTGCCCGCCCAGTCCGAAGGCACCGCGCGCGCGGCCGAGCGCATCGATCTCGTCGATGAAGATGATCGCCGGCGCGCGCTGCCGCGCCTGCTCGAAGAGATCGCGCACGCGCGCGGCGCCGACCCCCACGAACATCTCGACGAACTCCGATCCGTTGATCGAGAAGAACGGCACACCGGCCTCGCCCGCCACGGCCCGCGCCAGCAGCGTCTTGCCGGTGCCGGGCGGCCCGACCAGCAGGATCCCCTTGGGCAGGCGCGCGCCCAGGCGCCCGTGGCTCTTGGGGTCCTTCAGGAAGCCGACCACCTCCTGCAGCTCGGCCTTCGCCTCGTCGACACCGGCGACGTCGTCGAAGGTGACCTTGATGTCGGTCTCCATGTAGACGCGCGCCTTGCTCTTGCCGATCGACAGCAGACCTCCGCCGAAGCCGCCGGAGCCGAATCCGCCCGCGCCGTCCCGGCCCGCCATGCGCCGCAACAGCAGCATCCACACGGCGTAGAAGATCAGCGCCGGCAGGATCCAGGAGACGAGATCGCGCAGCAGCCCGCCCTGGGCGACGCCGGTGAAGCGCACCTCGTGACGCGCGAGCGCCTCCGCGATGCCGGGGTCCACGCGCAGCGTGACGAACCGGTCGCGCCCGTCGGGCAGCGCGGTCTTGAGCTGTCCCTGCAGGCGGTCCGCCTGCACGACCACGTCCTTGACGTTGCCGGCATCGAGCTGCTTCAGGAACTCGCTGTAGGGCAGCGGCTCGACCTCCTGCCAGGTCTGCCACGCATCCCGCACGAGAATCGCGAACAGGATCGCGAAGGCGAGATACAAGGGGTTCCAGCGCGGCTTGTCCATGCCGCGATTCTACGGCGGCCCTCCGGGTCATCGGCTGCGCAGGTTGACGATTCGCATCGGCAACGCGCACCGGCGCTGCTAGCGTCGTCGTGCATCGACGCCGCGCCACGCGCGGCGGCAGCGTGCACTTCCAGGGAGGGCCCGACGTGGCTGAGAAACGCGTTCCGTCCGACGACACCGCCCCGGCCTCCGGGCGCAGCGACGATGCCGAACGCCTGGCGCGCGCGGCGCGCCCGGCGGACGAGGCACTGCGACTGCATCCGTTCTATCAGGGCAAGATGCAGACGCTGCCGAAGTGCGCGGTGCGCGGCCTCGACGACTTCTCCATCTGGTACAGCCCCGGGGTGGCCGCCCCCTGCCGTGAGATCCAGGCCGATCCCGAGCGGGTGTACGCGCACACCAATCGCGGCAACCTGGTCGCGGTGGTGTCGGACGGCAGCCGGGTGCTCGGCCTCGGCGACATCGGCCCGGAGGCGGGGCTGCCGGTGATGGAAGGCAAGGCGCTGCTGTTCAAGTACCTGGGCGGCGTCGATGCGGTCGCACTGTGCCTGCGCAGCGACGACGAGCGGGAGTTCGTGCGCGCGGTGCAGATGCTCGAGCCGTCGTTCGGCGCGATCAACCTCGAGGACATCGCGCAGCCCAAGTGCTTCCGCATCCTCGAAGCACTGCGCGCGACGCTGTCGATCCCGGTCTGGCACGACGACCAGCAGGGCACGGCCGTCGTCACCGTCGCCGCGCTGCTGAACGCGCTCGAGGTCGTCGGCAAGCGCCTCGACGCGGTGCGCATCGCCATGATCGGCATGGGCGCGGCCAACACCGCCACGTGGCGGCTGCTGCGGGCGTTCGGGGTCGACCCCGGCCGGGTGATCGCCTGCGACTCGCGCGGCACGCTGCATCCGGGCCGCGAGGACATCGCCGCGCAGCGCGATGCACGCGCGGAGCGCTGGGCGCTGTGCACGACGTCGAACGCGGCGCACGTCGCGGGCGGCATCGCGCAGGCGCTGCGCGACGCGGACGTGTGCATCGCCTTCTCCCGATCGGGCCCCGGCACGATCGATCCGCGCTGGATCGCGACGATGGCGCGCGATCCGATCGTGTTCGCGTGTGCGAATCCGGTCCCTGAAATCTGGCCCTGGGCGGCCCACGAGGCCGGCGCGCGCGTCGTGGCCACCGGCCGCGGCGACTTCCCCAACCAGGTGAACAACTCGCTGTGCTTTCCGGCGATCTTCCGCGGCGTGCTCGACGTGCGGGCGCGCACGATCTCCGACGGGATGGCGGTCGCCGCGGCCCGCGAGATCGCGGCGTTCGCACGGGCCCGCGGCATCCACGCCGGCGACATCGTGCCGCGCATGGACGAGCATGCGCTCTACCCCCGGGTGGCGGCCGCGGTCGGGATGGCGGCGCAGGCCGAGGGACTCGCCCGCGTGCGCGCCACCCACGACGAGCTGGTCGCGCGCGCGACCGCGCGGATGGCCGCGGCACGGCAGGCAACCGACACGCTGATGGCATCCGGGCTGATCGCGGCCCCGCCCGACGACATCGGGAACCACCGGCCGGGCTGAAGGCCTTCGACGACGCGTCGGGCGCTTCGTCCGCGACAGGCGCGACCGGCGCGTCAGGACTCCAGGATCACGCCGGGATTCAGGATGCCCTTCGGGTCCAGCGTGTTCTTGAGCAGGCGCATCAGGGCGATCTCCTCGGGCGAGCGGCTGCGGCCCAGATGCGGACGCTTGGCCACGCCGATGCCGTGCTCGGCCGACACCGAACCCGACGGCGGCAGCGCGCCATACACGATCGTCTCGATCGTCTCCTTGTCCGCGGCCGACAGGGTCGGCCCGACGTTGACGACCACGTGCAGATTGCCGTCGCCCAGGTGGCCGAGCACCCAGCAGTGATGCAACGGATAGCGCTGCGCGATCTCGGCGCGGATGCGCTCGACGTAGGCCTTCATCAGCGGCAGCGGCACCGAGATGTCGAAGCTGATGCGCTCGCCATGCCGCCCCATCTCGGTCACGCTGTCGCGGATCGCCCAGATCCCCTGCACTTCCTTGTCGCTCTGCGCGATCACGACGTCGTCGACCAGTCCGTCCTCGATCGCCTCGCCGAGCACGCGCTCGAAGCGGGCGGCGTCGGCCTCGCGGTCACCGCCCTGCGACTCGATCAGCACGTACAGCGGACGCCCGTTGGGCAGCGGCGCACGATGCGGGCCCGG
>JAKOZZ010000083.1 GCA_029779755.1 Pseudomonadota bacterium
AATGACCGAACCGCGTGCGGCCGCGCGTCATCGCCTCGGTCAGCGCCCGGCTCTTCTGGTTGGCGTACATCGACGCGCCGGGCCAGTCGGCCTGGAAGCGCATGCCGCCCGCGTCGATGCCGACGAAGTGCGGCGCCAGCATGATCACCGGCCGCCCCCGCCAGGGGTCGTAGTGCTCGACGCCGTGCAGCGCCACCAGCGTGCGCAGGCGCTGCTCAGGCTCGAACCACACGACGAAGCGGTCGATGAAGCTGCGCATGAAACAGCGGAAGTGCGCGCGCGCCAGCCCGCGGCGGGCGTCCTCGCTCATGTCGGGAAAGCACAACCGCAGGTTGACCAGCGTGACGCGGCGACGCGGCGCGGCCAGCACGTAGGCGAGATCGCCGCAGACGTTGCCGACGCGCCGCAACGCGCCGTACGGGAGCCGCGCCAGCTGGCGCAGCAGGAACAGCCCGACGCGGACGAGTCCCTCGCCGCTCACCGCGGATCGCCCCCGGCGGAAGCGGCGGTATCGGGGGAACCGTCGGCGGGCGGCGCCTCGGCACCGGCGGGTCGCTTGTACCGGTTGTAGCCCCAGAGGTACTGCTCGGGCCAGCGCAGGATCAGGCGTTCGAGTGCCCGGTTCAGCGCATCGGGCTCCGGCACCTCGGCCATCGGCACCAGGTGCAGGCGCCAGCCGCGCCCCCGCGGCAGGCGCTCACAGGCCACCAGCACGACCGCCGCCCCGCTCGACTGCGCGAGCCGGCCCGGCAGCGTCATCGTGTAGGCCGGACGCCCGAAGAACGGCGACCAGCGGCCCTCGCCCTGGCCGGGCGCCTGGTCGGGCAGCAGACCGACGGCTTCACCCCGGCGCAGCGCCCGCATCAGCGCGCGCACCCCGGACAGATTGGCCGGCTCGGACCGCATCGCGTCCTGGTTGCGGGCAGCCGCGTACAGCGGCGCCAGCACCGCCTGGCGCGGCGGGCGGAAGAGCACCGTGATCGGTGCGCGCGACGCGTAGTGCCGCGCCGACACCTCGAAACACCCCAGGTGCGGCGTCATCAGCAGCACACCCTTGCCCGCCCGCTCGGCCGCCTCGTAGGCGGACAGGTCGTCGCAGAACACCCGCGCCAGGATCTGGTCGCGCGGGCGGAACCAGATCCACGGCAGCTCGCCCACCATGCGCCCGGCATGCGCCGCGCACGACCATGCCAGCGTGCGCGGCAGACCGGCTGCGGCCAGGTTCGCGAGGACCTTGCGCCGGTAGGCGCCCGACAGCACGAACACGGCGCAGCCGAGCACCGCACCGGCGGCCTGGAGCAGCGGCAGGGGCAGCCGGCCGAGGAGCTGGAAGAGACCGACCATCGGTGCGTTCAGGTGTCGGAATGCCGGAATCGGAATCCGGCGCTGGCCTTATAATCCGCCCGTCGCCGAGTTAATGGACAACTTGCGGGGCGACTGCGTCGGGGCTGCGGCCGGGCGCGAAAAAAATGCTGCTAAAGCGTCGCCGCTTCTTCGAAGTCGGCTGCGCCGACCGGATGCGACATTCGCACCGAATGTCCTCAACTTCGAACGGAGAAGCACCTTGGCCAATGATTACCTGTTCACGTCCGAATCCGTGTCCGAAGGACACCCGGACAAGGTCTCGGATCAGATTTCGGACGCGATTCTCGACGCGATTCTCGCGCAGGACAAGTTCTCGCGTGTTGCCGCGGAGACACTGTGCAACACCGGGCTCGTCGTGCTGGCGGGCGAGATCACCACGGGCGCGAACGTCGACTACATCCAGGTCGCGCGCGACACGATCAAGCGCATCGGCTACGACAACACCGAGTTCGGCATCGACTACAAGGGCTGCGCGGTGCTGGTCGCCTACGACAAGCAGAGCCAGGACATCGCGCAGGGCGTCAACGAGGGCAGCGGCATCGACCTGGAGCAGGGCGCGGGCGACCAGGGCCTGATGTTCGGCTACGCATGCGACGAGACGCCCGAGCTGATGCCCGCGGCCATCCACTACGCGCATCGCCTCGTCGAGCGCCAGGCCGACCTGCGCCGCGACGGGCGCCTGCCGTGGCTGCGTCCCGACGCCAAGTCGCAGATCACGCTGCGCTACGTCGACGGCCGCCCGCATTCGATCGACACGGTGGTGCTGTCCACGCAGCACGCCCCGGACGTCGCCTACGAGACGCTGCGCGAGGCCGTGATCGAGGAGATCGTCAAGCCGGTGCTGCCCAAGGACCTGGTCAAAGGCGAGATCCGCTACCTGATCAACCCGACCGGCCGCTTCGTCATCGGCGGCCCGCAGGGCGACTGCGGCCTGACCGGGCGCAAGATCATCGTCGACACCTACGGCGGCTCGGCCCCGCACGGCGGCGGCGCGTTCTCGGGCAAGGACCCCTCCAAGGTGGACCGCTCGGCCGCCTACGCGGCCCGCTACGTGGCGAAGAACATCGTTGCCGCCGGCCTGGCCAGCAAGTGCCTGGTGCAGATCTCGTACGCGATCGGCATCGCCCGTCCGACGTCGATCATGGTCACCACGCACGGCACCGGCAAGGTGAGCGACGAGCGCCTCGCCGCGCTGGTCAACGAGCACTTCGACCTGCGCCCGAAGGGCATCGTGCAGATGCTCGACCTGCTGCGGCCGATCTACCAGAAGACCGCCGCCTACGGCCACTTCGGCCGCAACGAACCCGACTTCACGTGGGAAAAAACCGATAAGGCAGCCGCACTGCGTGCGGCTGCTGGCGCGTAGCGCCACCGCTTCGCGGCTTATCGGTTTTTCGGCGCAGGCTAACTTCCGCCAAGGGCGGAAGTTAAGGCCGCCCACAGGCGGCCGTGCCGGAGCCAAATCACTTTCTCGCGCGGCGCATCGCCGCGCGACCGCTCTCGACCGAAGCAGCACCCGCCGAAGGCGGGCGGCGAAGCCGTGCCGAAGGCCGGCGGCGAAGCCTTGCCGCAGGCCGGCGGCGCAGCCGTGCCGAAGGCGCGCGGCGAAGCCGTGCCGAAGGCCGGCGGCCTTCATCCTCCCCGCCACACCCTCCCCCATCCGTGCGATGACACCCCGATGACGCGTGCACGACAATGCACGCCGCCACGAACGCACCTCAGGGGACATCGATGCCAGGCACCATCCACGTCGACGACGCCGTCGCCGACGAACAGCAGGGGCAGGTCACATTCACCGTCCGCCTCGACGGCACCGTCGCGGCCGGCACCGCGCCGAGCGTGCGCTACGCGCTGCAGGGCGGCACCGCAAGCAGTTCGGCCGACTTCCTGTACGCCGAGGGGCTTCTCGGGTTCGCGCCCGGCGAGACCGGCGCCCGCCTCCAGGTGTCGCTGTTCGACGATGCCGAGCGCGAACTGCCCGAGGACTTCCTCCTCTTCCTGTACGACCCGGTGGACCTGGTGCTCGGCGACGCGGTCGCGCGCGGGCTGATCATCGACAACGACGCCCCCGTCGGCTTCCCGAACGTCTCGGTGGACGACCTCGTGCTCGACGAGACCGACCGCATCGCACGCTTCGTCGTCACGCTCGACCGCCCCGCGCCCGAGACGGTGCGCGTGGCGTACACGACCCGCGACGGCAGCGCCATCACCGGCCAGGACTACCAGGCGGCCTCCGGCACGATCGCCTTCATCGCCGGCGCCACGGCCGCCACCGTGGACGTCGCCCTCGCCGACGACACGCTCGCCGAAGGCGACGAGTCGTTCACGCTGGTGCTGTCCGACTTCGACAACGCCGCCAGCCTCGACCCGGTCGCCGTCGCCACGGTGCACGCCAACGACGGCACGCCCCGCTTCGAACCGTCGATCTTCATCGACGACACGGCCCTCGACGAACGCGGCGCATTCGCCACCCTGCGCGTGCGCCTCGACGCGCCCGGCACGCGCCCGATCACCGTGCGCTACGCCACCTACGACGACCAGGCGAACGCAGGCGCCGGCGACTATGCGTACGCCAGCAGCAGTCTCGTGTTCGCGCCCGGAGAAACCCTCAAGACACTGACCGTGGCGGTGCACGACGACACCAGCGCCGAGCCGACCGAGGACTTCCTCGTGTACCTGTACGACGCGCAGAACGCCCGCATCGACGATGCCGTCGCGCGCGTCACCGTGGTCGACAACGACGCTCCCGCCGGGACCCCGATCGCGTCGGTCGGCGACCTGCTGCTCGACGAGGCCGACGGCATGGCGCGGTTCCTCGTCACGCTCGACCGGCCGTCCGCCGGCACCGTGCGCGTGCCGTATGCGACCCGCGACGGCAGCGCGCAGGCCGGCAGCGATTTCACCGCGTCGTCGGGCGTCCTGCATTTCCTGCCGGGCGAGACGGCGCGGATCGTGTCGATCGCACTCGCCAACGATCCGTTCGCCGAACTCGACGAGACCTTCACGCTCGAACTCTCCGAACCCTCCGGTGCCACGCTGCGCGACACCGACGCCGCCGCACGGATCGTCGCCAACGACGGCGCGCCGCTGGCCGCGCCCTGGGTGCTGCTCGAAGACACCATTGCCGGCGAGGCCGACCGGTACGCCGACGTCACCGTCCGGCTCGCGGCCCCGGGCACCGGCCCGATCAGCATGCGCTACGCGGTGGCCAACGACACCGCGGCCGCGGGCAGCGACTACGGCTACGCCGACGGCACCCTGCACTTCGCGCCCGGCGAGACCGCGAAGACGATCCGCGTGACGCTGCGCGAGGACGACGTCCGCGAGGCGCCGGAAGACTTCTTCGTCTACGTGTACGACCTCTCCGGCGCGACGGTCGCGGACACCACCGCCCGGATCACGATCATCGACAACGACGCCCCGGCCGGAACACCGCGCGTGACGGTCTCCGACCTGGCGCTCGACGAAGCCGACCGCACCGCCCGCTTCACCGTCACGCTCGATCGGCCCGCCGACGGTCCGCTCGCGGTCTCGTATGCCACGCGCGACGGCAGCGCGCACGCCGGCAGCGACTACGCCGCGACGACCGGCACCCTGCACTTCGCCGCCGGCGAGACCGTCCGGACGGTGCAGGTGCCGATCACCAACGACACCGCGGCCGAGGGCAACGAGACGTTCGCCCTGTGGCTGACCGACCTGGGCGGTGCGACCAGCCTCGACCCCGTGGGCAACGCCGCGATCGCCGCGAGCGACGGCCCCTTCGTGACGCAGCCGGCGGTGTCGATCGACGACGTGACCGTCGACGAATCGAGCGCGCACGCGGACGTGACCGTGCGCCTGAGCGCCCAGGGCAGCCGCAACGTCAGCGTGCGCTATGCGACCTTCGACGACTTCGCCCGACACGACACCGACTACGCGTATCAGGAAGGCACCCTGCACTTCGCCGCCGGCGAGACGCTGAAGACGGTGCGCGTGCGCCTGCAGGACGACGGCACGGCCGAGGCGGTCGAGAGCTTCACCGTCGCCCTGTGGGACGCGTCCGACGCGGTCATCGAGGACACCGATGCACGCGTGACGGTGATCGACAACGATGCGCCGGCCGGGCGGCCGGTGGTGTCGATCGCCCCCGTGGTCGTCGACGAGACCGAACGGGTCGCGCGCTTCGTCGTCACGCTCGATCGACCGTCGTCCGACGTGGTCGCCATGCGCTACGCCACGCTCGACGGCACGGCGTCGGCGGGCCTCGATTTCGAACGGGTCGCCGGCGCGCTCGCCTTCGCGCCCGGCGAGACCGCGCGCACCGTGTCGGTGCCCCTGATCGACGATCGCGTCGCCGAAGGCGAGGAGTCGTTCGCGCTTGCCCTCACCGACATCGGCGGCGCGGAGGCGCAGGCGCCGTCGGCGACGGCGCGCATCGGGGCCAACGACGGCGCGCGCGCCGCGCGGCCGACGATCGCGGTCGAGGACATCGTGGTCGACGAGGGGCAGGCGTACGCCGAGTTCGTGCTGTCCCTCGACGCGCCGAGCGCCGCGCCGGTGCAGGTCTACCACTACACCGGCTCCGACACCGCCGTGCACGGCGAGGATTTCGCCTACGTGGACGGCACCGTCACCTTCGCCGCCGGCGACACGATCCGGACGGTGCGCGTGGCGCTCGCCGACGATGCGCGTGCCGAAGGCACCGAGCGGTTCTTCCTGCATCTGTTCGTGACCGGCGGATCGGATGCCGTGCTCGATCGCGGCGCCGCGATCGCGATGCTGCTCGACGACGACGGCAACGCGACGCTTCCGGGCGCGTCGGGCGACACCGAGTTCCTGATCGAAGACCCGACGACCCGCGTGCACGAGGATCCGGGCGCGGGCGTCGATCGGGTGCGCAGCCGGGTCGACCACGCGCTCGACGACCACGTCGAGCACCTGACCCTGATCGGGACGGCGGCGCTGCGTGGCCTCGGCAACGGGCTGGACAACCGCCTCACGGGCAACAGCGGCGACAACGTGCTGGCCGGCGGCGCGGGCGACGACACCCTCGAGGGCGGCGCCGGCGTGGACGCGGCCGTGTTCTCGGGCATGCGCGCCGACTACACCGTGCGCCGCGCCGGCACGCAGTGGGAGGTGGCCGCACGCGCCGGCGACGACGGCGTCGACCGGCTCGCATCCATCGAGCAGCTCGTGTTCGCCGACATGGGGGTGCCGCTGCTCGCCACCGCGCGCGACGCCGCCCCCGTCTACGGTCGGAGCAACGGCTTCCTGTTCGACCCGGTGTACTACCTGCTCGACAACCCGGATCTGGTGCCCGTGCTGGCCCCGTCCGAAGCCCTGCCGCACTACCTGAACCATGGGGCGGGCGAGGGCCGCACGCCCAACGGCTGGTTCGACGCCGCCTGGTACGCCAACCGCTGGGACGACCTGCGGCCGCTGAACCTCGACGCCGCCACCCTGTTCCAGCACTACAACCTGTTCGGCGTCTGGGAGGGGCGCGCCGCCGGCCCCGCCGTCGGCGCCTTCGACGGCAACCGCTACCTCGCCGACAACCCCGACGTGGCCGCCTACGTCGACGCCTTCATCGGCGACTTCCTGGGCAGCCGCACCAACGGCGCCATCGCCCACTACGTGATCTACGGCGCCGCCGAAGGCCGCGTCGGCTACGACTCCGCCGGCGGCGCGATCGACCTCGGCTTCGCCGTCTGACGCCGCGTCTCGGGGCCCTGCGTCTCGGGGCGCAGCGTCTCGGGCGCCGCGCCGGCGCCGCCGGTCAGGGCGCCAGCCGCTGCCGCGTCCAGCCGCCGCCGTCGGCGCGCGTGTACACCAGCCGGTCGTGCAGCCGCGACGGCCGGCCCTGCCAGAACTCCCAGCGGTCGGGTACGAGCCGGTAGCCGCCCCAGTGGGGCGGGCGCGGCGGATGCAGGCCGAACTTCAGCCCGAACTCGGCCGCGCGCGCCACCAGCGTGGTGCGTGACGGGATCGGCTGGCTCTGGGGCGACGCCCATGCGCCGATGCGCGACGTCAGCGGTCGGCTGTTGAAGTACTCGTCCGACTCGGCGGCGTCGACCTTCTCGACGGCGCCTTCGATGCGTACCA
>JAKOZZ010000123.1 GCA_029779755.1 Pseudomonadota bacterium
ACCACGGCGTTCGTGAAGGTCAAGTGCCAGATCCCGCCGCGCTACTTCAACGACTACCTGAGCCTGCTGAAGGTGGGCGGCCGCTGGCTGATCGTGCAGAAGGTGTATGCGGTCGAGGTGCGTCCGTAGGTCGTCGCCGGCCCCTGCGCCGGCTTCGGCGCCGGATCAGCCGCGCGCGGGGCGGGCGACCGGCATCGACGCGAACTGCACGAACAGGCGCGCGAGGTCGTCCGCGCTCGCCAGTTCGGCACACCGGTAGGCCAGGCGGCCGGCCGGATCCAACAGCACCACCTGCGGGGTGTGCCGGTCGACGCCGGCGGCACGGCCGCGCAGGAAGTCGAGCATCACGTCGGCGTGCTGGGGCGACGGCACGGCGGCCACCCACTCCGGACGCGCGCCGAAGCGTGTGCGCCAGGCGGCCAGCGCACGCGCATCGTCGCCCAGCGGATCGATGCTCAGCGACAGCAGCTGCGCGCGCGGAATGCGGCCCAGCACCTGTGCCTGGAGCGCCGCGAACACCGCGCCCTGGATCGGACAGGTCGCGCTGCAGCCGGTGAACATCAGCTGCAGGGCCGTGAACCGCCCGGCCAGCAGGTCGGGCAGCGTCGTGCGCCGGCCGTCGTGCAGCGTCAGCGCAAGCCCCGGCACCGCGCGCGGGGGATCGACCGGACCGAGCATTCCGTGCGTGGCACGCGCCTGTCCGGCGGCGATCCATCCGCCCGCGGCCAGCGCGTGCACGAGCCGGCGTCGCGTGCGGTCGATGCGCACCGGCATGCGGTTGCCGTGCGCCAGGGCGAGATCCTCGTGCGCCGTGGCGCGGTCGCCGTGCACCGGATCGCGTCCGATCACGGGCCCGCCCATGGACCCGCCCACGCGTGCGCGCGTCATGTCGCCCCCTGCGTCAGATGCGCCCACAATGCCGCGCACTGCGCGTCGGTGACGTCGTACCGCGGCATCGCGCGCGGCAGCAGCACGCCGGCGGGATCGACGCCCGTGCGCAGCACCTGGCAGAAGGCGGACCGGTCGTACCGTGAGGGCGGACCGCCGCGACGTTCTATGTGTCCTGTGAGGTGCGCGGCCGACAGCGTCGGTGCGAAGCCGGGCGTGGCGGCCGATACGCCGGTGGCGGCCGATATGCCGACGGCGGCCGATGCGGCCGGTCCGCGCGCATGGCAGTTCACGCAGCGCAGCGCCTCGGCCGGCAGTGCCTGCGCATGGTGGGCGAGGCGTCCGGCGAGCGGGTGCCGGCCGTCGAACAGACCCGCCCCCTCGCGAGCGCCCGCCACCGACGCCGCGACACCCGTCGCCATCACGGCGCCCGCAAGCACGGCGAACGCCACCGCGAACGGCGTCGATGTGCGCGTCGACATCCGCATCAGCATCGACGTCCGCGACCGCACCACCGTCCGCATGTCCCCGTCCGTGCCCACGTCACTGCGGCGTCAGCACACCGGCTGGCACCGGCACGTACTGCAATGCCCCCGGGGTCAGCCATTGCAGACGGATCACCGCCCCGCCGCCCCGCTCGTAGTAATCCAGGCCGATCGGCACGCGCTGCCCTGCCGACAATCGGATCGACGTGCTCGTGTCCGTCGCCGGGCCGTGGTCGGTCCAGTTGTTGATCACGCGCGTGCCGTTCACCCACAGCCGCACGCCGTCGTCCGACACGGTGCGGAACCGGTAGGTGCCCCCGGTGGGGGCCGTGACGAATCCGGTCCAACGCACCGAGAAGTTGTCTGCCGGCACGCCAGGCCCCGGCGCCCCCGTGCCCCAGTCGAAGCCCACCGCCTGGAAGCGGGTGAGCGCGGCCGTTCCGGAGAACGTGAGGTTGGCGAAATAGTCGCCGCGCAGCCCGGTCACGACCTCCGGTGCCGCGGGATGCAGACGATCGGCCGGCACGGCCACCGACGCCGTCGCCCCCGGCGGCTGCCAGCGCAGACGCATCGTCGCACCGCCGCCGCGCTCGTAGTACTCGAGCCGCAGCGTCGCACGGCGTCCGGCCGTCAGCGTGATCGCCGCACTGGTGTTCACGGTGGGCGCGTGATCGGTCCAGTTGTCGATGACCAGCGTGTCGTCGACCCACAGGCGCACGCCGTCGTCCGACACCGTCTCGAACCGGTAGCTGCCGCTCACCGGCACGTCGAGCTCGCCCCGCCAGCGCACCGAGAAGCCGTCCGCGGGCACACCGGTGCCCGGAGACCCGGTGCCCCAGTCGGCATCGACGGCCTCGACCCGCGACAGCACCGGCGTGCCGGACAGCGTCGTGTTCGCGTAGTAGGAACCGCGCAGGCCGGTGCCCGTGCCGGTGCCGGCGGTCACGGCGGGCTCCTGTGCACCGATCGCACGCACGAACGCCGCGACCTGCTCGAGCTCGCCGGCCGTCAGGCTGATCGACGTGTGGGCGCGCACGGCGTCCTCGATCGTCGCGGCCGAGCCGTCGTGCAGGTAGGGCGCGGTTGCCCAGACATCGCGCAGGGTGGGCGTGTCCAGGCCGGTGAGCGCGGCCCCCAGACGGGTGCCGCTCGCGGGCCTGATCGTGCCGATGTCGTGCAGGCGCCCGGTGGCGCTGTCCGAGAACGCCTCCGAGCCGTGGCACCCCGCGCAACTGCGCGTGAACACCGTGCGCCCCGCCTGGGCCGTCGCACTCAGCGTGCCGTCGGCGTTGCGCAGGGGGCTCGCGTCGAAGCGCGTCAGGAAGGCCACGTACGCTGCCAGCGCATCCAGGTCGGCGCTCACGCCGGCCTTGCGATCGCCGAGCGGCTGGCTGCGCGTGCCGGTCGCGTACTGGGCGTCGGTCATCAGCCCCGTGCCCTGCGCGAGCGTGCGGATCTGCCCTTCGAAGTCGTGCACCTCGTCGAAGTTCGCGCTCCAGTGCAGCCGCCCCTGCCCGCCGGCGCGACCGCGCAGCGCGATCGTGTTGCGCAGCCCCTCTCCGCGGCCGGTCAGGTCCCAGGTGCGGCCATCGTGTCCGCCGTCGGCATGGCAGCTCGCACAGCTCAGGTAGCCGTCGCGCGCCAGTCGCGGATCGCGGGCGTCGTAGAAGAACTGCTTGCCGCGCAGCACCTGCGCGTCGAGCCGCTCCGCGGCCACGGTGGGCACGCTCGCGACGCGCGGCATCGCGGTCTCGCCGAACCCGGTCAGCCGGGACAGGTCGTGCACGCCCACGGTCCGGTCCATGAAGTCGTGCACGTACAGCGTGTTGCCGTCGGCCGACAACGCCAGCCCCTGCGGCGCGCGCCCCGCATCGACCCGGAACAGCTCGCGCTGACCGGCGACGTCGACGACCGCCACGTGACGGCTCGTCTCGAGCGCGACGAACAGGTAGGCGCCGCCCGGGTGGAACACCGCCGCGCTGGCCAGGCCCGAGTTGTCGTGATCCACACGCGCGCCCGTGTCCTCGGCGAGGGTCGACAGGTCCACACGCGACGTGATCGCGCGGACCGTGTTCTGGAAGTCGAGGTCGAGCCCGTCGCGCAGGCGGCCGCGCTTGACGTTGTCCTGCTTGCCGGGGATCCAGGCGCTGGCGCCGTCCGGCGCGATCGCGGGCGCCCCCAGGTAGTTCGGCACGCCACGGCCCTGCGCCGTGGTGTCGGCCTTCTCGCTGTGGGCGAGCACGACCGTGCGCTGCACGGCCAGACTGGCCGCGTCGAGCACCAGCAGCTCGCCGCCGCGGGCCGCGCCGCCGACACTGGTCTGCACGACGGCGGTCGACTCGCCCGGCAGTGGCGGCGTGATGAACCGCGCCACCAGCAGGCGCGTCGCGCCCGCGTCCAGCGCCAGGTGGCGCGGATGCGGCCCGACGTCGGCCGCCGACAGCCGGGCGCCGGTCGCGGAGAGCCGTGCGATGCGGCCGGTGGCCTGCTCGGACACCCACGCGCCGCCGTCCGCGCCGATCACGATGCCGAACGGCTGCGAGGCGGCGGGCATCGCGACGGTCTGCACCACGGCGAGCGTCGACGGGGACACGATGCTGATGCTGGCCGAGTCCCGGTTGACGACCCAGATGCGGCCGTCGGGCGCGCGCGCCAGGGTCCGGGGATCGCGGCCGACCGCCACCTCGGCGACACGCGTGCGCGTGGCCGCGTCGATCACGCTCACCGAGTCGTTGTCGGGGTTCACCACCCACACCCGCGCCGACGCACCGCTGCGCGGCTCGACGAGGATCGGCGTCGACGATCGCCCCGCCGACCCGCCCGCCCCCTGCACCGACTGCAGGAAGGTGCGCGACGACGCGCGTCCGTCGTCGGTGCGGGCGGTCAGGGTCACCTGGTAGACACCGGGGGCGGCGTAGGTGTGCGTGGCCGTCTGGGTGCTGCTCCACGCGGTGGGCGCCGTGCCGTCACCGAAGTTCCACTGGTACGTGTAGGCACCAACGGTTGCGGTGGCCGCCGAGTAGGTGACCGTTGCACCGCTGGCGACCGCGGGCGCACTGACCGGCTGCAGCACCGGCGCGGGCGACAGCACGGTCCAGGCGAAGCGCACCGCGGCACTTCCGCCGCGACCGTCGCCGGCCAGCACGGTGACGTCGAACGCGCCGGCGGCCGACGGGGTGCCGGTGATCACCCCGGATGCCGCCGCGATCGACGTGCCGGGCGGCAGTCCGGTGGCCGAGAACGTCAGCAGGTCACCATCCGGATCACTGGCCGAGATGGCGATGCGCGCGGCGACGCCCTGCTCGCTCACCAGTGCGGCCGGCGTGGTCGCCACCGGAGCGCGGTTGGCAGACGGGCGGCCATGCACCTCGACTTCGGCCAGCTGCAGGAAGTTCGTGCCCGCCAGCTGCACGCGGACGTAGCGTCCGCGTGCACCGGCGGTCGGGATCAGCGTCGCGCGCGGCGCGGTGCCCGAGAACTGGCTGCGCCAGACGCTGGCATCGGCGAGCAGCTGCGTGAAGCTGCGTCCGGTCATCGGTGTGTCCGACACGAACACGTAGAAGTTGGCGAGCCGCTCGGCGCAGCAGTCCGCACGATTCCACAGCCGCACGGCGTCGAGCGCATGGGTCACGCCGAGATCGACCTCCCACCACGCGTTGGCGTCGCTGTTGGTGTGCGACACGGACCCGGCGGCATAGTCGCCGGCCGTCACGCCGTCGACCGCGCGCCGCGCGTCGGCGACCCCGGCATACGTGGACGACTGGCTGGCCGGGCGGCCCCGCGCCACGTTGCGGAAGTAGACCGCCTTCTCGGCCTTGAGCGCGGCCAGCTCGGCGAAGTTGCCTTCCGCCACCGGCGCCCCCCAGTTCGCGCCGTCGGCGCTCAGGAACACCCGATAGGCAGCGATCGTCCCGTTGGCGGAGGCGTCCTGGCGCGGCAGGTACCGCAGCCCGCTCACCTCCGTCGCCGAGCCGAGGTCGATCACGATCCAGTGGGGATGCGGCGGCGAGGCGCCCTGCCAGCGGGTGTGCCAGATCGTCGCCGGATTGCCGTCGACGGCGTTGGCCGCGGCGCCGTTCTCGCCGACGAGCTCCTCGCTGTCGGTGCTCACGCGCCAGCCGCCACGGTTGAGCGGCTGGCCGCTGGCGTCGAGCAGCACGAACTCCGCAGCGGACGTCCACGGATTCCCGGCCACCTCCGAGAGCGCCTCGATCCGCACGTAGCGGGTGGCGCCGGGTGCCGACACGTTCCAGGTGAAGTCGGTGCTGACCGCGCCGCTGCCGGTGCTCGCGCGCAGCGTCACGCGGTGGCTGCCGACGGCGTCGGGCACGCCCGAGATCAGTCCGGTGGCGGCGTTGATCGACAGCCCGGGCGGCAGCCCCTGGGCCGAGTACGTGGGGCCCACGCCGGCCGGCACGGACACCGTCGGCTGGAGCGCCACCGCAGCACCGACCACGGACGACTGGTCGTCGATCGTCGCGATCGTCGGCGCCCCGGCCAGCGAGATGCGCACGATGCGCGCCACCGACGGCGTGCCCTGCGCGTTCATCGCGAACAGCATCCAGTCGCCCGGCAGCGCGAAGCCGGGATTCGACGGCACGTCCACCGCGTAGGTGTTGTCCGGCAGCGTGCGGAACGACAGCGACAGGCGCCGCTGGTCGTTGTTGACGGTGTGCGTGGTCGACGACAGCCGCACGATCGAAAAGGCGGTGACCGGGCTGTCGGTGCGCACCTGCACCGTCTGTCCGTGACCGACCGTGGCAGGCGCCGACGTGATCACCGGGCGGGTCGCGGGCGAGCCGTCGGTGTTGAACAGGTAGTGCGGCGAGAGCACCTGCAGGTCGGGATGGTTGGCAGCGCAGCCGGCGCCGCACAGGCCGCCGCCGGCGGACACCACACGCGCGTCGGGCAGCAGCAGCGCCACGCTGTGGTAGTTGCGCGGCACCGAGATCGGCGGCAGCGGACTGAAGCTCTCGTCGGCGGGATCGAACAGCTCGGGCACCAGCACCGAATTGTTGTCCGAGAACCCGACCGCGACCGTCTGGCCGCCGACGATCAGCACCTGACCGTTGGGCAGCACGACGCTGTTGTGGAACGCGCGGCGGTAGGCCATCGGCGCGATCCTGCGCACCGACAGCCCCGCATTCACGTCGATCACGTAGGCGTTCGCGTTGGCGGGCACGTTGTCGTAGCCGGGGCCGCCGCCGGCCTTCAGGATGCGGCCTGTGTCGTACATCACCGTCGTGCCGCTGATGCTGAACTGGTCGTCGCCGCGCGGGCCGGCGGGGATCACCCGGCCGTTGCCGGCCGTGTCGATCCAGTGCATGTTCACGCCGGGTCCGGCATGCAGCACCTTGCCGTTGCCGGCCGGGATCAGCCAGAAGTGGCTGTCCATGCCGAAGTTGCGCGACGGGTCCGACGACAGGAAGCTGTCGATCGGCACCCCGCTCAGGCGACGCCACCCGCCGGCGGCGCTCCACACCTCGCCGTGCTTGTTGCCGACGCCGCCGCTCCACGACCCGCCCAGCGTCAGCACGGTCCCGTCGGCCAGCAGCGTGTTGGCCTGATAGCCGCGCGGGATGTTCATCGCGGCCCCGGTGCTCCACGCACCGCTGGCCGGATCGTAGAGGCTGGTGCGCTCGGAGCTGATGCCGCCATTGACGAGCAGCCGCCCGTCGGCGAGGTTGGTCGTGCCCGGACAGAACATGTTGTGACCGGTCTCGGTGACGGTGCGCTCCGTCACCGTGCCCTTCACCGGATCGTAGATCAGGCTGTACGTGCGACCGGTCGCGGCGCCGAAGCTGAACTTCTCCTCGGCCGACCACATCAGCACCCGGCCGTCCGGCAGGTTCGCGGCCGCCGCCGGCACCAGCGGCAGCGCGGTCGGCGACGACCAGCGCGCCAGCGCAGCCACCTGGGGCGCGAGCGCCTTCTCGCGCGCATCGGCCGATGCGCCGGGCTGCGCGTCGGTCGATCCGCCGTCGGCACATCCGGCGAGCACGACCAGCGCACTCAGGGCCAGGGCGGACAGCAGGCGCGGGGTCAACGAGGAAGGTCGGTCGAGCATCGGGTCGTCTCGGTCATGCGGGCGGGACTCCGCACGGCCGGGGCACGCCGCGAGGCGATGCGGCCGGAGGGCGGAGGCAAGGCTCCGGATGATCGCGACCGCCGCGCCGTCGATCGGTGACGAACTGCGCACCTCGGCCGACGAACGGCGGCTTCGGGCGTGACAAACGTCGCATTGCGCCCGACGAACGGCGGCGCGTGTCTCGACCGGGGGGCGGGATGCGCCGGTCGTCGGCCAGCTCGTGACGCGGCGCAGCGATGCGGAGAGGATCGGCGGGCCGTCTGCTTGCGCCCCCGCGCACGCCCGCTTCCCGGATCCGATGACCCGACACCTGCCCGGCCTCGTGCTGGCCGCCAGCCTGTTTGCGATTGCCGCCTCGCTGGCGATGCGCGACCGCCTGCCGGAACGCAACGCGGTGCTGCCCGCCCTGTTCGAGGAACC
>JAKOZZ010000139.1 GCA_029779755.1 Pseudomonadota bacterium
GGTCTTCGCGCAGGTGCACGGTGATGCCGTCGGCCCCGCCGAGGTGGGCTTCGACCGCCGCCCAGACCGGATCGGGTTCGTAGGTGCGACGCGCCTGACGCACGGTCGCGACGTGGTCGATGTTCACGCCCAGTTCGATCATAGTTTCTGCAGGTCGATGAGGATTTGTCGGGTGTTCAGGCTGGCGCCGTCCAGGCAGTGCGAGAGGATCGCGCGCGTCAGGTATTTTGCCTGCGCGCGGCTGCTGGCGGAGTCGAACCGGCCCTCCTGCAGACCCGACAGCGTGCTGCCGTCGACCAGCACCGAACGGGCGTCGTGTGCCGCGTCGGGCTCGGTGGCGACGAACCCGGCGGCGGGCTGCCAGCGATAACGCAGCGCCGCCACGATCGGACGGTGCTCGGTGTCGTGACCGAGATCGGGGGCATAACCCGTCTCGCGCAGCAGCGTCCATTCGAAGCGGCGCAGCACCTCGTCGACCGTGCCGCCTGCGGCGAGCTCGTCGAGCGTCTGCGCATAGCGGTCGAACAGTGCGGGATGGGGGTCCTCGCGCGGCAGCAGCCGCACCAGCAGCTCGTTCAGGTAGAACGCGCAGAGCAGCGCGTCGCCGCGCGGCGCGATGCTGCCGCCGGCCCATTCCGCCGCGGTCAGCGTGCGCAGCTCGTTGCGCCCGGTGTAGGACACCTTCAGCGGCTGGAACTGCAGCAGCGCCGCGCGCAGGCTCGAGTGGGGGCGCTTGGCCCCCTTGGCGACGGCCACGATGCGACCGTGCGTGCGCGTGAAGAGGTCGACGATCAGGCTCGTCTCGCGATACGGCGTGGAATGCAGCAGGTAGGCTGCTTCCTCGATCCGACGGGTCATCGGCGCACCCCGGCCGGCGCGCTCATTCGTAGCCGTAGGCGCGCAGGCTCTGCTCGGTGTCCGACCACCCGCTGCGCACCTTCACGAACAGCTCGAGGTACACGCGGCAGCCCAGCATGCGCTCGAGGTCGAGGCGCGATTCGGTGGCGATGCGCTTGATGCGCTCGCCGCCCGCACCCAGCACGATCGCCTTCTGCGCGTCGCGCGCCACCAGGATCGTCGCGTGGATGCGCCGCAGCCGGGGCAGCTCCTCGTACTGCTCGATCACCACGGTGCTCTCGTAGGGCAGCTCGTCGCCCAGCAGCCGGAAGAGCTTCTCGCGCACCAGCTCGGCCGCCAGGAAGCGCTCGCTGCGGTCGGTGAGCTGGTCTTCCTCGAAGGCGCGCGGCGCTTCCGGCAGGCGCGCCACGCACAGGTCGACGAGCAGGTCGACCTGCTTGCCGGTGCGCGCGCTGATCGGCACCACCTCGTCGAACACGCGCGCCCGGTTCGCGCGCTCGACCATCGGCAGCAGCCGCGCCTTGTCGGCCACCGTGTCGACCTTGTTGACCGCCAGCAGCACCGGCCGGTCCTTGGGCAGCTGGCGCGCGAACTGTTCGTCGCCGGAGGTCCAGGACGACGCGTCGCAGACCAGCACGATCACGTCGGCGTCGCTGGCGACCTGCAGTGCAGTGCGGTTCAGAACGCGGTTCAGCGCGCCCGTGTTGCGCGTCTGGTAGCCGGGCGTGTCGAGGAACAGCAGCTGCGCGTCGGGCCGGGTAAGCACGCCCATCACGCGGTGGCGGGTGGTCTGCGCCTTGCGCGAGGTGATCGACAGCTTCTGCCCGACCAGCCGGTTGAGCAGCGTGGACTTGCCCACGTTGGGCCGGCCGACGATTGCGACATAGCCGCAGCGGAAGCCCGGCGGACTCGGGGGGGCGTCGGTGTTCATCCGGCCAGCCGTGCGCGGTGCGGTGGAGGTTCGATGTCGGCCGGGGCCGATCCGGTGGCGCCCGCCTGCGTTGCGTCGGTGGCGTCGGTGGCGTCGAGATGGCTCGCGTCGTGGGGCGACGCGGCCTTCGCGTCACGGTCGCGTGCGCCGGTCATACCGGCCGCAGCGGACGCAGTGGACGCAGCGGCGGCCGAAGCGGCGGCTGTGGCCGAAGGGGCTGCGCCGGTCGTTCGACCGCGCGTACGGCGGTTCGCCACCGGCAGGACGGCGGCCGCCGCCTCGAGCGCGAGCTTCGCGGCCGCCTGCTCGGCAGCGCGTCGGCTGCCGCCGCCGCCCAGCACGCGGATGTCGAGCTTGGGGATCGAGCACTCGACCTCGAACGTCTGGCTGTGGGCCGCACCGTGCGTGGCCACCACCGCGTAGACCGGGAGCGGGATCCGGCGGCCCTGCAGGTACTCCTGCAGGAGGGTCTTGGCATCCTTGCCGAGCGTGCGCGGGTCGACGTTGCGCAG
>JAKOZZ010000158.1 GCA_029779755.1 Pseudomonadota bacterium
CCTCGAGGCCGAGGCCCTGCAGCAGCACTGCCGGGCACGCATCGCCGCCTACAAGTGTCCGCGCACGATCGACGTGCGCACCGGTTCGCTGCCGCTGTCGGGCGCGAACAAGATCGACCAGCCGGCGCTGCGCGCGCCGTTCTGGGAGGGGCGCGCCAGCCGACTCGTCTGAGCGCGCCGTCCCGCCGCATTCAACTTCGCCGGAGCAAGAGCATGGCCCTGAAGACCCCCCAGCAATACATCGACAGCCTGCGCGATGGACGCGTGACCTACTGGGACGGCGAGCGCATCGACGACATCACCACCCATCCCCGCTTCCAGGTGCCGATCGGCCTGGTCGCCGACGACTACCGGTACGACGACGCGGAGTACGGCGCGCTGCGCCGCTACACCACGGAGGACGGCAGCGAAGCGCACCGCATCTACCAGATCCCGCGCAGCGAGGGCGACCTCGGCGACCGGGTCGAACTGATGCAGCACACGTCGATCGGCACCCTGGTGACCGGCGTGTACATGGCCCTGATGAGCGTGAAGGACGACGTCGCCCGCGTGAACCCGATGTATGCCGAGAACATCGAACGCATGTACCGGCACTGCCGCGACAACGACCTGCGCGCCGCCGAGGTGATCACCGATCCCAAGGGAGACCGCAAGCGCCGCGCCCACGAGCAGGACGACCCCGACCTGTACGTGCGGATCGTCGAGCGCCGCAAGGAGGGCATCGTCGTGCGCGGCGCCAAGCTGCACATCACCGCCGCCTCGCTGGTGCACGAGCTGGTCGTGATGCCGACCAAGGGCATGCGCCAGGAGGAGTCCGACTACGCCGTCTCGTTCTCCATCCCGGTCAACGCGCCGGGCGTCAAGATCATCAACCGCAGCTTCGCCCCGGCCGAGCTGAACGCCTTCGACTATCCGGCGAGTTCCCATCACAGCGTGCCGGAGGGATTCGTCGTGTTCGACGACGTCTTCGTGCCCTGGGATCGCGTGTTCCTCGCCGGCGAGGTGCAGCTGGCGAGCAAGCTCGCGCAGTCGCTGGGGCTGTGGGAGCGCACCGGCGGTCTCGTCGAGGCGGTGCGGATGTCGGAGCTCTTCGTCGGCCTGGCGCAGCTGGTGACCGAGATGCAGGGCAAGGACCAGGATCCGATCGCGCAGAACTCGATCTCCGAACTGATCACCTACGCCGAGATGCTGCGCATGGCCCTCGACTACTCGTGCCGTCACTACGAAAGCACGGCCTCGGGCATGGTGTTTCCGAACACCCTGGGCATCAACGTGTCGAAGTACTACTACGCCGCCAACTACCACCAGACGGTGCGCTATCTGCACGACCTGGGCGGCGGGCTGGTGCTGACGCTGCCGCTCGAGAACGACCTGCGCAACCCCGAGTCCGGGAAGTACATCCGCAAGTACCTGCACACCAAGCCCGGCGTCGACGTCGAGACGCGCATGCGGGTCTACAACATGATCCGGGACCTCACCGCCGACGCCTACGGCGGCTGGCAGTTCGTCGTCGCGCTGCAGGCGGGCGGTGGGCTGCCGGCGCAGCGCGTGATGATGAACCGCACGTTCGACATGGCCCGCGCCAAGCGCCGCGCCCTGAGGGCGGCGGGGGCCACGCTGCCCGACGCCGCCAGCGCCGTGACCACGCCGCAGCGCTGAGCCGCATCCCCGCGCCCGGATCGGACCGTTCCCGACGGGACCGAGACGGGCGACCTCCGAAAGCCGAACATGCCTTCCTTCGACGACACCGCCTTCCGGGCCGAGGTCCGCCGCTTTCTCCACGAGCACCTGCCGGCCGACATGGCGCAGCGCGGCCGCACCGACGTGCACCCCACGCGCGCCGACATGCTCGGCATCACGGCGCTGCTGGCCCGCAAGGGCTGGTCGGTGCCGCACTGGCCGACCGCGTACGGCGGACCGGGCTGGACACCGCTGCAGCGGCAGGTGTTCGAAGAAGAACTGATGATGGCCGGCGCACCGCCCAACAACATCCAGGGGGTGTCCCTGGTCGGGCCGGTCGTCTACACCTACGGCACCGACGCGCAGAAGGCGCGCTTCCTGCCCCCGATCCGTGAAGGCCGCACGTTCTGGGCGCAAGGATTCTCGGAGCCCAACGCCGGTTCCGACCTTGCGTCCCTGCGCACGCGGGCGGTGCGCGACGGCGATCACTACGTGGTCGACGGGCAGAAGATCTGGACCTCGCAGGCCATGCTCGCCGACTGGCTGTTCTGCCTCGTGCGCACCGACCCGGCGGCGAAGGCGCAACGCGGCATCTCGTTCCTGCTGATCCCCCTCGACGCCCCCGGCATCACCGTGCGCCCGATCGTCTCGATCGACGAAGGCGAGAGCCTGTGCGAGGTCTTCCTCGAAGGCGTGCGGGTTCCTGCCGATCACCTGATCGGCGAGGAAGGCCGCGGCTGGGACTACGCGAAGTTCCTGCTCGGCAACGAGCGCGTCGCCACGGCCGAAGTGCCGCGCAACAAGCGCAACCTGGCCGCGCTCGTGACGATGGCCACGCGCGCGTGCCGCGGGCGCACGGCCCTGATCGACGATCCCGTGTTCCGCGATCGCGTCACCCAGGCCGAGATCGATCTGCGCGCCCTGGAGGCCGCCGCCGTGGCGACGCTGGAGGCCGGAGACGACAGCGCGCTCACACCGTCGGCGCTCAAGCTGCAGGGCTGCGAACTGCTGCAGCGCATCCTCGGACTGCAGGTGGAGACGCTCGGCGCGCACGGCGCCGTCTTCCACCCGCACGACACCTTCCAGCGTGCGGACGGAACCGCCAGCGGACCCGACTGGGCGCCGGGGGTGACGGCGGAATTCATGTTCCGCCGCGCGGCCACGATCTACGGCGGCTCCAACGAAGTCCAGCGCAACATCATCGCGAAGCTGCTGTTCTCGGGCCAGCGGCCGGCCCCGCCGGCACGCGACGAAGCCCAGACGATGCTCGAACAGAGCGCACAGCGCTTCGCCGCCGCGCAACGCGCCCCGGCCACGCGACGGGCCCGGATCGCCGGTGGCGCCGCGGCCGCACGCGCGGGCTGGGCGCACCTGTGCAAGACCGGGTTCACCGCGCTCGGCATCGACGAGGCGCTGGGCGGCATGGGCGGCTCATCGGCCGACCAGGCGGTCCTGTTCGAGGCGCTGGGCCGGAACCTGTCCCTCGACCCGGTCGCCGGCTGCGCAGTCGCACCAGCCGCCCTCCTCGCGGCCGCCGACTGGCCGCCCGAGCAGCGCGCCGCGCTGCTGGGCGAAATCATCGAAGGTCGACAGATCGTTGCGTTCGCAGACCTCGACTTCGCGCAATTCGGCCTCGCGCACCTCGACTTCGCGCCCCCTGAACGCGCGCACCCCGAGTTCGCGGATCCCGAACGTGCAGTTCCCGAACGTGCAGCGCCCGGACGTGCAGCGCCCGGACGTGCAGATCCCGAGCGCGCAGATCCCGAACGCGCGAACGGCGGACCGTCCTGCCGGCCGGAAAGCGACGGCACCTGGGTCCTCGAAGGCCACTGTCACGTGATCCCCGGCGGTGCGATCGCCGACGCCTTCCTGGTCACCGCACGCAGCGCCCACTCCGGAGACTGTGGCGTATTCCTCGTCGAACGCGGCGCCCCCGGCGTGCAGTGCGCGGACGGTCGCGCCATCGATGGCCAGCCGCTGGCCGATCTCGCGCTGCGCGGCGTCCGGGTCGCCGCGGCGTCCGTCGTGCTCGCACCGGGACCGGCCGCACACGCGGCACTCGGCGCCGCCCGCGACCGCATCACCGCACTCTCGTGCGCCGATGCGGTGGCGGCGATGGACGAGGCCCTGTGGATCACCGTCGATTACCTCGGCACCCGTCGACAGTTCGGTGCGGCGCTCGCCGACTTCCAGGCCCTGCGCCACCGGATCGCCGACATGTACGCCGAGCTCGCCATGGCGCGGGCCGCCGCACGGCTTGCGGTCACGGCGCTGGACGGACCGGCGGCGGAACGCAGCCGGTGTGCAAGCCTTGCGAAGGTACGTGTGGCACGCGCCGGGGCTTTCGTCGGCGCCCAGGCCATCCAGCTGCACGGCGGCATCGGCATGACCGACGAATGCGCGATCGGCCACTACTACAAGCGGCTGTTCGCCTTCGAGCGCATCGGAGGCGACCCCCACGCGCACGCCCGAAGGTTCGCGGCCCTCGGCTGATCCGGGATTCGTGCGGCGCTGCGGGCGACGGGACTCCAGGGGCGTCGGCGTTCTCCAGCGCCCGGCCTTCCTCGCGCCCCGGCCGTGCGAGGGCCCCGGCCTTGGGAGGGTCCCGGCCCTGGGAGGGTCCCGTCATTCCACGGGTTCGGGCATTCGAGGGGCCTCGGGTTTCTCGGGCCTCGCGTCGCCTCAGGCTTCTATACTGCGCACACACCAATTCCAGAGTCCAGGAGACCATCCATGAGCACCCCGATCCCCGACACCGCACTGCAACTCCGATCGCTCATCCGCAGCA
>JAKOZZ010000100.1 GCA_029779755.1 Pseudomonadota bacterium
GGCGATGGAGAACCCGGACGACGCGGCGATCGCCTGCGCCAGTCGCCGCGTGCCGCCGGCGAACTGGTCGAACTCGAACACGCCGACCGGGCCGTTCCAGACGATGGTGCCGGCGCCTTCGAGGATCTTCGCGAGCGCCTCCGCCGATGCCGGGCCGATGTCGAGAATCATGTCGTCGGCACCGACCGCATCGGCGGGGACCGTGCGCGCCTGCGCCTGCGCCGAGAACTCGCTCGCGACGACCACGTCGATGGGCAGCGGCACACTGGCGCCGCGACGCGCCATGGCGTCGATGATCTCGCGCGCCTCGGCGACCAGGTCGGCTTCGGCCAGCGACTTGCCGATCGGCGTGCCGGCCGCCAGCAGGAAGGTGTTGGCGATGCCGCCGCCGACGATCAGCTGGTCGACCTTGTCGGCGAGCGACTTCAGGATGGTGAGCTTGGTCGAGACCTTGGACCCGGCGACGATCGCCACCAGCGGCCGGCGGGGTGCGTGCAGCGCCTTGCCCAGCGCGTCGAGCTCGGCGGCCAGCAGCGGACCGGCGCAGGCGACCGGCGCGAACCGGGCGATGCCGTGCGTGGTGGCCTCGGCCCGGTGGGCGGTGCCGAAGGCGTCGTTCACGTAGATGTCGCACAGCGCGGCCATGCGGCGTGCCAGGCCTTCGTCGTCCTTCTTCTCACCCTTGTTGCAGCGGCAGTTCTCGAGCAGCACGACCCCACCGGGCTGCACCGGCACCGGGCCGTCGACCCAGTCGCGCACGAGCGGCACTTCGCGGCCCAGCAGCTGGCCGAGGCGGGCGGCGATCGGCGCCAGCGAATCCTCGTCGCGCAGCTGCCCCTCGGTGGGTCGCCCCAGATGGGACGTGACCATCACCGCAGCCCCCGCCTGCAGGCAGTGGAGGATCGCCGGGACCGACGCGCGGATCCGGGTGTCGTCGGTGATGGCCAGGGCGTCGTCCTGCGGCACGTTCAGGTCGGCACGGATGAAGACGCGCTTGCCGCGCAGGTCGAGGTCGGTCAGTCGTTTGAAGTTCATCGCGCACGAGGAGTGTTGGGGACGGGGCGATTTTATCCGCACGGGCCACCGCCCGGATGTGCGATCCGACCGCTCGTCGGCAGGAGGCGCCGACTGTGAGAAGTGTCCACCCCGCGCGCGCCGGAGCGAGGACACTGATCGGGAACCTGCGCGGTACCGCATGGGCGACACGCCCGGAGCCGCGCGACAGATCGTCCCTGACGGGCGCCGGCCGACACGCACCGCCGACCCGGGGACCGGGAGCCCATGGAAGTCCTGATCGTCGACGACAACCCGGTGAACCTGCTGCTGTTCGAGCGGCTGTGCCGGCGCCTGCCCGACTGCGCGCCGCGTGCCGTCGACACGCCGCTGGGCGCGCTCCATCATTGCCGCAACGGGGCGCCCGACCTGATCGTCGTCGACTACATGATGCCGGCGATGGACGGCATCGAGTTCATCGAACACGTGCGCACGCTGCCGCACTGCGCCGACCTGCCGATCGTGATGGTCACGGCCGACCAGAACCGTGCGGTGCGCCAGCGGGCGCTGGAGGTCGGCGCCACCGACTTCCTGACCAAACCGGTCGACGGGCAGGAGTTCACCGTGCGCGTGCGCAACATGCTGGCGCTG
>JAKOZZ010000195.1 GCA_029779755.1 Pseudomonadota bacterium
CATGGAGGCCTCGTCGACGATCACGAGGTCTGCGTCCAGCGGCCGCATGCCGCGGTCGCCGGGCGCGCGGCCCCGCCCGGCGGCATCGCGCAGACCGAGCAGCCGGTGCAGCGTGGTCCCCGCTGCGGGCAGGCGCTGGCGCAGCGACGGATCGGGGTCGAGCCGCGGCAGCTGCGCCAGCAGGGAATCGGACAGACGCGCCGCCGCGCGGCCGGTGGGCGCAGCGATCGCGATGCGCAGCCCGGGGGACAGCCGCGCGGCCGCGACGATCAGGCGCGCGAGGGTCGTCGTCTTGCCCGTCCCGGGCCCGCCGGACACGATCGTCAGGCGCCGCGCGAGTCCGGTCCCGATCAGCGCCCGCTGCTGCGCATCGACGCCGCCGTCGCCACACACGCGGTCGATCTCGCGGCGACAAGCCGCCTCGTCAGCGAGCGGCGCCGCCACGTCGAGCGCTGCCAGGCCGTGCGCGAGGGCCTCCTCGGCATGCCACATCCGGTGCAGGTAGAGATGGCCTTCCTGCAGGACCAGCAGCCGGTCCGGCCCCTGCGCAGCGGGCATGTCCAGATCGGACACCACGGGGCTGGCCGCCAGCAGCGCCGCGGTCGCGGCGTCGACGGCGACGCACACGTGCCCCTCGGCGCTCGCCCGCCAGGCCAGCACGCCGGCCTCGCCCACGGCCTGCGCCGCCTCGGCCACGCCACCCAGCCGCCGGTGGTAACGCACGAGGAGCGCCGCGAACTCCGATTCGACCGCCGACGCGGCCCGCCGTTCGAGATCGCTCATGACGCGAGGGCCTCGTCGGCACCCGGCAGCAGCCCCTCGAGCACCCGGATCAGTTCGAACGGCGGACGCGCGACGTAGACCCCGCTCTGGGCGCCTGCCACGCGCACCCCGTCGGAGGGCCCCGCGGAACCGGCGGCCGTCGCAGGCGAAGATTCGGATGCGGGCGCCGATGCAGGTGCAACGCCGCGCAGGAACAGGTAGAACACGCCGCCGAAATGGCGGTCGTAGCGATAGTCCGGCACGCGGACCGCGAGGTGACGGTGCAGCGCCAATGTGTACAGACAGAACTGCAGCGCGTAAGCGTGGTCGCGCATGGCGCGGGCGAGCGCTTCGGGACCGTAGGCGTCGAACGACGTGCCCAGCAGATTGCTCTTCCAGTCGGCGAGATAGTAACGACCGTCGACCCGGAAGACGAGGTCGACGAAGCCTCGGAGATAGCCGCTCCAGCGTGCTCCACCGATCGCCTCCGGCGCGAAGGGCAGCGGGTAGTGCCGCGCGACCGCGGCGGCGATGCGGCGTGCATCGGCATCACGTGCGCGCAGCTCGAACGCCAGTTCGCGCACGGTGTCGGCTCGGCCCAGGGACGACAGGACCAGCCGCTCCCCCCGGACGCCCGACAGCGGCGTGGCGAGCACCTCGTCGAGCCAGCGTGCCACCGTGGCGGGATCGACGTCGACGAAGCCGCTGCGCAGCAGGGCGTCCTGAACCCGATCGGGTGCGACCCCGGCGTCGAAGTCCGTGTGCTCCAGGATCGCGTGCAGACAGTTGCCCGCCTCGGGACCGGCGGGGAACGCGAAGCGGGCCCGGGTCGCTTCAACCGCCACGGTCTGCGTCGCGCCGGCATGGACATCGCCGCCGTCTTCCTGGTCCCGGGACGCCACCGGCGCCTCGCCTGCGACGGACGGCGACGCAGCGCTCGCCACCGCCTCGTCATGATCGGGACGTTCGTGCCCGGCGTCGTCCGGCGCGGTCCGCACGTTCGACAGCAGTGACGAGAAGCTGCGCCGCTGCCACGCGGCGGGCACGACCTGCATGAAGGTCCGTGCGGCCAGCGCGACGGTCGCGGAATCGGCCCCGCTCCGCGGCGGATCGGGCGGCGCGAGGATCGCGTCGGCCTCGAGCACGCCGAACGCGCCCGGCGACGCCGCGCCGAGCGCGTTCAGGATGGGCATCACCGCCGCGGGGCCGAAGTTCCGGACGGCCTTGTCGTCGAGCGGATCGACGCCGTGCAGCAGCCAGGCGAGCGGCGCACGCGCCGACCCGGAGGCCGCCCCCCAGAACACATAGCAGCGATGCCGCGCGCGGGTCACGCCCACGTAGAACTGCCGCAGCGCCTCGGCATGGTGCTCGCGCGCCGCATTCACCTCGGCGGCCTGCGACTCGGGCGACTTCGCCTCGTCCGCCTCGTGCCCCGCGAACGTGCGCACGGCGCGCCAGCCCTGCGGACCGCGCTCGTGCCAGAGCACGCCCGGGTCGGGCTTGCCGCGCCGGCGGATGCGCCGCGCGGCCCATTCGAACGGCATCAGCACCACCGGGTACTCGAGCCCCTTGCTGCGATGGATCGTCACCACGTTGACCAGCCGGGCGTCGCTCTCCAGGCGCAGTTCGGCCGTCTCGTCGGTGTCATCGCCTTCGATACGACGCGCCAGCCAGCGCTGCGCCGCCTGCGGGCCGCTCCGCGCCTCGGGCGCCGCGCCCAGCAGCTCCAGCAGGTGCAGCACGTTGGTGAGGACGCGCTCGCCATCCTCCTCGCCGGCGAGTCGTGCAAAGCCGCCCCAGTGGTGCAGCAGCGCCCGCAGCGCCGCCATCGGCCCGGCGTCGAACCACTGCTCGCGCGCCATCGCGAACACGCGTGCCGCGTCGGACAGGCGATCGTGGCGCACAGCATCCCCGGCGAGCTCGCTGGCGCGCCAGCCCAGCAGGCGCGTGGCGAGCGCGCCACGCAGCAGCGCGACGCGCGCCGGCCGCGCAAGCGCTCCGATCAGGCGCAGCAGTTCGTCCGCCTGCACCGAGCGGAACACACTGTCGCGCGACAGTTCGCCCGCGCCGATGCCGAGCGTGGCAAGGGCGCGCTTGATCGCCGCGCCCTCGGCATGGCGATGCACCAGCACCGCGATGTCGGACGGACGCAACGGGCGACCGTCGAGGCGCGCGCCCGCGGGTCCGAGCAGCCGCGCGATCTCGGCGGCGCAGGCGCGCGCGGCGATCGCGCCGGCGCGCTCGGCGGTCAGGGGTTTGGGCTTCGGCCCGTCCGCGCCGCCGAGCGCGATCATCGTGATCGGACCACGGCCGTCGCCTTCCGGGTCGATGAATGCGCCGCGTCTCCGGTCGGCGGCGGTTGCGCGGGCGAACTCGATCTGCGCGTTCAGGAAAGGATCGTCGCGGCCGAACAGCGCATTCAGCCCGTCGATCAGCGCGCCGTCCGAGCGCTGATTCTCGTTGAGGCGGTGACGGCGTCCGCCCTGGTCACGTGCGTCGAGATACGCGAACACGTCCGCGCCGCGGAACCCGTAGATCGACTGTTTCGGGTCGCCGACGACGATCAGGCCGTGGTCGGACGACACGGCCGGTGCCGGTGAAGCCGGTGCCGCGGCGGCGGCCGACATCGCGCCGCCGAAGTGGATGCGCCGGAACACCTCCCACTGCAGCGGGTCGGTGTCCTGGCATTCGTCGATCAGCACGAGCGGATAGCGCGCCTGCAGCAGCGCCGCGAAGCGCGGCCCGTGCTCGGGATCGGCGAGCGCCTCGCGCATGCGCAGCAGCAGGTCCTCGAACTCGAGCACGCCGGCAGCGTCGCGGACCTCCGGGAGCACGCGCCGCACGTACGCGAGCACCTCGGCGACGAGCGCGGCGACGCAGGCGTCCCGCTCGCGATAGGCGCGCACGACCTCGTCGAAGGCATCGGGCAGTGGCCCGTCGGGCTGCCGCCCCTTGTTGCGCCGCTCGAAGTGGCTGCGCGACAGCTTGTCGGCCGCCTTGGGACACGGATCGTCCAGCACGTGACGGGTGGCGAGCCACGTGTCGATCTCGGCACACCAGCGCTCGACAGACTCCGGCTTGAAGCTGACGCCGTTGACGTTGCCCTTGTCGAGCAGCCAGGCCTTCATGGCGTCACGCCCCGTCCACCACAGCGCCTCCAGCCGGGCGCGCGGTGCACGCGGCGCGTCCAGGCGCGCGCGCCAGTCCGGCACGGCGGGCCGGATCTCCAGATCGGGCGTCTGCATCGTCGTGCGCACGATCGGCAGCAGCGTCGCCGGCGACAGTCCGTGCACGGCACAGAACCGCACCAGCGTCGGCGGGCCGGCGACCACGTGCGTGCGCCACCAGTCGCCGAGCACGCGCTCCAGAAGCGCGTCGTCACGCGCGGTGAGCGTCGTCTGCAGCGGCGCACCGGTGGACATGGCGTGCTCTCCGAGCACGCGCTGGCAGAACCCGTGGATGGTGTGCACGGCCGCATCGTCCATGCAGGCCAGCGCACGGCGGGTACGGGCCAGCGCGTCGACGGGATCCGCGATGCGCGCCAGGTAGGCCGCAATGAACGGATCCTCGCCCGCGCCCCCCCCTGCAAGCGCCGCGCGGAGCTGCTCGATGCGCGCACGAATGCGTCCGATCAGTTCGGCCGTGGCCGCACGGGTGAAGGTCACCACCAGGATGCGGTCGATGTCGAGGGCGCGCTCGACCAGTGCACGCACCACGAGCCCGGACAGCGTCCACGTCTTGCCGGTGCCGGCGTCGGCCTCGATCAGGTGCAGGCCGTGCAGGATCTCCGGGTCCAGGACCGGATGGTCACGCAGCATCGGTCCCGTCCTCGGTGGCGATCGCGATCGACCCGGTCAGCGGCGTGAAGCAGTCGAAGATGCGGCGGTAGATCGGCAGCGACACCGCCAGCACCGGATCGAGCCCGGGCGCGCCCTCGCGGAACAGCGCCGCCACCCAGGGGTCGTCGAGCACCCCGCGCGATGCACCATCGGCCCGCCATCCGCCTTCGAGCACCGAGCGCGCACGGCCCAGCGCAGCGGGCTCGAGCGACACGACGTCGTCTGCGACGGCACCGCGTCCGTACAGTGCCCAGACGACCTTCGGCAGCAGCATCGTCGGCTGCTGCCGGACACGCCGGGTGAGCGCGATCGCCCAGGCCAGCTGCGCCCGAGGATCATCCGGCACCGACACGGACAGCACGGCGCCGGGTCCGGCGAGCAGCGTCGCGGCCGGCGCGCCGGTCATGCGCACGCCCGCCGTCGGCGCGTCGTCCGCCGCGGTGATGTCGCCGGCTGCGGCCTGCCACAAGAGATGCGCGCACCATGCCTCGATCACCGACCGGCCATTGATGGGATATGCCGACAGGACGATCGGCCCCCCTCCACTGTCGGCACGCACACGCACGCTGCCGGTGACGCGCACCCGAGTGCCGTCCGGCATCGGCACGTCGGTGGTCAGCGCGCGTTCGACGAGCGGCGCGTCGATCACCCCGGTGCTCTCGAGGAGTGCGCGCGCGCGCTCGAGCAGCGCCTGTGAGGCCAGGGTGCCGGCGGTGCCGGCCGGCAGCGCGGGATCGATCGCCATCAGCGCGGCGACCTGTTCGGCATCGGCGCCGCTGGCGAGCCGTGCGATCACCGCGGCGAGCGGGGCCGGCTCGCCCGCCGCTCCGGCCGCGTCGAGCGGCTCGGACTCGTCCGGCAGCGCCTGCCCGCGCACGACTTCGATGCCGAGCCCGTCACGCAGCCAGGCCCGTGCGGGATTCCAGAGCGCGTCGACGAGTTCGTCGATGCGCATCGCCTCGGAGGCGATGCCGGCGGGCGCCGTGTCCGCCCCGGAAGCGACGCCGACCTCGGCGAAATCGCAGGCCGGCACCAGCGGATCGGGCGGGCGCCGCGCGGCGATCGGTGCGTCGATCCGGCGCGCTGCCTCCAGCCACTGCGCCGCGAAGCTGCGCGCGTCGGCTGCACGAAGGCGGCCGTCGTCGCCCGCGCCGGGCGGCGGCACGCGGAACCCTTCGGGGCCGAACGGCTGAAGCGGATGCTGCCGTTCGATCAGGCAAGACGCCGCGTCCCGGCCGTTCGAGCGCAGGCAGTCCCGGACGTAGGCGATCAGGTCGGTCACCAGCAGCGAGGGGTTGGTGGCGCTGTTGTCGCGCGCATTGCGCCCGTCGTAGAGCAGCATCAGCCGGTCGCGCGCCGCCAGCACCAGATCGAGGAACACGCCGCGGTCCTCGATGCCTGCGATGCGATCACCGCGCCATGGATGCCGGCGCATCAGGTCGTACTCGGGCAGCCGGTGACGGCGCGGAAACGCGGCTTCGTCGGCGCCGAGCATGACGACCACGCGATACGGCACGCCCCGCAGGGCACCGACCGGGCAGAACGTGATCGCGCCGCCGGGCAGCGCGGCCGGCGGCACGGCCGTCAGTTCGGCGCGCAGCGCGGCCTCGAACACCTGCGCATCGACCGCCAGGTCGGGCCGCAGTGCCGAGGTCTCGACCACGGTCGCGAGCGCATCGCGCACGCAACGGATCTCGTCGAGATGCGCGTGCACCGCACCGAAGAGCTCGGCGACCAGCGCCGACAGACGCTGCGCCCACACCCGCACCGGCGCAGGCCGACGCGCCTCCCGGGCGTAGCGTGCGAGCGCGCGTACCAGCACCAGCAGCCGTCCGTAGAGGGCGGACGCCTGCCCGCCGGCGCCCCCGACCAGGATCAGGTCGTCGAATCGTTCGATGTCGTCCGACATCACGGCACCCGCCAGCAGGCGGTCGAGCCCGCTGCGCCACGCATGCAGCGGATGCTCGTCGGCGCCATCGGGACCAAGGGGAACAAGGGAACCATCGGGACCAACGGGACCCTCGACACCGCCGGCGTCGCCGGTGTCCGTGTCGACGGCGGTCAGGCCATCGACACCCCAGTGGATGCCGGCCGCCACCAGCCAGTCGCTCAATCGCTGCGGATCATCGGCCTCGAGCCCCAGCGCCTCGACGATCGCCGGATTCTCGAGCAGTTGCACCAGCGCGGGCAGCGGCAGCCGCCCGCGCGCGAGTTCGAGCAGGCCCAGCACGGCGGCCACGCCCGGCTGCGTCTCGACGGCACGCCCGCTCAGGCTGAACGGCAGGTGCCGACCGGCGGGTGCGCCGCCGAACACGGCCTGCACACAGGGCGCCGCGGTATCGAGGTCGGTGCAGAACACGACGACGTCGCCGGGGCGCAGCCCATCCATCGTCGCAAAACAGTCCAGCAGCCGGTCGTGGAGCACCTCGACCTGGCGCATGAGCCCGTGGCAGGCGTGCACCTGCAGCGCGGACGGGTCGCAGTCCGCCGGCAGCTCGGACCACACCGCATCGTCCCGGGCGAACAGCGCCGCCTGAAGGGCCCGCAGCGCATCGACCGGCGGCGCCGGCGCACGCGATCGGAACGCATCGTCGGCCTGCACCCCCGCGCGCTCCTCGAGCTCGGCCACGCCGATCAGCGTGTCGCGCTGCGACTTGCCCCATTCGCCGAGCAGACGGGGGCCGTCGTCGAGCAGCCAGGGCTCGTCGGGACGCTCCTGCGCAAAACGCGCCCGCAGGCGCGCGTCGGTGACGTCCTGCCAGAACTCGCGGCACGGGTCGGGCACGAACAGGTGCACGTCGAGCAGCGCGGACAGGCGCCCGTACAGCTGCAGCTGCTCGGGCGCCATCGGCAGCGCGCCCCAGAGGCAGACGCGCTCGATGCCCACCCGTGCGCGCAGCGCGGCCAGCGCCGCCGGTCCGGCACGCTGCGCCTGCGCCACGGCGTCGAGGAAACGGTCGAACGGATGACGCGCACCGACCCCCAGTGCCTGCACCAGCGCGCGCCACATCCAGCGCTGCCACGCCTCGTCCGGACCGAGATCGCCCGCGCGGCCGGGCCCGCCGGCGACACCGTGCACACGCGGCGGGGCGCGGTCGTCGACCGGGTCGCCGGGCATGGCATCGCCGCGGGACGGGTCGTGGACGGGCGCATCGGCCGCCTCGGACGCCCCCGCCGACCGGTCCCAGCCGGCCAGCCAGAGCCGCCGGTACGCCAGGTAGCGGTCGAAGGTGGCCGCGATCTCGCGCGCGAGCGCAAGCCGGTCGGCCGGACCGGCACGCGCGACGCGCCGACGCAGCGGCGCAAACGCCGGGTCGTCTGCCGGCAGGCGGTCGAACAGGTCGAGCACGACCCACTGTGCGCGCGACGCGTCGAAGGGCGAGCGCGGCGCGAGGTCGGGCAGCACCGCGCCCAGCACACGCCACAGCAGCTGCCCCGGGAACTCCAGCCGCAGCAGCGCGCTCACGCCGAACCGGTCCGCGAGGCGCTGCTGCAGCCAGCGGCCGACGCCCAGGCTGGGCACGACCACCACGTCCTCGGCGAGCGGATCCGACTGCGGCACGCGCAGGCGCTCGGCCAGCGCATCGGCCAGCCGCAGCGCGTCGTTGTCGAGGCGGATGCTCAGGGTCATGCCCAGGTCAGAACCGCGACCCGGGCTGCGTCAGGAACTCGGCCTCGTCGGCGGTGGACGCGCGTCCGAGGATCGCGTTGCGATGGGGAAAGCGCCCGAAGCGCTGGATGACGTCGCGATGCCGCACGGCCCACTCGTACGCGCCACCGGCCACCGGATCGTCGCGCAGCAGCCCGAACAGGCGCACGGAGGTGTCCTGGTCGGCGAGCGACTCGGAATGCTCGAACGGCAGGTAGCAGAACCAGCGCTGCACTGCGCCGTAGCCGAGATCCCAGCCCGAGGCGACGATGTGTCGGGCCAGCGCCAGCGCGCGCGCGTCCCCCGCGAAGGCCTGCGGCGTGTCGCGCCCGGCGTTGCGGGTGAACTGGTCGAGCACGATCACGCAGGCCAGCGCCGTCTCGGGCGCGTCGGACCAGCCGTCGAGGCGACCCGCGCACGCATCGGCGATCAGCGTGCCGAACCGGCTGCGGATCTCGGCGTCGAACGCGGCATCCTTGCCGAACCAGCGCGGGTCGAGCGCGACCGACGCGTCGGCGCGGGGCGACCCGAACCAGAAGTCGAGCACTTCGGCGGCACGCATCGCGGCCTCAGCCTGCGCGCGACGCGGACCGCGTCGTCGCCGTCCGGGCACGCCGCGGTGCCCGGGCACGCCGCCCGCCCGGGGCCGCGTCCGGCCCGAGCGTCAGCAGCCGGCGCTCGAGCTCGCGCGGATCCGTCACGCCACGGTGCACCAGCTCGTGCGGCAGCATGCACAAGGTGAGCAGCAGGCGCTCGAACTCGGGCGCGAACTCGCGGATGATGCGCTGCGGCTCGGCGCAGATGGCGGCGTCGGTGATCAGTCCGAACTGCACGCCGCCGTCGTAGGACACGATCGACACGCCCACGCCGATGTCGCCCGACTGCGGCACCCAGAACATCGTGCGCCGCAGCGGGATGCCGGCGATCTCGATCGCACGCGTCGGCCCGGGCACGTTGGTCATCACCGCGGTGCCCTTCTGGGCGAGATAGCCGAGCACCATCTGCTGCACCGGCTTGGGCGCGAAGCCGATCGCACTCAGCAGCGCGTAGGCCAGCGGCCCCTGGTACCCGCCCTTGAGGTCGTCCATGCGGCGGCGCACCTCGAACACCCGCTCGATGGGGTTCGAGATGCCCACCGGCAAGGTGAGCGGCACCAGCCCGAAGCGGTTGCCCAGCGACATCGGGCCGCCGGGCGGCCGCAGGTTGACGGGCACCATCGCACGGATCTCCTCGCCGCGGGTGTGTTCGCCGTCGGCCTCGAGGTAGCGGTGGATGGCGCCGGCCACGCAGGACAGCAGCACGTCGTTCACCGACACGCCCAGCACCTTGCACACGGCCTTCACTTCGTCGAGCGGCAGCGGGTCGTTCCAGGCGACCACCTTGGTGCCGCGCGGACGCCCCTTGAGCCGGGTCGGCGAGTCGTCCGCCATCAGGGCGATCTTGGCGGCGTCGCGCACCAGACGCGTGCCCGCGGCGCGCATCAGCGCCCGGCCCTGCGCGTCCGACATCAGCTCGATCGAATGTCCCAGCGCCGCGCCGGCCACCTCGGCCGCCTTCACCGCCTGCCGCGTGACCGGCTGGATCAGCGTGTCCCAGGCGGTGTTCAGCCCGTGGTCGTCCTCGTGACGCGGCTCGTCGTCGGTATCGGCCGGCCGCGCGCCGGGCGGCGGCTGGTCGGTGAGCGACATGGTGACGCCGATGAGTGCGATGCCGTCGGCGATGCAGTGGTGGATCCGCGCGATCATCGCGCTGGTGCCGTCGTAGCCGTGCACCAGGTGGAACTGCCACAGCGGGCGGGCAGGATCCAGCGGCTCGGACGCCAGCCGGCCGACCAGCTGCTTGAGCTGCTCGTCGGTGCCCGGCGCCGGCAGCCGTGTCGACGTCAGGTGGTGGTCGAGGTCGAAGTGGTCGTCGTCCACCCACCAGTAGCCGGTGGCATCGACGTCCACCTTCTGGCGGAAGCGGTCGAAGCGCAGCAGGCGCTCGGACAGGCGCGTGCGCAGCGACTCGATCGGGATCGGCGCGTCGAACACCCACACGCCGACGATCATCATCAGGTTGCCGGCACTGTCCATGCGCAGCCATGCCGTGTCGACCCCCGACATCCGTTCACGTGCCATCCGGTCCCCCCGCAGCCTCGTTGTGCGGCCGTTCGTGCGCCTGCGGCCGTCCCTATAATAGGGCACGCACGTTCACCCCGGAGTGGGAATCATGGCCGACCTGAACAAGACCTTCGAAGACGCGGTGGCGGCCTCGAAGCAGCTCGACGAGCGCCCCGACAACGCCACGCTGCTGAAGATCTACGCGCTCTTCAAGCAGGCCACGGCGGGCGACGTCGAGGGCAAGCGCCCCGGGTTCACGGACATGATCGGCCGCGCGAAATGGGACGCCTGGAACGCCCTGAAAGGCACGACGCCCGACGCGGCCAAGCAGCAGTACATCGACCTGATCGGAGACCTCAAGGGCTGAGCCCGCGGCCGCGACCGGCGTGTCGCGGCGTCGTCCCGGCCGGCGCCCGGGCGAACGGCCCGCCGGCGCTCATGGACACGACCGGTCTGCGCTCAGGCGAAGTACCGGTCGAAGTTGTCGTTCACGTGCTCCTCGATCCGGTGCCTGAACGTCGACAGCAGGAAGCCGAGCTTCGCGTCGAGCACCACCTCGTCCTTGGTCACCGTGAGGGCGCCGTCGACGCCCTTGCGCGTGAACCGCAGCACGTTGCCCTCCCACGTGCTCTCCATCCCGTACTCCTGGGCGAGATCGTCGGCCACCTTCTGCGCGGCCACCTTCGCCTTCTTGAGTCCGATCGTGTGCTTGCGCACCACCTTCAGGTCCGACATTCCATCCTCCCGACGCACACTGCGTCACACACCGCGTCATTCTCCCTCGACGAGCACCAGGTGCACCCGGTACGGGCCGTGGGCGCCCAGCACGATCGTCTGCTCGATGTCACCGGTGCGCGAAGGCCCCGACACCAGGTTCATCGCCCGCGGCGGCGTGCCGCGCTCCTCGCGCATGCGCGCGAACGCATCCTCGTAGTGCGCGACGATCTGCGAGGCCGCGACCACGGCGACGTGGGTCTCGGGCAGCAGATGCATCGACGCCGGGGTCTGCGGCCCGGACAGCATCATCAGGGTGCCGGTTTCGGCGATCGCCGCGAACACGCCGCTGATCCCGACCAGGTCCGTGCCGTTGGGGGCCCGCGGCTCGACCCGCAGGCCGGCGTCGGCCCACTGCAGACCGCCCAGCGCGGGCCAGCACACCGCCTCGGACGGGAGCCCGCCGGCCGACAGGAAGGCGGCCACCGCCGCAGGCACGTCGACCATGCGCGCCACCCGCTGCGTGGTGCTCGACATCCGCTGGGCCTGCGCCTCGAAGTGCGCAAGGAGGTCGTCGCCGACCGTGGGTTGCGGCCCGATCGGATGCCGCGCGATGTAGGCCTCGACCGCATCGCGCTCGGCCGCCGTCGGCGTGCCGCTGCGCCCCTGCGCCTGCCGGATGCGGGAGAGGATGTTCCTGCGCGCGCTCGAAGTGTCCATCGTGTCGGCCTGTCGGGGGAGACGGCCGATTATAGTCAGCCGCTGATCTCGAACACCTGGCGCAGGTACTTCAGGTACGCCTCGTCGTCGCACATGTTCTTGGCCGGCGTGTCGGACAGCTTGGCCACGGGCTGGCCGTTGCAGCGCACCATCTTCATCACGATCTGCAGCGGCGTGTAGCCGAGGTCGTTGGTGAGGTTGGTGCCGATGCCGAACGCCACCTTGATGCGGTCCTTGAAGCGCAGGTACAGCTCGATCGCCAGCGGGAACGTCAGCGCGTCGGAGAACACGATCGTCTTGGTCTGCGGGTCGACGCGGTTCGACTCGTAATGCCGGATCATGCGCTCGCCCCATTCGAAGGGGTCGCCCGAGTCGTGGCGCGCGCCGTCGAACAGCTTGCAGAAGTACATGTCGAAGTCGCGCAGGAACGCATCCATGCCGTAGACGTCCGACAGCGCGATGCCGAGGTCGCCGCGGTACTCGCGCGCCCAGGTCTCGAACCCGAAGGTCTGCGAGTCGCGCAGCCGCGGGCCGAGCGCCTGGCACGCCTGCAGGTACTCGTGCGCCATCGTGCCCAGCGGCAGGATGTTGTCCTTCATCGCATGCAGCACGTTGGAAGTGCCGGCGAAGTTCACGCCCAGCTTCTCGCGGCAGGTGAGCACCACCTCCTCGTGCCACAGGCGCGAGAAGCGACGGCGCGTGCCGTAGTCGGCGATGCGCATCTCCTCCAGCGCCGGATCGCCGGCCACCAGGCGGATCTTCTCCTCGAGGCGCCGGCGCCCTTCCACGTAGTCGGGCCGCTTCACCGTGTTGCGGAAATAGATCTCGTTGACGATCGACAGCACCGGGATCTCGAACATGATCGTGTGCAGCCACGGGCCCTTCACGACGATGTCGATCTCGCCGTTGCCCTTGGGCGACGGCGTCACCGTGATGTACTTCTGGTTCATCTGGAACAGGCCCAGGAAGTCCACGAAGTCGCTCTTGATGAAGCGCAGGCTGCGCAGGTACTCCAGCTCGCGCTCGCGGAAGCGCAGCGTGCACAGGTGCTGGATCTCGTCGACGATCTCGTCGATGAAGGGCACGAGGTTCACGCCCTCGTTGCGGCACTTGAAGCGGTATTCGACCTGGGCGCCCGGGAAGTGATGCAGGACGACCTGCATCATCGTGAACTTGTAGAGGTCGGTGTCGAGCAGGGAGGCGATGATCATGGCGCACGGGATCCGGGGGAGTGCGCGAACTATACTGCGGCCGAAGCACGCGACCCAGTGCACACGCGCATTCCCTGACCGCCCATCCACCATGCCGCACCGGCCGAGCACACCCAGCCGTTCCAGCCCGCTCGCTGTGGCATTGGCGGCGCTCGTCGCGCTGACGTTGGCCCGCGCGCCCGCCGCCCAGGAACGTGCGCCCGGATCGCCGGCCAATGTGGCCCCTTCGGCCACCGCCGCAGAGGACTGGCTCTCCGCCTGGCAGGCCGCCATGCGCCAGCGCGACACGACCCAGGCCGCCACCCTCGCCCGCGAGGCCGCCGCACGCGGCGATCCACGCGGCAAGCAGGCGTTCGCGACGATGCTCGCGCTGGGACTGGGCGTCACGCGCGACACCGTCGAGGCGCGGCGCCTGATGACCGAAGCAGCCGCCGCGGGCCTGGCCGGTGCCCGCACCGAGCTCGGCAAGATGCTGCTCAACGGCACGGGCGGCCCGGTCGACGCGGAACGCGCGCACGAGCACCTGGCCGCGGCCGCCGAACAGGGGCAGGCCGAAGCGATGTTCTACCTGTCGGTGGTGCTCGGCGCGCCGCAGTTCCCGCGCCAGGATCCGGCTGCGGCGTTCGCGGCCGCGCACCGCGCTGCACTCGCCGGCTTTGCGCCGGCGTTCGCGCGTGTGGGCTACCTGATGATGCAGGGTACGGGGGTCGCGCGCGACCCCGAGCGTGCGGTCGAGTGGTTCCGCCAGGGTGCCGCCCGCAACGACCTGCAGTCGATGGCGTACCTGGGCTGGGCGACGGCCACCGGCACCGGCACCGGGCGCGACGGCCCGGCCGGCGAGCGGTTGCTGAACGCCGCGGCCGGAGCCGGCAACCTCTGGGCGATGGCGACGCTCACCACGCTGTACCGCGAAGGGCTCGCGCTCACGCGCGACTATTCGCGCGCCTACACCTGGGCGACGATCGCTCTGGCGCGCGGCCACACGGGCGCGTCGCTGCGCACCGCGCGCGCCGAGCGCGAGAAACTGCTGACGCCGGAGCAGGTCGCGGCCGCGCAGCGCGCCGCCCGCGACTGGTCGCCCAAGGCGGTCGCGGCTGCGCGCACCGGCACGACACCTGGCGCGCCGGCGCCGGCCGGCAACGGCACGGCCTTCTTCGTGTCGTCCGACGGGCACGCGCTCACCAACCACCACGTGATCCGCGACTGCAAGCGCCTGGGCACGACCGACTTCGGCGACGCCGCGGTCGTGTACCAGGACGAGTCGGCAGACCTCGCCATCGTGCGCACCGACAAGCCGCCGGCGGCCTGGGCGCGCTTCCGGGCCACGCCGCCCCGGTTGGGCGAGACGGTTTACGCGTTCGGCTTCCCCCTGTACGGCCGCCTGGCCACCGGCGGCAACTTCACCGCCGGCGTGATCAGTGCCCTCGCCGGCCCCGGCAACAACGCGAACCGCATCCAGATCACCGCCCAGATCCAGCCCGGCAACAGCGGCGGACCGGTGCTCGACGAGCAGGGTCGAGTGGTGGGCGTGACCGTCGCCACGCTCCGGATGGAGGCAGCGGGCGGCACGATCGCGCCGCAGAACGTGACTTTCGCGGTCAACGGCACGATCGCGCAGGCCAGGCTCGCATCGTCCGGCGTCACGCCGTCGGTGGCGGCGGACCAGCGCGCGTTGCGGCCGGACGAGGTCGCCGAGATCGCACGCCAGTATTCGACCGTGCTGCAGTGCTACCGCTGAGCGCCGCCGCGGCGCTCACCTGAACCGGACCGACTCCGATGCACATCGTCGCCCCGTCGTGCGTGGCCCTGTTCGCGCTGACGTGCCTGATCCACTACGAGTTGCTGCGCGGACTGAGCCTGTGGCTGCCCCGGCTGGCGATTCCCGACCGCAGCAGGCTGCTGGTCGTGATCTTCGCCGCATTCGTCGCGCACGCGCTGGAGATCGGACTCTACGGGGTGAGCATCCACCTGCTGATCCATCACTTCGACGCCGGCACGCTGAAGGCGGGCGGCCCGGTCACGCTGGCCGACAGCATCTACTTCTCGGCGGAAACCTACACCTCGCTGGGCTTCGGCGACGTGGTCCCGGTCGGGGCGATCCGGTTGCTGGCCGGCACCGAGGCCCTCAACGGGCTGCTGATGATCGGCTGGACGGCCTCCTACGCGTACATCACGATGGAGCGGTTCTGGCGCGACCCGATGGACACCGGCGACACCTGAAGCCCGTGGCGCGACGGGGTCTGCCCAAGGCCGCGCCCCCCGCGCTCAGCGCCCGAAGTCGCGCCGCGCCTCCACCTCACGCACGCTGCCCAGCACCATCGGACACAGGCGTCCGCCGCCGTCGACGTCGATCTCGGCGCCGTTCACGTAGCCCGATTCGTCGGAGCACAGGAAGGCCACCACGGCCGCGATCTCGTCGGTCTGGCCGAGCCGGCGTGCAGGCGTGAGGCTCAGCGCGTAGTCGGTGATGACCTTGGGCATCTTCGCGACCGCGGGCGTCTCGATCAGCCCCGGCAGGATCGCGTTGCAGGTGATGCCCTGGTCGGCGAATTCCAGCGTGACGTTGCGCGTGAGCCCCAGCAGGCCCGCCTTCGACGCCGAATAGCCGGCCTGCCGGAACAGCCCGCCACGCGCCGCCGCCGACGAGATGTTGACGATTCGGCCCCAGCGCTGCGCAACCATGTCGGGCAGCACCGCGCGGATCAGGTTGAACGAGCCGGTGAGGTTGACTGCGAGTTCGCGCGCCCACGCGTCGTCGGCCATCCGCAGCAGCGGCGCGACGTTGGCGGTCAGACCGGCATTGTTGACCAGGCCTGCGACCGGTCCGAGCGCGGCCCGCGCGCGGTCGACCGCGTCGCGCACCGCCGCGGCGTCGGCCACGTCGACCCGGGCGGCATGGACGTGTGCGCCTGCACCCGCCGCGACCTCGGCGATGGCCGCAACCGTCTCGTCGACCGAATCGCCGATGTCGAACAGCGCGAGGTGCGCGCCCTCGGACGCCAGGCGCGCGGCGATGCTGCGGCCGATGCCGCCGCCGGCACCGGTGACGACGATCACCTTGTTCTGGAGTCGCATGACCTCTCCTCGCAGACGGTTTCCGCAACGCGCGCACCGACGAGGCAGGCGCGCACCGGCGCGGGTGCGGCGCGGCCGCGGTGCGCGTGGGCCCCGCTACTTCGTGCGCGTCGGGATCTGGTTGTAGGGCATCCCGCGGTCGGCCCGCATGTCGGCGGGCAGGCCCAGCACGCGCTCGGCGATGATGTTGCGCAGGATCTCGTCGGTGCCGCCTTCGATGCGGGTGGCCGGCGAGCGCATCAGCATCGCCTGGAAGCGCCCCGACGCCTCGACCAGCGCCGGGTCCATCAGCACGCCCGCCTGGCCCTGCAGGTCGAGCGCGAACATCGCGATCTCCTGCAGCGTCGAACCGGCCACCAGCTTGCCGATCGAATTCTCGGGACCCGGGATCTCGCCCTTGGACAGCGCCGAGATGCTGCGGTACGCGGTGTAGCGCAGGCCGCTGGTGCGCACCGCCCAGGTGGCGAGCCTGGAGCGCACGCCCGGATCGTCGATCGCCAGGCCGTTGCCGGTGTCGAAGGTGCAGCACAGGTCGAGCAGTTCGGGAAAGCCGGTGGGCATGCCGGCGCCGATCGACAGGCGCTCGTTCATCAGGGTGGTCAGCGACACCTTCCAGCCCTGCCCGACCGCGCCCAGCCGCTGGTCGTCGGGGATGCGCAGGTCGGTGAAATAGACCTCGTTGAACCCCGACGCCCCGTTGACCTGCTTGATCGGGCGGATCTCGATGCCGGGGCTCTTCATGTCGATGAAGAACATCGTCAGGCCGTCGTGCTTCGGCACGTTGGGATCGGTGCGGGTGAGCAGGATGCCGAAGTCGGAGTAGTGCGCGCCGCTGGTCCAGATCTTCTGGCCGTTGACGACCCAGTGGTCGCCATCCTTCTCGGCGCGCGTGCGCAGGCCGGCCAGGTCGGAGCCGGCCACCGGCTCGGAGAACAGCTGGCACCAGACCTCCTCGCCCGAGGCGAGCGGCGGCAGGTGGCGCAGCTTGTGGACCTCGGAGGCGAAGGCCATCATCGTCGGGCCGCACATGCCCTGGCCGATCAGGAACGGCGACGAGAGCTTCGCGTAGACGCCCTCCTCCTGTTGCCAGATCACGCGCTCGATCGGCGTGGCGCCCCGTCCGCCGTACTCCTTTGGCCAGTGCAGGCAGGCCCAGCCGCCGTCCTTCTTGCGCTTCTGCCAGGCCTTGCCGGCGGCCAGCACGTCGCCGCTGCGCAGCGCGGGCTGCCCGAAGCCGGCGAGCTCGAGCTCGGCGCGCAGCTCCTTCGGGGCATTGGCGTCGATCCAGGCCCGCGCCTCGGCGCGGAACTTCGCTTCCTGGGGGGTGTCGTCGAAATTCATGATGGGTTCCTCGATGCGGTGCGTCCGCCCGTGGGGGCGGACGGTCAGGCGTTCACGCGGCGCGGCGGGCGCGCAGGCATTCGATCAGGCGGTCTTCCCAGGTCGACAGCGCCCCGATCGACACCGCCAGCAGGTTCGACCGGCGGTAGTACAGGTGGCAGTCGAACTCCCACGTGAACCCCATGCCGCCGTGCACCTGGATGTTGTTGCGCGCGCAGTGCTGGAACGCCTGCGTCGCGCTCACCCGCGCGGTGGCCGCCGCGTCCGGCAGCTCGGCCGATCCGGTCGACAGCGCCCAGGCGCCGTAGTAGCAGTTGGAGCGTGCCAGCGTCGCCGACACGTACATGTCGGCCAGCATGTGCTTGATCGCCTGCAGCGAGCCGATGGGGCGGCCGAAGGCGAAGCGCTCGAGCGCGTAGTCGCGCCCCATCTCCAGCGCACGGTCGGCGCCGCCCAGCTGCTCGAACGCGATCAGCACGGCGGCGCGGTCGTACACCCGCTGCACGAGGCCCCAGCCTTCGTGTGCCGGGCCCAGCGGCTCGGCCACCGCGTCGTCGAAGCGCAGCTGGGCGTGGCTGCGGGTCGGGTCGACCGTGACCACCGGGGTGCGCACGACGCCTGCGCCGCCCAGTTCGACCAGGTACAGCGACAGCCCGCTCCCGCCGCCCGCCTCGACGGCCCCGACGATGGCGAAGTCGGCCACGTCGCCGTCGGCAACGGCCGTCTTGGTGCCCGTGATGCGCACCGTCTCGCCGTGACGCACGGCGGTCGCGCCGATCGATGCGGGCGTGACCCGGCCGGTGCCCTCGGCGAGCGCCAGCGTGCCGACCGCCTCACCGGCGGCCAGTTTCGGCAGCCAGCGCGCCTTCTGCGCGTCGGAACCGGCCAGCATCAGGAACTCGGCCGCCAGCGCGATCGACGACGAGAACGGCACCGGGGCGACCGCGCGGCCGAGCTCCTCCGCGATCACGCAGGCTTCCAGGTAACCGGCGCCGAGGCCGCCGTACGCTTCGGGGATCGTCGCGCCGAGGTAGCCGAGATCGCCCAGCCCCTTCCACAAGGCCTTGTCGTACGGCTCGGGGCCGTCGAGGATGCGGCGCACGGCGGTGCGGTCGCAGCGGTCGGCGAGGAAGCGGCGGACCTGCTCCTTGAGCTGCTTCTGCTCCGCAGAGAAGTCGAATTCCATGGGGTCGTCCTGTAGGGCCGGTTCGGATGCCCGGATCTTCGTGCAGCCCCGCGGGGCTGAACATCGTCCGAAGCGACGATTGGCGCGCGCCGCCCCAGGCGGCCGCGACCGCGGGCGAGGCTACGCCTGGGGCCGGGGCGCGGACGCCGCCCGCCGCGCGAGCGCCAGCAGCGCGATGCTGGTGAGTGCGATCAGCGTCAGCCCCAGGGCCAGCGCATGCGCGCCGACCCAGTCGTCGAGCGCGGGCGACAGCATGCGGGCGAGCCCGAGCGCGGCCGTGCCGAGGGCACCCGCGCCGATCAGTGCGGAGACCAGCCGCATCGCGTCGTCCCGCTGCAGCGAGGAGGCGCTCATCAGGCGGTTGATCCACCAGCCGCTGACCCCGTCGGCCACGACCATGCCGGCGCCGAACGCCAGCGCGATCAGGCACACGACCGGCACGCCGCCGCCCTGCGTGCCGGCGCCGCCGAACCACACGGCCATCGTGAGCGTGTCGAGCGACAGTGCGAATAGCGCGCCGATCAGCAGCGGGCCGGCCGGCGCCGCGGCAACCGGCCGGATCAGGCCGAGCGCCCGGCCGAGCAGATGGCCGTGGCGGTGCCGGGCGAACGCCGAATGCAGGTTGAGCGCCCCGAAGACCGCCAGGCAGGCGATGGAGAACCAGCCGCCGGCAGCGTCGGCCCATGCGGGCGCCGCGCCTTCCCCGACGCGCACCGCCAGCAGGGCGGCGACGAGCACCACCAGTGCATGCCCGCCCGAGAAGAAGGCCCCGCACCAGCGCGCCAGGCGCCGGCGCCCGGCTTCGCGCTGCACGCGCGCGAGCGCGTCGATGGCCGCCACGTGATCGCTGTCGAACCCGTGCCGGAAGCCGAGCACCGCGGCCAGTGCAAGGGCGGCGGCGATGCCGCCCGACGCCAGTACAGGTTCGGTCACGTGGGTCCTCCCGAGGGCAGATCAAGACAGCGCACCCCCGCCGGCGCCGTGCATGTGCGCCGCTGCGGCACGGCACACGCACGCCGTCGCGGCGTCGCGCACGGGCGCCGTCGGTCGGTGCGGGTCCGTGATGATCGCACGCCGCGCCGCGGGCCCCGGGTGGACGCCTCGCCGGGCACGGGCCGGCACCGCCGTTTCCCTGACCGAAACTGACGGCTGGTGCAGCGCCGAAATCGGCACGCCCCCGCAACGCCATTCCCGGACTTGCCCGACAATCGGGACCATCCCGCATACCGAATGCCGCAACCCGGAGGAAGACGATGACCGACACCAAGGACGACCTGCCCATGTTCGCGCCCGATTGGGACCAGCCGGTGCGCTACATGCTGCGCACCCGCGAGTGGTACCTCGCGCTCGGCTACAACAACCCGTACGTGTGGGCGCACTACCTCGAGGCGCCCTTCCAGCCGCTGAAGAAGCCGCTGGCCCAGAGCCGCGTGACGCTGATCACCACCGCCGCGCCGTTCCAGCCGGACAAGGGTCCGCAGGGCCCGGGCGCGCCGTACAACGCCGCCGCCAAGTTCTACCAGGTCTACTCGGGCGACACCGACCAGGACCACGACCTGCGCATCTCGCACGTGGGCATCGACCGCAAGCACACCAGCATGGAGGACAGCGGCAGCTGGTTCCCGCTGCCGGCGATGCGCCGCGCGGTGGCCGCCGGGCGCATCGGCGCCCTGGCACGCCGATTCCACGGCGCGCCCACCAACCGCAGCCAGCGGCACACGCTGGACGTGGACTGCCCCGAGATCCTGCAGCGCTGCCGCGAGGACGGCGTCGACGTGGCCGTGCTGCTGCCGAACTGCCCGATCTGCCATCAGACGATCAGCCTGGTGGCGCGCTACCTCGAGGAGCACGGCATCCCCACCGTGGTGATGGGCTGCGCGAAGGACATCGTCGAGCACTGCGGCGTGCCCCGGTTCCTGTTCAGCGACTTCCCGCTCGGCAACCCGGCGGGCCGGCCGCACGACCCCGCCTCCCAGGACCAGACACTGGAGCTGGGCCTGCGCCTGCTGGAGACCGCCTGCGGTCCGCGCACCACGATGCAGTCGCCCCTGCGCTGGCAGGGTCCGGCCGACTGGCGTCTCGACTACCTGAACGTCGAGCGGCTGAGCGCCGAGGAGCTGGCACGGCTGCGCGCCGAGAACGACCACGCCAAGGAGGTCGCCAAGAACATCCGGGCGACGACCCTCACGGAAAAGGCCTGACACGATGAGCGCGACACCCGCAGACGGTGCACGCCCGCCCTTCGAGGGCCTCCGCGTCCTGGACTTCACGCGCTATTACGCCGGCCCGTTCGCGGCCTGGCAGCTGGCGCTGCTCGGCGCCGACGTGATCAAGATCGAGCCGCCGGGCGGTGAGGAGATCCGCAGCGGATCGACCCACCCGGAATGGGGCCGGCAGGGGATGGCGCCGAATTTCGTCGGCATCAACTCCAACAAGCGCAGCCTCACGCTGGACCTGACGAAGCCCGAGGCCGTCGAAGTGGTGCGCCGCCTCGTGCGGGACGCCGACGTGGTGGTCGAGAACTTCCGGCCGGGCGTGATGGCGCGCTTCGGCCTGGGCTGGGACGCACTGTCGGCGCTGAACCCGCGGCTGATCTACTGCGCGGTCTCGGGATTCGGGCAGACCGGTCCCGAGCGCGGCACCGCGGCCTTCGACGGCAAGATCCAGGCGATGTCGGGGATCATGTCGATCACCGGCGCGCCCGAGCACGGCCCGATGCGCGCCGGGTTTCCGATCTGCGACATGATCGGCGGCATGACTGGCGCGTTCGGGCTGGCCAGTGCGCTGTACCAGCGCGAGCGCACCGGTCGCGGCCAGCTGGTCGACGTGGCGATGCTCGATTCGGCGCTCAACCTCCTCGCGCCGATGGTCGCCGAAGCCACGCTGGCCGGGCACCGCTCCGAACAGATGGGCAACCTGTCGGTCACGCGCAAGGCGACGGCCGACCTGTTCCGCTGCGGCGACGGCTGGCTGATGCTGGCCGTGCTGACCGAGCGCCAGTACACCAACCTGATGCGTGCGATCGGCCGGGCCGACGCCCTCGACGACGCGCGCTTCGCCGACTGGAGCACCCGTGCCGAGCATCGCGACGCGCTGCACGCGATCATCGAGCAGGCACTGGCCGAGGGCGCGCCGAAGGACTGGGAGGCGAAGCTGACCGCGGCCGACGTCCCCTGCTCGACCGTCTGGCACGTGGACGAGATCATCGGGCATCCGGCCGTCCGGCACCGCGGCTTCGTGCAGACCGTGCAGACCCCGATGGGGCCGATGGCGCTGGCAGGCGCCGGCTTCACGCTGTCGGACGGCACCGCCCGGATCACGCGGGGCGCACCGCGGGCGGGCGAGCACACCGACGAAGTGCTGCGTGCCGCCGGGTATGCGGAGGCCGAGATCGCGGCGCTGCGTCGCGACGGGGTCGTCTGACCCCGCTGAAAGGGGAGGATGACCCCGATGGCGGGGACGTCCGCCAGAGCGGCGGGCTCGCCTGGCAACCCTGCGGAGGCGGCGCACCGAACGGGGCTGGCCCGCCCGACGAACGGCCCAGCCCCCCGACCGGAGGCGTCGCGACACGGCCGCGATTCGAGCCCGCCCTCTAGAATGCTGGGGCCGGTGCGCGCCCCCGCGCGCGCCATGCCATCATCCTCCTCGCCCAATACCCACCGGAGTAAACGATGACAACAGTCGTACTCGGCAACAACGCGCTCGACATGACCAACCTCGAGACGCTCGGACTCGGCACGGACGCGCTCTTCTCAACGGAGGCCCCCGAGCTGGTCGCCTTCACCGAGACCTCGATCGTGCTGCGCGACCCGGTCACGCAGGCGACCATCAGCGTGTTCGGGAACTTCGGCGTCGAAGACCTTGCCGAGATCCTGATCGACCGTATCGCGGTCGGCAGCCCCACCCTGGGCACGCTGTTCGAAGCCGGCGGCCTGGGCCTGACCTTCGATCGCGCGCAGACCCTGCTCGCGGCCGGCGGCGGCATCACGTCGGCGATCGACCTCTTCCTGACCGGCGACGACTTCTTCACGGGCAGCCCCGGCAACGACTTCCTGAACGCGCTGGCCGGCAACGACATCCTGAACGGCGGCTCAGGCAACGACACGCTGATCGGCGGTCTCGGCGACGACTCGGCACTGTTCGCCGCGGCCCGAGCCGCCTATTCGGTCGCCAAGGTCGGCGCCGACTGGAGGGTCACGGCCAACACCGGCACCGAAGGCACGGACGTTCTGCAGGGCATCGAGACGATCCGGTTCGCCGACGTGATCCTGCCGCTGGTGAAGCCGGCCGCGGCGCCGGGCGCCCCCGTGCCGGCCTACGGCGCCAACAGCGGCTTCCTGTTCGATCCGGTCTACTACCTGCTCGACAACACCGACCTGCTTCCGACGGTCGACGTGTCGAATGCGCTCCAGCACTACCTGGGCACCGGCGCCGCGCAGGACCGCAATCCGAACAGCTGGTTCGACCCGGCCTATTACTCGAATCGCTGGAACGACCTGAAGGCGCTGAACCTCGACGACGCCACGCTGTTCATGCACTACAACCTGTACGGCGTGTGGGAAGGCCGCAGCGCCGGCCCGAAGTTCGACCAGTTCGACGGCACCCGCTACCTGCGCGACAACCCCGACGTGGCCGGCTACGTCGACGCCTTCATCGGCGACTTCCTCGGCAGCCGCACCAACGGC
>JAKOZZ010000235.1 GCA_029779755.1 Pseudomonadota bacterium
CGAGGCCGAACGACTCGGCCTCGAGCAGGGACACGTGGGGGCGGTCTCGGCACGCGAGTGCGACCGCGACGGCTGGCTGACCACCGACGGCATCATCGCGCGCGTCTGGGATGGCGCGTCCAACCTGCCCTGGCGCCGGCCGCCCCCGGGACCGCAGACGGTGAAGATCGGCGGCGCCGCCCTCGAGTACCGCCTGCACTATCACGCGACGCCGCGCGCCGGCGACCTGATCACCGTGCGCAGCGGGCTGCGCGAGATCGGCACCAAGACGACGGTGGCGACCAACTGGCTGTTCGACCGCGAGAGCGGGCTGGCCTGTGCCACTGCCGAGCTGGTGGGCGTGCGCTTCGACCTGTCGACGCGCAAAGCACTCGAGATCGACGACGAGACCCGCGCGCGGATGATGCCCTACGTGAAGGCGGGCCTGGCCGTGTGACCGCAGGCCGGGCTACAGGTCCTGCAGCGCGACCTCGACGAGCGCCGCAACGCGCGCGGCGTCGCCGACCTCCTGCGACAGCAGCAGGGCCAGCTTGGCGAGGAACACCTCGCTGCGCCCGTCGGGCGCGCGGTCGATTGCCTGCGCCAGCACGTCGTAGACCTCCTCGAGGCCGGACAGGGTGAGGGTTGCCATGTCGATGCTCCGTTCAGGCCAGCGCGAGCGCGGCGCGCATCGCACGATCGAGCCGGTGGGGCGTGACGGCGAACCAGCGCGCGCACACGTGCTGATCGGGCCGCAGCAGGTACGCCGCGCCGCCGCTGCGCACGCCGTAGCGCTGCCAGACGTCGGCCTGGCCGGGGTCGATGCACGTCAGCGCGAGCGCGACACCACGCGCGCGCCAGGCGCGCGCCGCGTCGGCCACGTCCGCGGGCAGCGCGTCGGCCGTGCCGAACCACAACAGCGTGAAGCCCGCGGCGCGTGCATCCATCAGGTACCGATCGGCGTCGAGCCGCACGTTGACCATGGGGGCCCCGGTGCGCGGGCCGGCGTCGAACAGACGGTCGTCGTCCTCGGGGCTGTTCAGCGGCGAGGCCAGGTACTCGTGCGGCCGTGACGTGCGCCAGTGGAACAGCGGCCGCACGAACTCCTGCGTGAGGGACAGCGACAGGGTCGCGTCGCGCAGCAGCCGGAAGCCGCGCGTCGGAGGCGTCATGAAGCGCGTGCTCCGGCCCGCTTCGCCGACGATCTCACGGGCCGCCGCGACCCGTTCGGTCGAGTAGGTGTCGAGCAGCGCACGGCCGGCCACGCCCTGCACGACCAGCGCGAGCTTCCAGCCCAGGTTCTGGCTGTCCTGGAAACCGGTGTTGGCGCCACGCACACCGAAGATCGGCAGCAGGTGGGCGGCGTCGCCGCAATAGAGCACCCGGCCGTTCGCGTACGCGGGCAGCGTCATCGCCCGCGCCGAGTACACCGACGACCAGTCGAGCGTCCACGGCGCGCCGGCGGCGCCGATCAGGGCGAGCTGCGCATCGATGCGCGCCTTCAGCGACTCGGGCGCGAGCGCCTGCTCCGGCGTCTCGCCGGGCGGGAGCTGGTAGTCCACCCGCCAGATACCGTGCGGCTCGCGATGCAGCAGCACCGTGTTGCCGCGGTTCCAGGGCGGATCGAAATACGCGAGCCGCTCGGTCGGCAACGGCAGATCGACGCGGATGTCGGCGATCACGAAGCGCCCTTCGTAGGCGTCGCCCTCCATCTTCAGGCCCTGCAGCTGACGGACCGCCGAGCGCGCGCCGTCGCAGGCGATCAGCCATCCGCACCGCTGCGTGTAGGCACCCGCCGGCGTGTCGACCGCGAGCGCGACGCCGTCGCCGGTGTCGCGCACCCCCACGACCCGGTGGCCCCAGCGCAGCGTGACCCGCGGCTGCGCGCCGATCAGTTCGACCAGCGCCTCCTCCAGGACCTGCTGCTGCAGGTTGATCATCGGCAGGAAGCGGTCGTGGGCGTCGTACGGCGCCTCCATGCGGTACACCCGGCGCGTGCCGTAGAAGGAGTTGCCGAAGCGCCAGGGCAGCCCCTGACGCGTGACCGCCGCATCGGCGCCGACCTGCTGCAGGATCTCCATCGAGCGGCGGGTGAACACGATCGCGCGGCTGCCTTCGGAGACCTGCAGTTCCGACTCGAGCAGCACGCAGCGCACACCGCGCTGCGCGAGGTCGAGCGCCGTCACGAGCCCGA
>JAKOZZ010000242.1 GCA_029779755.1 Pseudomonadota bacterium
CCCGCGAGGCACGAGGCACGAGGAGCGAGCCCCCGCGCCGATTCAGCCGGCGATCGCCTCGTCGAGCCACTCGATCCAGTGCCGCACCGGCGTCTCCGTGCCCGTCTGCAAGTGGCTGATGCAGCCGATGTTGGCCGACAGCAGCGCCTTCGGCTTGCCGGCCTGCAGATGCATCAGCTTGCGATCGCGCAGCTGCAGCGACAGCGCCGGCTGCAGCACCGAGTAGGTGCCGGCCGACCCGCAGCACAGGTGCGATTCGGCCACCGGGGTGACCTTCACGCCCAGCGTCGACAGGAACGCCTCGACCTCGCCGCGGATCTGCTGACCGTGCTGCAAGGTGCACGGCGGATGGAACGCGACCGTGTCGGCGGGCACCCGGCGCACGCGCACCGTCCCGGCCTCGAGCGCCGCCGAGAAGGCGCGCGGCAGCCATTCCGCCAGGTCGCAGGTGCACTCGACCACGCGCTGCGCACGCGCCGCATAGACGGGGTCGTCGCGCAGCAGGTGCGCGTAGTCCTTGACCATCGCACCGCAGCCCGACGCGTTGATCAGGATCGCCTCGGCGGGCTGCGCGGCCTCCGGCTGCAGGTGGGACCACCAGGCGTCGATGTTGCGCCGGGCATCCGCGAGGGCGCCGTCGTGGTCGTTCAGGTGGTGACGGATCGCGCCGCAGCAGCCCGACCGGGCCTCGACGATCGCCTGCACGCCGATCGCGTCGAGCACGCGCGCGGTGGCCGCGTCGATCGAGGGCATCATCGCCGGCTGCACGCAGCCGTTGAGCAGCAGCACGCGACGCGCATGCGTGCGCGCAGGCCATTGCCCCGGATCACGCCGCTCGGGCACCTTGTCGCGCAGCGCCCGCGGCAGCAGCGGTCGCACCATCCGGCCGGCCTGCATCGCCGGTCCGAACAGCCAGCGGCGCGTCGTGCCCTCGCGCAGTGCGGCGCGCATCAGCCGGTCGCGCAACGGGCGGCGGACCGAGCGCTCGACGAGCTTGCGTCCGATGTCGACCAGGTGCCCGTAGCGCACGCCGGACGGGCAGGTGCTCTCGCAGTTGCGGCACGTCAGGCAGCGGTCGAGGTGGCCGAGCGTGGCCGCGGTGGGCGCCTGCCCTTCGACCACCTGCTTGATCAGGTAGATGCGCCCGCGCGGACCGTCGAGCTCGTCGCCCAGCAGCTGGTAGGTCGGACAGGTGGCAGTGCAGAAGCCGCAGTGCACACAGCTGCGCAGGATCGCCTCGGCTTCGAGACCGTCGGGCGTGTTGCGCAGCCAGTCGGCGAGATGGGTTTCCATGGATCAGAGTCCCGCGTACATCCGGCCGGGGTTGAAGATCCCGTCGGGGTCGAACTCGTGCTTCAGGCGGCGATGGATCTCGAGCACCGCCGCCGACAGCGGCTGGAAGACGCCGACCGAGCGGTCGCCGCCGCGGAACAGCGTGGCCGTGCCGCCGACCGCCTCGGCCGCACGGCGCAGCGTGGCCGCGTCGACGCCGGTCTTGAGCCAGCGCAGCGCGCCGCCCCATTCGATCAGCTGCCGCCCGGGGAAGTTGAAGGCCGGCGCCGTCGACGGCACGGACATGCGCCACAGCGGCTCGTCGCCGGAGAAGAAGTCGTCGGTCTGCTCGCGCAGGCCGGCCCAGTACCCGGCGGCCTCGTCGGCGCCGACCGTCACCGCGGCATAGGTGCTCTCGAAGCGCCGGACCGCCGCCTCGACCGCAGCCCGCGCGCCGGAGAAGCGCAGGCGCAGGCGGCTGCCGTGCCAGCCGCTGGCCGAGATCGGCAGCGGAAGACCGCCCCACTCGTTGAGCAGGCGCAGGGCGTCGGCCTCGTTGACCGTCATCGACAGCGTGGCTTCGGCCGGAGGCACCGGCAGCACCTTCAGCGACACCTCGGTGACCACGCCGAGGGTGCCGAGCGCCCCGCACAGCAGGCGCGACACGTCGTAACCGGCGACGTTCTTCATCACCTGTCCGCCGAACACCTTCAGGCGCCCGGCACCGTCGAGCAGCACCGCGCCCAGCACGAAGTCGCGCGCCGCGCCGCTGGCCGCGCGCCGCGGCCCCGACAGCCCGGCCGACACGACGCCGCCCACGGTTGCATCGGGGCCGAACGCAGGCGGCTCGAAGGCCAGCATCTGCCGGTGCTCGGCAAGCACCGCCTGCAGTTCGGACAACGGCGTGCCGCAGCGTGCCGTGACGACGAGCTCGGTCGGCTCGAAGCTGACGATGCCGCGGTACGCCCGCGTGTCGAGCACGTCGCCGTCGAACGCCTGGCCGTAGAAGTCCTTGGTGCCGCCGCCGCGCACGCGCAGCGGGGTGCGGGACGCCGCCGCGGCGAGGACGCGCGCGCGCAGCGCGCCCAGCGCCGCGTGGGCAGTGGCGTCATCCCCGGCCGACGCACCGGCCGCTGCGGCTGCCGGCGCGGAGACCGGATGAGGGGGCGCACCGGCGCCCTGCAGGTCGGTCATCGTCGTACGCCCCCTAGAAGCGCGGCAGATCCGCGAACGGCATGCGCCCGGCGTGCACGTGCATCTTCCCGTATTCCGCACAGCGCGCCAGCGTGGGGATCGCCTTGCCGGGATTGAGCAGCCCCGGCGGATCGAAGGCGCGCTTCACGGCGAAGAAGGTCTCGCGCTCCTCGGGGGAGAACTGCACGCACATCGAGTTGATCTTCTCGATGCCCACGCCGTGCTCGCCGGTGACGGTGCCGCCGTACTCCACGCACAGCTCGAGGATCGCCGCGCCGAACAGTTCGGCACGCCGCCACTGATCGGCGTCGTTCGCGTCGAAGAGGATCAGCGGGTGCAGGTTGCCGTCACCGGCATGGAACACGTTCATGCAGCGCAGCTGGTAGGTGTGCTCCATCTCGGCGATCGCGGCGAGCATGCGGCCGAGGCTGCGGCGCGGAATCGTGCCGTCCATGCAGTAGTAGTCGGGCGAGATGCGGCCCGCCGCCGGAAACGCGTTCTTGCGGCCGGACCAGAAGCGCAGGCGCTCGGCCTCGGACTGCGACACCTTCAGCGCCGTGGCGCCCGCGTCCTTCAGCACCTCGGCCAGACGGGCGATCTCCTCGGCCACCTCCTCGGGCGTGCCGTCGGATTCGGCCAGCAGGATCGCCTGCGCGTCGAGGTCGTAGCCGGCGCGCACGAACGGCTCGACGGCGCGCGACGTCTTCTGGTCCATCATCTCGAGCCCGGCGGGGATGATGCCCGCGGCGATGATGCGCGCGACCGCGTCGCCGGCGCGCACCACGTCGTCGAACGAGGCCATCACCACCTGCGCCAGCAGCGGGCGCGGCACCAGCTTCACCGTCACCTCGGTGACCACCGCCAGCATGCCTTCGGACCCGATCATCACGGCGAGCAGGTCGAGCCCGGCGCTGTCGAGCGCCTCGCCGCCCAGCTCCAGCACCTCGCCGTCGATCGTGAGGCCGCGCACGCGCAGCACGTTGTGCACGGTCAGTCCGTACTTCAGGCAGTGCACGCCGCCGGAGTTCTCGGCCACGTTGCCGCCGATCGTGCAGGCGATCTGCGACGACGGGTCGGGTGCGTAGTACAGGCCGTGCGGCGCGGCCGCCTCGGAGATGGCCAGGTTGCGCACCCCCGGCTGCACGCGCGCGATGCGCGCGGTCGCGTCGATCGACAGGATGCGGTTGAACTTGGCCATCGCCAGCACGATGCCCGAGCCGTGCGGCATCGCGCCGCCCGACAGGCTGGTGCCCGCGCCGCGGGCGACCACCGGCACGTCGAGCGCGCGGCAGGCACGCAGCACCGCCTGGACCTGCATCTCGGATTCGGGCAGCACCACCGCCATCGGCAGCTGGCGGAACGCCGACAGGCCGTCGCACTCGTAGGGTCGGGTATCTTCCTCGCGGAACAGGATGCAGTGTTCGGGCAGCTCGGCGCGCAGGCGCTCGACGACTTCGCGCTGGCGCTCGGGCCCCGCCTGCAGCGTGACGTCGGCGTGACGCATGTCGTTCGGGGCGTTCATCGGGTCCTCGCGCGGTCTCGGGGAGCGCAAGCTTATCCTGATCCCCCCGGGCCACAAACCCGCGGCCGTGCAAAACTGCTTCGACCGGATTGCCTCCATGACCGCCCCGCTCCGCCCCCACGTCGGCCATGCGCTGCTGTTCAGCGGCATGGCGCTCGTGGGCGTCTACGTGGCGCTGTCGAAGCCGCTGACCGCGGCGATCCCCGTGTTCCTGCTGGCCTGGCTGCGCTTCGCGATCGCGGCGGTGGCGATGCTGCCGTGGACGGTCGGCCGCGGCGACGAAGCGCCGGTCGGCCGCGCGCAGTGGCGCCGGCTGTTCCTGCAGTCGCTGTTCGGAAACTTCCTGTTCTCGATCTGCATGCTGTACGGCATCTCGATGACGACGGCCGCCTCGGCCGGCGTGATCCTGTCGACGCTGCCCGCGATGGTGGCCCTGTTCTCGTGGGTGTTCCTGCGCGAACGGCTCACCGCGCAGGGCTGGTGGGCCGTCGGCCTGGCGGTGGGCGGCGTGGCCCTGCTGACGCTGGCGCGCACCGACGGCGGTCTGGCCGGCGGCTCCGCGATCGGCAACCTGCTCGTGCTCGGCTGCGTCGCCTGCGAAGCCGTGTACGTGATCCTGGGCAAGCGCCTGACCGCAACCCTGTCGCCCATGCGCATCTCGGCCCTCATCAACCTGTTCGGACTGCTGCTGATGACACCGTTCGGGCTGTGGCAGGCGATGTCGTTCGATTTCCGCGCGGTCACCGCCGCCACCTGGGCGCTGCTGGTGTTCTACGCACTGGCCGCGAGCATGGTGTCGACCTGGCTGTGGCTGTCGGGGCTGCGGCACGTGCCGGCCAGCCGCAGCGGCGTGTTCACCATCGCGATGCCGCTCGCGGCCGCCGCCGTGGGCGTCGTGTGGCTCGGCGAGCGCTTCTCGGGCGCGCACGCGCTCGCCTTCCTGCTCGCGGCGGGCGGGATCGTGCTGATGACGCGCACGGCCCCGGACAGGGGGTGATGTGCGCGCGCCGGACAGGGGGTGACGTGCGCACGGCGGCCGGCGGGTGACGCGCGCACATTTGACAGTCCCGGCCGCGCTAGGCACTCTTGCGGGAGTCGATCGACCGTGGTGGGAGAGACCTCCCGTCGCAGCCGGCGGGCGGCGCCGAAGGTGTATCGCCCCGAAAACTCTCAGGCAAAAGGACCGCCACGGTTTCGACTCTCTGGAGAGAAGGCGCGTGCGCGCCGCGGGTGAAGCCCGCGCGCACGGCAGCCTCGCCGAAGGAAGCAGGGTGGCCCGCCGCGGCGGCACGACCCGAATCTCTCAGGCAAAAGGACAGAGGGGGCTCCGATCAACGACGCGGCGCACGATCCGCATCTGGAGCCTCCATGGACAACCCCGGCGATCTCAAATACACCTCCAGCCACGAGTGGCTGCGCGACAACGGTGACGGCACCGCAACGGTCGGCATCACCTTCCACGCGCAGGACGCGCTGGGCGAACTCGTCTACACCGAGCTGCCCGAGCCCGGCCGCACGGTCGCGGCCGGCGAAGCCTGCGTGGTGGTGGAGTCGACGAAGGCGGCCTCCGACGTCTATGCGCCGGTCTCGGGCGAGGTGGTCGAGGTGAACGCGGCGCTGGCCGACGCGCCGCAGACGGTCAACGAAGCGCCCTACGGCGACGGCTGGCTGTTCCGCATCCGCATGAAGGACCCTGCCGAAGCGGCCGCGCTGCTGTCGGCCGCCGACTACACCGCCGGCCCCGGCGCCTGAGGAGCACGCGATGCATCTGCACGACGCCCCCACGGGCGGTCTGCGCGCGCTCCTGGGCGACGATGCGTTCCACGCGCGTCACCTCGGGCCGTCGACCGACGACGAAACGTCCATGCTGGCCACGCTGGGCTGCGACAGCATCTCGGCACTGGTCGACACCACGGTGCCGCCCGCCATCCGGCTGACGGCGCCCCTCGGCCTGCCGGCCCCCTGCTCCGAAGCCGCCGCCCTGGCCGAGCTGCGGGCCCTCGCGCAGCGCAATCAGATCTGGCGGACCTACATCGGCGCCGGCTACCACGGCACCCTCACCCCCGAGCCGATCAAGCGCAACGTGCTCGAGAACCCGGGCTGGTACACCGCGTACACGCCGTACCAGGCCGAGGTGGCGCAAGGGCGGCTGGAGTCGCTGCTGAACTTCCAGCAGATGGTGATCGACCTCACCGGGCTGCCGGTGGCGAACGCGTCCCTGCTCGACGAAGCCACCGCCGCGGCCGAGGCGATGGCGGTGTGCCGCCGGGCCTCGAAGCACGCGTCCAAGCGCTTCTTCGTGGACGCCGCCGTGCATCCGCAGGTGATCGCCGTGCTGCGCACGCGCGCCCGCTGGATGGGGATCGAACTGCAGGTGGGCGACGCCGGGCGCGCGCTCGACGCGGCCGCCTGCTTCGGCGCCTACCTGCAGACGCCCGACACCGAAGGACGCGTGCGCGACTTCAGCCGCGAGATCGACGCGATCCACGCGGCGGGCGGCCGGGTGTGCGTGGGCAGCGACCCGCTCGCGCTGCTGCTGGTGAAGACGCCCGGTGCGATGGGTGCCGACATCGCGGTCGGGTCGGCGCAGCGCTTCGGCGTGCCGCTCGGCTTCGGCGGGCCGCATGCCGCATTCATGGCGGTGCGCGACGACCTGGTGCGCATGATGCCGGGCCGCATCATCGGCGTGTCGCGCGACGCGGCGGGCAACCCCGCGCTGCGCATGGCGCTGCAGACGCGCGAGCAGCACATCCGGCGCGACAAGGCGACCAGCAACATCTGCACGGCGCAGGCGCTGCTGGCGAACATGGCCGCGTTCTACGCCGTCTACCACGGCCCCGACGGCCTGCTGCGGATCGCGCTGCGCGTCAACGCGATGACCCGCCTGCTGTGCGCGCTGGTGGCGCCGCAGCGCGTGCCGGTGCATGCCGACGTGTTCGACACCGTGGTCTTCGACGTCGCCGGCGATGTCGCAGGTGTGCTCGAGCGCGCCCGCGCCGAGCGCATCAACCTGCGCCTGCTGGGCGGCACGCGGGTCGGCGTCAGCCTCGACGAGACCGTCACCCTGCGCGACGTCGCCGACCTCGCCTTCGTGCTGAGCGGACGCAACGTCACCGACGCGGCGCTCGACCTGCTCGCCGACGGCCTGCCGGTCGAACCGGTGTCGATCCCGGCGGCGCTGCGCCAAACCGGCCCGTACCTCACGCATCCGGTGTTCCATCGGTACCGCAGCGAGACCGACTTCGTGCGCTACCTGAAGCGCCTGGAGAACCGCGACCTGTCGCTGGTGCACTCGATGATCCCGCTCGGCTCGTGCACGATGAAGCTGAACGCCGCCAGCGAGATGGCGCCGCTGGGCTGGTCGCAGTTCGCCGATCTGCACCCGTTCGTGCCGGCCGCGCAGGCCGAGGGCTACGCGGCGATGCTCGAGCAGCTCGGGCGCTGGCTCGCCGAGATCACCGGCTTCAGTGCCGTGTCGTTCCAGCCGAACTCCGGCGCCCAGGGCGAGTACGCGGGCCTGCTCGCGATCCGCAACTACCTCGCCGCGCAGGGACAGGGGCATCGCGACGTGTGCCTGATCCCGGCATCCGCGCACGGCACGAATCCGGCGACCGCCCAGATGATGGGCATGCGCATCGTGGTCGTCGCCTGCGACGCCGACGGCAACGTCGACCTCGACGACCTGCGCCGCAAGCTGGCCGAGCACCGCGACCGCCTGGCCGCGCTGATGATCACCTACCCGTCGACCCACGGCGTGTTCGAGTCGACGATCGTCGAGATGTGCCGTCTCGTGCACGCGGCCGGCGGCCAGGTCTACATGGACGGCGCGAACCTGAACGCCCAGGCCGGACTGACCGGCCCCGGCCACATCGGGGCCGACGTCTGCCACATGAACCTGCACAAGACGTTCTGTATTCCGCACGGCGGCGGCGGGCCGGGCATGGGACCGATCGCGGTGGCCGCGCACCTCGCGCCGTACCTGCCCTCGGATCCGTTCGCGTCGGGGGCGGATGCGGCCGCGGTCGACGGCAACGGCAACGGCGATGGCAACGGCTCGGTGTCGGCGGCGGCCAACGGCAGCGCGCTGATCACCACGATCTCGTGGATGTACATCCGCATGATGGGCGCCAGCGGCATCCGCCGCGCGACCGAGACGGCGATCCTGAACGCCAACTACGTTGCGCAGCGTCTGCGCCCGGTCTTCCCGGTGCTGTACACCGGCGAGAACGGCCGGGTCGCGCACGAGTGCATCCTCGACATGCGGCACCTGAAGGGCACCTACGGCGTGTCGGCCGAGGACGTGGCCAAGCGCCTGATGGACTACGGCTTCCACGCGCCGACGCTTTCGTTCCCGGTGGCCGACACGCTGATGGTCGAGCCCACCGAGTCGGAGTCGAAGGCCGAACTCGACCGCTTCTGCGACGCGATGATCGCCATCCACGGCGAGCTCGAGCACATCCGCACGGGGCGCTGGGACCGCACCGACAATCCGCTGAAGAACGCGCCGCACACGGCCTTCGAGGTCGCCGGCGCGTGGACGCATCCGTACACGCGCGAGGAGGCGGTCTACCCGCTGCCCTGGGTGCGCACCGCGAAGTTCTGGCCCAGCGTGAAGCGGGTCGACAACGCGGCCGGCGACCGCAGCCTCGTCTGCACCTGCCCGCCCATCGACGCCTACGTGGACTGACACCGACATGACCGATCCCGTCCGCAGCATTCCGCTGGAGGATCTGCACCGCGCACTCGGCGCCCGCATGGGCGCCTTCGCCGGCTACCAGATGCCGATCCAGTACCCCGACGGCCTGAAGGCCGAGCACGTGCACACGCGCACGCAGGCCGGGCTGTTCGACGTGTCGCACATGGGCCAGCTGCGCGTGCGCGCCCGCGACGGCCGCACCGACACCCTGCACCGGGCGCTGGAGGCCGCACTGCCGGTCGACTTCGACGGCTGGACCGCAGGGGTGCAGAAGTACTCGTACCTGCTCGACGACAACGGCGGCATCGAGGACGACCTGATGCTGGTCAACGCCGGCGACGAGGTGCGCATCGTCGTCAACGCGGGCAACCGCGACCACGACCTCGCGCTGTTCGAGCAGCGCTGTCCGGGCCTCGAGTTCCGCTGGATCGACGCGGCACTCGTCGCGCTGCAGGGCCCGGCGGCCGAGGCGGTGCTGTCCCGGCTCGATCCGGCCGCCGCGCAGATGCGCTTCATGCAGGGCGCCCCGCTCACCCTGCTGGGCCTGCCGTGCTACGCCACGCGCTCGGGCTACACCGGCGAGGACGGCTACGAGATCTCGCTGCCCCTGGACGACGGCGCCCGCGGCGCGCGCGCCGTCGTCGAGGCGCTGCTGGGCGACCCGGCGGTCAGGCCGGTCGGCCTGGGGGCGCGTGACACGCTGCGACTGGAGGCCGGGCTGCCCCTGCACGGCAGCGACATCTCCACGCAGACCACGCCGGTGGAAGCCGGGCTCGCCTTCGCGATCCCGAAGTCGCGCCGCACCGGGGGCGCGAAGGCCGGCGGATTCCCGGGCGCTGCCCGCGTGCTCGCGCAGCTGGCCGACGGCCCCGCGCGCAGGCTGCGGGGCCTGGTCTCGACCGAGGCCGTGCCGGTGCGCGCGCACACCGAGCTGCTCGACGTCGGCGACGGTGTCGTCGGCGAGGTCACCAGCGGCACGGTCTCGCCCACGCTGGGTCATCCGGTGATGCTGGCGTACATTGACGCCGCGGCGCTTTCGGACGGCGACGGCGTCTTCCGCGCGCGGGTCCGCGACAAGCGGCCGGCCGTGCGGGTCACGCCGCTGCCGTTCGTGCCGAAACGCTACAAACGCTGACGCGCAGGGTGCGCGTCGCGCTTCCACGGAGAACACCGGATGGCTTCGACTGGCAAGGTGAGCGGCGTGCACGTGATCGCACCGACCCCGTTCACGGACGACGGCGCGATCGATCACGCGTCGATCGACCGCATGTGCGACTTCTTCATCGGCGCGGGCTGCGACGGCATCACCGTGCTGGGGCAGCTCGGCGAGGCGCCGAAGCTCGACGCCCGCGAGTCGATGGACGTGGCCGCGCGCGTGATCCGCAACTTCGGCAGCAAGCCGGTGATCGTCGGCGTGTCGGCCCCGGGCTTCGCCGCGATGCGGGCGCTGGCGCGCGACGTGATGGACGCCGGTGCGGCCGGCGTGATGATCGCGCCGCCCAACACGCTGCGCACCGACGACCAGATCGTCAACTACTACCGCGACGCGTCGCAGGCCATCGGTCCCGAGATCCCCTTCGTGATCCAGGACTACCCGCTCACCTTCAGCGTGGTGATGACCCCCGGCGTGATCCGCCGCATCGTCAACGACAACCCGTCGTGCTTCATGCTCAAGCACGAGGACTGGCCGGGCCTGGACAAGATCTCCACGCTGCGCGGGTTCGAGCGTGACGGCTCGATGCGCGCGCTCTCCATCCTGGTCGGCAACAACGGCCTGTTCCTCGACTTCGAGATGGAGCGCGGGGCCGACGGCGCGAACACCGGCTACGCGTTCCCCGACATGCTGGTCGACGTGGTGCGCCTCTCGAAGGCCGGCCAGCGCGACGCGGCGCACGACCTGTTCGACGCGCACCTGCCGCTGATCCGCTACGAGCAGCAGCCGGGCGCCGGCCTGGCGGTGCGCAAGTACGTGATGTGGCGGCGCGGCGTGCTGTCGTCGGAGGCCCAGCGCAAGCCGGGCGCGCGGCTGGGCCCGACGGCGCGCGCCGAAGTGGACTACCTGCTGGCACGGCTGGCGCGGCACGATCCGCGCGCGGGGAAGCTGCCGAACGGGTGACCGACCGGGGCGGTCGGCGCCCCTCGTGTGGGCGCTCGCTGGGGAGACGGGGCAGCGCTGTGCGCGGGCAGGTGCTGCGGCCCCGCTGCGCGGGGCTTCCCTCGCCTACCTCGGAACTCCTCACCCGCTCCGTACGGCCGTCGCTTCGCGCCGCCCGGACGGGTCGGGTCCCGAGGAGTTCCTTTCGGTAGCGCTCGGCTTGCACATGCCCGCGCACAGCGCTGCCCCGTCTCCCCAGCCAACGTACCTCGGTGGGAACCCTGTCGTCCGCAGGTTCTCCGCCGATTCGGTAGCATTGCCGGGCGTCCCGACGGAGGGGCGCCATCGCGTCCGCCCGAGGCGGGCGCGCGCCGAACCCGAAGCCCCCGGAGACCCCGATGCCCTCACTGCCCGACGGCCTGGTCGTCGTCGCCAAGCGCGAGTGCCCCACCTGCACGCTGGTCGAGCCGCTGCTCGCCGAGCTGGCGGCCGACGGCACGCCGGTCACCGTCTACGTGCAGGACGACCCGGCCTTCGGCCGCGGCGCGACGCGTGTGGTCGACGACACCCGTCTCGAGCATTCCTATGCCCTCGACGTCGAGATCGTGCCCACCCTGATCCGGGTCGAGGACGGCCGCGAGGTCGAGCGCACCTACGGCTGGCACCGCGGCGACTGGCAGCGCATCAGCGGTCGCGCCGGGCTGGGCGCGGCCTTGCCCGAGGTGCGGCCCGGCTGCGGATCGCTGACGCTCGAGCCCGGCATGGCCGAGACGCTGGCCGTACGCTTCGGCAGGGCGAAGTTCGCCTCGCGTGCCGTCGAGATCGGCGCGGCCGAAGACCCCGAGGAGGCCTGCTTCGCGCGCGGCTGGTCCGACGGACTGCCGGTGATCCCGCCCACGCGCGAACGCGTGCTGCGCATGCTGTCGGGCACCACCCGCGATCCGGGCGAGATCATCGGCATGGTGCCGCCCGACCTGGCGCCCTGCACGGTGGAGAAGGTGGCGATCAACGCCGTGATGGCGGGCTGCAAGCCCGAGTACCTGCCGGTCGTGCTGGCCGCCGTCGAGGCCGCCCTGATCGACGAGTTCGGCATGCACGGCATCCTGTGCACGACGATGTTCTGCGGTCCGCTGGTGGTCGTGAACGGGCCGATCGCGCAGGCGATCGGCATGAACTCGGGCGTCAATGCGCTGGGCCAGGGCAACCGCGCCAATGCCACGATCGGGCGCGCACTGCAGCTCGTCATCCGCAACGTCGGCGGCGGCCGCCCCGGCGAGGTCGACCGCTCCGCGCTGGGCACGCCCGGCAAGTACACGTTCTGCTTCGCCGAGGCCGAGCACCCGCAGTGGAACCCGCTGTCGGTGGAGCGCGGCTTCGCACGCGGCACCAACACGGTGACGCTGTTCGCCGGCGAGGGTGTGCAGGGCATCGTCGACCAGAAGTCGCGCACGCCCGAATCGCTGGCGCGCACCTTCGCGCTGTGCATGCGCGCGGTCGACCACCCCAAGCTCGCGATGGCCGGCGACGCGCTGCTCGTCGTGTCGCCCGAGCACAGCCGCGTGTTCTTCGACGCCGGCTGGTCCAAGGCGCGCCTGCTCGAGGAACTCACGGCGCTGCTGCAGCTGCCCGGCGACGAGATGGTCGTCGGCGCGGGCGGCATCGCCGAAGGCCTGCCGCTGTCGATGAAGGGCACACGCGTGCCCAAGTTCCGGCCCGGCGGCATCCAGATCGTCCGCGCCGGCGGCAGCGCCGGCCTGTTTTCCGCCGTCATCGCCGGCTGGGCCGCCTCCGGCCCGGTCGGCTCGACCCCCGTCACCAAGGAGATCACGACATGAACGGACCCACGGTCCTGCTCGACCCGACGGCCGAGCTGGCGCCGGTCGCGCGCGCGCTGAGCGCGCGGCCGCCGTCGCTGGACGGCAAGCGCGTCGGCATCCTCGACATCTCGAAGGCGCGCGGCAACGTGTTCCTCGACCGCGTCGACGAACTGCTCGCCGGGCGCGGCATCACGGTCATGCGCTACCGCAAGCCGACGTTCACGCGCCCGGCCCCGGCCGTCCTCGTGCAGCAGATCGCCGCCGAGGTCGACCTGGTCGTCGAAGGGCTGGCCGACTGAGGTTCCTGCACGTCGTGCTGTATGCATGACATCGCGGAATTCGAAAGTCGTTCCATTCCCGGAGTCGGCGTTGCATCGACCGAATTCGTTCCCGCCGCGGCCGCGCAGGCGAAGTCGCTGGGCATCGACCCGAAGATGGTGTTCGTGCCGCATCCGATCCAGGACCGCACCGACGAGGAGCTTCGGGCGCTGGCCGAAGATGCCGTCGAGCGCATCGTCGAGGCGATCACGGCGCGGGGCTGACCGGCGTCCGGCACCATGATCGTCGCCACCGCCGGCCATGTGGACCATGGCAAGACGAGCCTGATCCGGGCGCTGACCGGTGTCGACACCGACCGGCTCGCCGAGGAGAAGAGCCGGGGCATGTCGATCGACCTGGGGTTCGCGTATGCGGACCTCGCGCCGGGCCTGCGGGCTGGCTTCGTCGACGTGCCCGGCCACGAGCGGTTCATCCGCAACATGCTCGCCGGGGTGGCCGCGATCGACGCCGCCCTGCTGGTGGTGGCGGCCGACGACGGGCCGATGCCGCAGACGGTCGAGCACCTGGCCGTTCTGGGGCTGCTCGGGGTCACGCGCGGCCTGGTCGCGCTGACCAAGGTGGATCGCGTCGCGCCTGGCCGGGCGGCCGAAGCGACGGCCGAGATCCGTCGCCTGCTGGCCGACGGCCCGCTGCGCGACGCGCCGGTGATCCCGGTGGTCGCGCCCACCGGGCACGGGCTCGACGCCGTGCGCGCGCACCTCGCCACCCTCGCCGCCGCCCTGCCCGTCCGGTCCACGGCCGGCGGATTCCGGCTGTGCGTGGACCGCGCGTTCTCGTTGCCCGGCGCGGGTACGGTCGTGACCGGCGTGGTCTTCTCGGGCTGCGCCCGCACCGGCGACGCGGTCGTCGTGTCGCCCCAGGGGATCGAGACCCGCATCCGCACGATCCGCGCACATGAGCGGCCGGCCGAAACCGCCGCGGCCGGCCAGCGCTGCGCGCTGAACCTGGCGGGCGTCGACCTGCGCGATGCCGGCATCGGGCGCGGCGACTGGGTCGTCGCGCCGGGCGCCCATGCCCCGACGGACCGCATCGACGTGACGCTGACCGTGCTGTCCGGCGCGCCCCGCGGGGTGGGCGACGGCGCCCAGCTGCAGCTGCATCTGGGCGCAGCCTGCGTGCCGGTGCGTGTGGCCCTGCTGGGCCCGCGCAGCATCGCCCCCGGCGACGAAGGCCTGGCCCAGCTGCTGCTGCAGCAGCCGATCGGCGCGCTGCACGGCGACCGGCTGATCCTGCGCGACGCGGCGGCGCACCGCACGGTCGCCGGCGGCCACGTGCTCGACCCCTTCGCGCCGGCACGCGGACGCGGGCGCCCCGAACGCCTGCGTGCGCTCGACGCGCTGCGCGAACGCGAACCCGAGCGCGCGCTGACACGGCTGCTCGAACTGACGCCCGACGGGGTCGAGCTCGAGCCCTTCGAACGCGCACGCAACCTGGACGAGACCGGCCGCGCGGCCCTGCGTGCGGCGGTGGCGCCGCGGGTGGTCGCCGACGGGGCCGGCACGCGGGCGATCTCGGCGGACCACTGGCAGGCGCTGGAGGCGCGCCTCGTCGCGGCGGTGCGCACGCATCATGCCGACCACCCGGACAGCGTCGGGCCGACCGAGACGGCGCTGGCCGCGGCGCTCGGCCAGCACCGGCCGGGCGCCGCGCTGCGCACCGCCGTGCGTGCGCTGGCCGCCCAGGGCGCACTGGTGCGGGACGGATTGAGCCTGCGGCTGCCCGAGCACCGCGCCCGGCTGGCCGATGCCGACCGCGTGCTGCTCGAGCGCATCACCGGCATCCTGACCGGCACCGGCCTGCGCCCGCCGATCGTCGGCGAACTCGCGCGCAGCCTCGACACCGATCCGCCGACCCTGCTCGCCTTCCTGCGACGCGCGAGTGCGCTCGGCCACCTGGTGCAGGTGGCGCCGAACCGGTTCTATCTGCCCTCGGGCGTGGAGGCGCTGACCGCCGTCGCGCGCGCGCTGGCGGCCGAGGCGCCCGACGGCAGCTTCGACGCCGCCGCCTACCGGGACCGCTCGGGCATCGGACGCAACCTGACGATCGAGGTGCTCGAGTTCCTCGATCGCGCCGGCCACACGCGCTTCGCGCGCAACCGGCGCACGATGATCGACGAGGCGCCGCTCAGGGCGTCGTGAACACCTTGCCCGGGTTCATGATGTTGTGCGGATCGATCACCGCCTTGATCCGACGCATCAGGTCGATCGCATCGTCGCCGCGCTCCTCGACCAGGAAGCCGATCTTGTGCAGCCCCACCCCGTGCTCGCCGGTGCAGGTGCCGTCCATCGACAGGGCCAGCCGCACGATCTCGTCGTTCAGACGCTCGGCGTCGGCCACCTCCTGCGCGTCGTTCGGATCGATCAGCAGCACGGCGTGGAAGTTGCCGTCGCCGACATGCCCCAGGATCATCGTCGGGAAGGCGGCGGTGTCGAGGATGCGCCGCGCACCGGTGATCGAGTCGGCCAGCCGCGAGATCGGCACGCAGGTGTCGGTCGAGATCGCACGGCACCCCGGGCGCACCTGCAGGCACGCGAAATAGGCGTTGTGCCGGGCGTTCCACAGACGGGTGCGGTCTTCCGGGCGCGACGCCCATTCGAAGTCCTGGCCGCCGTGGTCGCGGGCGATCTGCTGCACGAGCTCGGCCTGTTCCTTCACCGAGGCCTCCGAGCCGTGGAACTCGAAGAACAGCGTCGGCGCTTCGCGCAGCGTGGTGTGGCTGTGCGCGTTGATCGCGCGGATCGTCGCCGCGCAGAGGAATTCGCTGCGTGCGATCGGCACGCCGAGCTGGATCGTCTGGATGACGGCGCGCACGGCCTCCGACAGCGACGGGAAGTTGACCACCGCCGCGGACATCGCCTCGGGCACCGGATACAGCCTGACGGTCACCTCGGTGATCACGCCCAGCGTGCCTTCGGAGCCGATGAACAGCCGCGTCAGGTCGTAACCCGCTGACGACTTCTTCGCGCGACCGGCGGTGCGGATCACCTTGCCGTCGGGCGTGACCACGGTCAGCGACAGCACGTTCTCGCGCATCGTGCCGTAGCGCACGGCGTTGGTGCCCGACGCACGCGTGGCGGACATCCCGCCGATGCTCGCGTCGGCGCCCGGGTCGATCGGGAAGAACAGGCCGGTCGACTTCAGTTCCTCGTTGAGCTGCTTGCGCAGCACGCCGGCCTGCACGGTGGCGGTGAGGTCGTCGGCGTCGATCGACAGCACCCGGTTCATCTGCTGCAGGTCGATCGACACCCCCCCCTGCACGGCCAGCACGTGGCCCTCGAGGGAGGAGCCGGCACCGAACGGGATCACCGGATACCGGTGGGCGCGGCACAGATCGATCACGGCGACGACGTCGTCGGTCGACTGCGCGAACACGACCGCCTCGGGCGGCGTGGGCGGGAAGGGCGACTCGTCGCGGCCGTGATGCTCGCGCACCGCCTGGGCCACGGAAAACCGGTCGCCGAACCGGGCCGCGAGGGCGTCGGCGAGCGCGGCGGGCAGCGGGCGACGAAGCGCCTGCGACAGGGGGGTCGGGTGGTTCATCTGCGTGTGCTCCAGCGGTCGAGTGCCCGGCGCGTGCCGCGGCAGGCGGGTCGCGAGAGTGTAGAGGACTCCTCGCCGGATCGGTGCGCGGCGCACCGGATGCGCGCTGAGGAAGCCGCGGAAGGCTTCGACGACACGGGTGACGCCGGCGTGCCGGCGTGCCGGCGTGCCGACGTGCCGACGTGCGCCTGTCGAAGGACGCGGACGGCGCGTGAAGCGCGTTAAGCTGGCACCCACCGGCGCGCATGCGTCATCGGAGCGGACACCGCCCCGGCCGCCGCCGCGCCCCCATCCGCCCCGGAGTTCTCGAAAGCCCGCCCGATGCCGTCGCTCGCGCTGCGTGCCGCACTCGTCCAGTTCGTCCTGGCCCTGACGTGGATCGTCTACGTGCTGCACCTGCCGGCGCTGCTGGACCTGGCCGGCATCGATCGGCGCTGGTTCGTCTGGATCCTGCTGGCCGATCAGATCACCTTCGTGCTGGCGGACTGGGCCGCCGGCGCGTGGGCCGACCGGCTGGCGGCGGCCTGGGCGCGCTTCGGTCGTCTCTTCCTGGCGGCGGCGGTCGGGTCGTCGCTGCTGATGCTGTCGCTGCCCTGGCTGGCGGCCACCGGCTCGGGCGTGCTGCTGCTCGTCACCTTCGCCTGGACACTGACCTCGTCGGCGCTCCGGGCCCCGCTGTTCACGCTGCTCGGCCGGATGGGGGCCGACGCGCGCGCCGCCTCGCGCCTGGCAGGGGCCGCGCTGGCCGGAGCGGGATTCGCCTCGGCGGTCGGCCCCTGGATGGCCACCGCGCTGCGCGGCGGCGACCCGCGCATCGCGCTGGGTATCGGTGCGATGGCACTGATCGCGGCTGCGTGGATCGCAGCTTCGGCGCAGCCCTCGACGGCATCGGCACAGCCGTCCGCGGCCGAGATCGCCCCGGGCGCCCGACCGCACGCCGACGGCACCGGTCAGGCCGCCTGGCTGCCCGCCGGCCTGCTGGTCGTGCTGCTCGGCTTCGGCGTGCAGGTGCACACCATCCTGCACAGCGAAGCGCTGTATCGCGCTGCCGGCGCCACCACACCGATGCTGTGGATGCCGGCGTTCTGGCTGGGGTTCGCCCTGCTGTGCGTATTCGCCGACGCGCTGCCGAAGCCGCGCGACCCGGCCGCCGTCCTGCCCTGGGCGGCGGCCGCAGGCACCCTCGCCCTGCTGCTGGCACGGCAGGCGCCGGCGCTGCCCGTGCTGGCGGCGCTGCAGTGCGCGGCCGGCGCGGCGTGGGGCCTGTTCATGCAGGCCCTGTTCGCGCGCGCCACGCACATGGCGCAGGCCGCGCCGGCACGTGCCGGCGCGGGGTCGGCCACCGGCGTGCTCTTCTCGGCGATGGCCGTGGCCGCCGCGGCCCGCCTGGCCGTCGTCGCCGGCGGCTGGCAGTCGTCCGCGGCACTGTCCTGGGCGCCGGTCGGCACCTGGGCGTGCGCCGCGCTGCTGCTGGTCCTGCTGCCGGCGGCACGGCGTCTGCCGGGGCCCCACACGGCAATCGCCCGACCGTGATCGCGGGATCCGGTGGCGGAGTAGACTTCCGGCCTTTCCAGACCAGGGGCCGGCGATGGGCAACCGACTTTCGCAG
>JAKOZZ010000254.1 GCA_029779755.1 Pseudomonadota bacterium
CCCGGCCGCGCAGCCGTCGCGCCGGCTGTCGCTGGCGGCGACGTAGCCGTCGACCAGGCGTCCGTTCTCCATCGCATCGCTCTGGCGCCAGATGAACTGTCCGGAGCCGAAATCCATGTAGGGATCGTCGATCGCCTCGAGCTGATGTCCGCGCAGGGCCAGCTCGGCGACGACATCGGGCTGCATCGCCGACTCGACGTCGACGGACAAGCCGCGATTCACCTTCCAGCGCGGTGCGTCGCAGGCGGCCTGCGGGTTCTGCTTCCAGTCGATCATGCGCAGCAGGGTCTGCAGGTGGCCCTGCGGCTGCATGTTGCCGCCCATCACGCCGAAACTCATCTGCGGACGGCCGTCGCGCATCAGGAAGGCCGGGATGATCGTCTGGAACGGCCGCTTGCCGGGCGCCACGCAGTTCTGGTGCACGGGATCGAGCGAGAACCCGTAGCCGCGATTCTGCAGCGACACGCCCACTTCGGGCACGACCACCCCCGAACCGAAGCCCATGTAGTTCGACTGGATGAACGACACCATCATGCCCTGCTCGTCGGCCGCGGTCAGGTAGATGGTGCCGCCGGTGGGCGGCGTGCCGTGACGGAACTCGGTGGCCCGGTCGAGGCGGATGCGTTTGGCCCGTTCAGCGAGATAGCCGTCGTCGAGCAGATCCTCGGGGCGCACGCGCGTCATGTGGCGGATGTCCCCCACGTACTGGTACACGTCGGCAAAGGCGGCCTTCATCGCTTCGATCTGCAGGTGGCGTGCGTCGGCCGAATCGGGGTGCAGCGACGGCAGGTCGAAATGTGACAGCATGCCCAGCGCCATCAGGGCGGCGATGCCCTGGCCGTTGGGCGGGATCTCGTGCAGCGTGTACCCGCGGTAGTCCTTGGCGATCGTGCCCACCCAGTCGGGGCGGTAGGCACGCAGGTCGTCCAGCGTCATCGCGCCGCCGTGCGCCCGCGCATGGGCGACCAACTGCTCGGCGACGTGACCTTCGTAGTAGTCGCGGCCGTGCGTGTCGGCGATGCGGCGCAGCGTGCGCGCCGCCGCGGCGAATTCGAAGCGTTCACCCACCTGGGGTGCGCGCCCGTGCGGCATGAACGCCTGCGCAAACCCCGGCTGGTCGCACAGCACCGGCACCTGTGCCGCCCACTTCTGCTGCAGCACCGGCGAGACCGCATAGCCGCGCTCGGCCAGTTCGATGGCCGGCTGCAGCACGTCGGCGAAGGGCAGCCGGCCGAAGCGGCGGTGCAGCTCGGCCCAGCCGGCGACGGCGCCCGGCACGGTGACGGCATCCCAGCCGCGCATCGGGATCTGGCCGTTGTGGCGGCGCTCGAAGTACGCGCGGTCCCAGGCGGCCGGTGCCACGCCCGAGGCGTTGAGACCGTGCAGCTGGTTGCCGTCCCACACGATGGCGAACGCGTCGCTGCCCAGTCCGCACGACACCGGTTCGACGATGGTGATCGCCGCGGCGGCGGCGATCGTCGCGTCGATCGCGTTGCCGCCGGCGTACAGCATGCGCAGGCCCGCCTGCGCGGCCAGCGGCTGCGAGGTGGCGACCACGTTGCGTGCGAACACCGGGATGCGGATCGACGGATAGCCGGTGTTCCAGTCGAAGGTCGAAGGGTTCATGGGTGTGCGGGATGTGCGGGGTGCGGGGTGCGTGGGGCAGGGGGCAGGGGGCAGGGGGCCGCGCCGTGCTCAGCAGCCGAGCCGGTCGGCCAGCTCGACGAGACTCGTGCAGCGGAACTCGAACGCGGGGTCGTCGCCCACGTCGCGGTTCTCGCGGCTGCCGAACTCGCGGGGGCGGTGGATGAAGGCCGAGGGCAGGCCGCAGGCACGCGCGGCGCGCAGGTCCTCGGAGTGGGCCGCCACCAGCATCACCTGCTCCGGACGGATGCCGAACACGTCGGCCACCCCGAGGTAGGTTTCGGGGTCCGGCTTGTAGTGGCGGAACACTTCGGCGGACAGGATCAGGTCCCACGGCAGGCCGGCGCGCTTGGCCATGTTGCACAGCAGGCCGAGGTTGCCGTTCGACAACGTGCAGATCGTGTACTTGCGCTTCAGCCGCGTCAGACCTTCGACGCTGTCCGGCCACGGGTCGAGCCGATGCCAGGCCAGGTTCAGGTGCTGCCGGGCTTCCTCCGACATCGATTCGAGACCGAACTTCGGCAGCACGGTGTCGAGGATCATGCGGTGCAGGTCGTCGATGCGCGTCCATCCGAGCTCGCCGCTGCGCACGCGCTGCATCGCCGGCAGGTAGCCGGCGCGCCAGGCCAGCGCGAACTTCTCGCCATCGACGCCGAGGCCGAGCGCCTCGACCTCGCGGGCGATGGATCCGCAGAAGTCGACGACCGTGCCGAAGACGTCGAAGGCCAGCACGCGTACGTCGGCGATGGAAGAGGGGGGCATGCGGTCACTCCGGCTTGATGTTGGCGCGCTGGATCACGGCCTTCCAGGATTCGAACTCGTCGCGGTACACCCGGGCGAACTGCTCAGGCGTGCCGCCCGCGGCATCGGCGCCCGCCCGCTCCAGGCGTTCGAGCACTTCGGGGGACCGCATCACGGCATTCAGCTCGCGGTTCAGCCGCTGCACGATGTCGGGTGGCGTACCTGCCGGTGCGAACACGCCGAACCAGTTGCTGAACTCCATGCCCGGAATGCCGAGTTCGGTGAAGGTCGGGACGGATGGCAGCGAAGTCGACCGCCGGGCCCCCGTCACCGCGAGCGCACGGATCTTGCCGTCCCGGATGTGGCTCTGGGCCGACACGATGCTGTCCATCAGGAACGCGATCTGCCCGGCGACGAGGTCGGTGATGACGAGCCCGGTGCCGCGGTACGGGATGTGGACGACGAACAGGCCGCCCGCGCGCCACTTGAACATCTCGGCGCTCAGGTGCGGGTACGTGCCGATGCCGCTCGATCCGAAGTTGTACCGGCCCGGATTGCGCTTGAGCATCGCGATCAGTTCCGGGGCCGTGCGCGCGGGCGAGTCGCGGCCCACGACCAGCACGCTCGGCGCATTCGCGATGTGTGCGACGGGGGCGAAGTCGCGCACCGCGTCGTACGGCATCTTCGGGTTGAGGGCCGGACCGATCGAGTGCGTGGAACTGGTGGCCATCAGC
>JAKOZZ010000263.1 GCA_029779755.1 Pseudomonadota bacterium
CGGGCGAGCGACGTGGCCTGCGCCTTGACGATCGGCGTGAACTGGATCCGTCCGTCGGAATGCATGCGCAGGTTCGACGGCTTGCGGCCGGCGCCGGACAGGCGCAACTGCTTGGCACCGTCGATCACGCGGGTGTGGGCCTTCAGCAGCTCGTCGAAGAACGCCTTGCGCGCCTCCTCGGGCATCGACGCGAGCCGCACGCCGCGCATCAGGCCGTTGATCAGCTTCGGCAGCAGGGTCGCGAGCTTGCCGACCTCCTCGGGGAACTTCGGGCCCACGCTCCAGATCAGGCCTTCGGCGATGCTCATCGCCTCGTCGAAGCTGATCGGCGACGCGGGACCCGCGACCTGTGCATGCGCCAGCGCGAGCGTCCACCAGTCGTCGAGGAAGGCGTCGATGAACTTCGGCGTCTCGGGATCGACGCGGTCGGCGAGGCGGGAGCGCGCGAGCGCGCGCGCGTGGGCAACCGCCTCGGTGCGCTCGGCGTCGCGCGTGAGCTGCGCGAGGCGCTCGGCACGTCGTGCCGCTTCATCGCCGGCCAGCGCCTCGATGCGCTCGCGTGCCTCGTCGAAGGTGGCCAGATCCTGGTCGAAGTTCAGCAGCACCCATTCGACGACCGATTCGAGCCCCTTGACCAGCGGACCGCCGGGCGCCAGGTCGATGTCCGGATCGGCGGCGACCTCGCTGATGCGGTCGATCAGACGGCGCATCGGATGCTGGCGACGCGCGAAGAAGCTCCGGTCGATCAGCGCGGCCTTGATCGCGACCACCTGCAGCCGCAGCAGCTGCTGCTTGACGATGTCCGCGAGTCGCTTGTCCGCGTAGATGTAGTCGAAGACCATCGAGACGATCTCGACGGTCAGCTGATCGAGGGGCGAGCCCTTCTCGCGCGCACGGTCGGCGAGATCCGCGATCAGCTCGGGCGACACCACCGTCGCGCCGATCGAGCTGGCCTGCAGGCTGCTGAGGGCGTCGAGCACCGGGGGCTCGACCGACGGGATCGGAAGATCCGCCACCGCGAACGTGTCGGGATTCGACAGCATGCGCGTGACGGTGTCGCGCGCGCTGGCGTTGCCGCTGGCGAGCTGCGCGAGGATGGTCTGCATCTCCTGCGCCGACGGCAGCGGCCCGCCCGCGAGCGGATCGCCGCCGATGGGCGCACTGCCGGGGCGCAGCCGCGGGTCGGCCGCAGCGGGCGCGGGCTCGGCCTTCTCGCCGACGGCTCGCGTCGGACCGCCACGCTGCACCGCGACCTGCGCACGGATCTTCGGCAGCACCCGATTGGCCTTCAGGCGCTCGTTCACGGTCGAGTAGACCACGTTGAGGTTGGCCGACACGTGCGGCTCGAACGCGTCGAGCAGCGCCGCCTGCACGTCGGCCTTGGGCGCGAGCTCCTTGAGCGACGCCTTGAGCGCCTCGAAGATCGCCTCCGGCGACGCCGGGTGCTGCCCTTCCTCGAACCAGTCGCGCTCGAGCAGCGCAGCCAGGCGGGCGCGCACGCCCAGCACCTCGTCGGGGTCGAGCCTGCCGCGCGCACGATGCACGAGACGGTCGACCGCGAGCTTGGCCTGCATCACCGAGTCGTCGACGAGCGCGAGTTCCTCGGGCTCCTCGGCGGCCGCGGCGGCAGCCGGCGCCTTGTTGAACATGCGGCGCTCGAACACGTCGGAGAAGGAGCGCCGGAACCGCAGCTCGATCTCCGCCCGATGCTGACGCACGACGCTCACGGCATCCATCAGCGCGCGCTGCTCCTCGGTGTCCTTGGCCTTGATGGCCAGCCCCGCGAGCTCCTCGCCCATCTTCGCGAGCGCCTCGCCGATCACCTTCGACAGGCGCGAGATCACGAGCTCTCGGCAGTCCTCGAGAAGTTCGAAGCGCTTGCGCGCGTCCTCGGGCACGCCGCGGTCCGAAGCGTTCTGCTGGGGGGTTTCGGTGACGGAGTTCACGGGATTGGACGCTGCTCGGATGGGGTAGGACCGCTCATCCGCAGACTATGCGCGCGCAGCCGGACCGGTCAACGCGATCGGCCGGGCAACCGACCGCCCGGCGTGCGTGCGCCGACGGACGGCCCCCGGGGCCGGGCCGGGTCGGCCGGCGCAGACGTTGCGTCAGCCGCCGTTCAGCGCGCGCTCGGCGTTGATGTCGCCGACCGTCCAGGCGCTCATGTTGACGATGCGGCGCACCGTCGCCGACGAGGTGAGGATGTGCACCGGCCGGGCCGCGCCCAGCAGCACCGGCCCGATCGCGACGTTGTTGCCGGCCGCGCTCTTGAGCAGGTTGTAGGAGATGTTGGCCGCCTCGATGTTCGGCATCACGAGCAGGTTGGCTTCGCCGCTCAGCGTGGAACGCGGCATGATGGTGCGGCGGAAGTCCGGGTCGAGTGCCGCATCGCCGTGCATCTCGCCGTCGACGTCGAGCTCGGGCGCGCGCTCGCGCAGCAGTTCGAGCGCGCGTCGCATCATCACCGCGCTGGGGCTGCCCGACGTGCCGAAGTTCGAGTGCGACAGCAGCGCGACCTTCGGCAGGATGCCGAAGCGGCGCAGTTCGTCGGCGGCCATCAGCGTGATCTCGACGAGCTGCTCCGCGGTCGGCGACACGTTCACGTGCGTGTCGACGAGGGTCACCTGACGGTTGGGCAGCATCAGCGTGTTCATCGCCGCATACACGGTCGCGCCCGGGCGCCGGCCGATCACCTGATCGATGTAGTGCAGGTGCAGCGCATGCGTGCCGAACGTGCCGCAGATCAGGCCGTCGGCCTCGTTGCGGCGGACCATCATCGCGCCGATCAGGGTCAGGCGGCGCCGCATCTCGATCTTCGCGTACTGCTCGGTCACCCCCTTGCGGTCGGTCAGCGCGTGGTACTCCTGCCAGTAATCCCGATAGCGGGGATCCCACTCCGGATTGACGATCTCGAAGTCGACGCCCGGCCGCACGCGCAGGCCGAAGCGCTCGATGCGCTTCTCGATCACGGCGGGTCGGCCCACGATCACCGGATAGGCGATCTTCTCGTCGATCACGACCTGCGCGGCGCGCAGCACGCGCTCCTCCTCGCCCTCGGCGTAGACGATGCGGCGGCGCGGGCTGCGCCGGGCGGCCGAGAAGATCGGCTTCATGAAGCTGCCCGAGTGGTACACGAACTGCTCGAGCTGGGCGCGGTAGGCGTCGAAGTCGGTGATCGGACGCGTGGCGACGCCGGACGCCATGGCCGCGCGTGCGACGGCCGGCGCGATCTTCGCGATCAGGCGCGGATCGAAGGGCTTGGGGATCAGGTACTCGGGGCCGAACGACAGCCCGCTGGAGCCGTAGGCGGTGGCCACCACGTCGGACTGCTCGGCGCGCGCCAGCTCGGCCACCGCGTGCACCGCCGCGATCTCCATCTCGCGCGTGATCGTCGTGGCGCCGACGTCGAGCGCACCGCGGAAGATGAACGGAAAGCACAGGACGTTGTTGACCTGGTTCGGATAGTCGGTGCGCCCGGTGGCGATGATCGCGTCGTCGCGCACCGCCTTCACCTCCTCCGGCAGGATCTCGGGCGTGGGATTGGCCAGCGCGAAGACCAGCGGGTTGGCGGCCATCTTCGAGACCATCGACGGTTTCAGCACGCCGGCGGCCGACAGCCCGAGGAACACGTCGGCGCCTTCGATGATCTCGTCGAGCGTGCGCTTGTCGGTGTCCTGCGCGAAGCGCTCCTTGTCGGGGTCCATCAGCTCGCGACGGCCGCGGTACACGACGCCGGCAAGGTCCGACACCCAGATGTTGCGCTCGGGCAGGCCGAGATCGACGAGCAGGTCCAGGCAGGCGAGCGCGGCGGCGCCGGCGCCGCTGACGACGAGCTTGATCTTCGCGATGTCCTTGCCGACCACGGCCAGGCCGTTGCTCATCGCCGCGCCCACGACGATCGCCGTGCCGTGCTGGTCGTCGTGGAAGACGGGGATCTTCATGCGCTCGCGCAGCTTGCGCTCCACGTAGAAGCAGTCGGGCGCCTTGATGTCCTCGAGGTTGATGCCGCCGAACGTGGGCTCGAGCGCGGCGATGATGTCGACGAGCTTGTCGAGGTCGTTCTCCTGGACCTCGAGGTCGAACACGTCGATGCCGGCGAACTTCTTGAACAGCACCGCCTTGCCCTCCATCACCGGCTTGGCCGCGAGCGGTCCGATCGCGCCGAGCCCGAGCACCGCGGTGCCGTTGGTGACGACGGCGACCAGGTTCGCGCGGCTGGTGTAGCGCGACACCGTGGACGGATCGCGGACGATCTCCTCGCATGCGGCGGCGACGCCCGGCGAATAGGCGAGCGCGAGGTCGCGCTGATTGGTGAGCTGCTTGGTCGCGGTGACCGAGATCTTTCCCGGGCGACCCTGCTCGTGGTATTGGAGGGCCGACTTGCGCAGTTGCGGGTCCATGGGCGTTGCCAGTGTGGTGCGGATGAGGCGCCGGTTCTGCGCCCCTGGGGCGGCGGCCGGCGGACGGACGGACCCGCGATTATCCGCTCAGTCGGGGCCGTCCGCGTCCGTAGGCCCGGCGGCGTCGGTGGCATCCTCGCCCCACAGCAGCTCGGGCGACGGCAGCGCCACCTGCCCGGTCGGCAGGGCGCGGGCGATGCGGTAGCGGTCGAGCCGGGTGAAGCGCTTGATCGGCGTCTCGTGCGGCGCGCCCCAGGGCCCGACCACCGCGCGCACGATCGGCTGATGTGCGTTGCGCGTGCGCTGCACGACGACGGCCACCTCGCGGTTCTCGAGTTCGACGAGCGACCCCGGCGGGTAGATGCCCACCTGACGGACGAGCAGCTGCGCGTACTGCTGCGGCACGGTACGCCCCTGCTGCTCGAAGAGCTGCTTCAGCGCCAGCGACGGCAGCGCACCGGGACGGTACGCGCGCTCGGTGATCATCGCGCAGTAGCGGTCGGCCAGCCCGTAGACGATCGCGGCCTCGCCGATGGCGTCGCCCGCCAGTCCGCGCGGGTAGCCCGTTCCGTCGGGCAGCTCGTGGTGCTCGAAGACCGCGCGCAGCCACCCGGCGTCGTCGACGCCCAGCGCCTGCAGCCGGCGCACGCCGGCCGCCGGATGCGCGCGGATGCGGGCGCGCTGCGCGTCGTCGAGCGGCGTGGACTGGTGATAGAACGCTTCCTGCAACGGCCAGAACGCGATGTTCGCCGTGAGGGCGACGCAGACCAGGCGCCGCACGTCGGCGGCGTCGCGGTCGAGCTCGCGCACCAGCAGCGACGACACGATCGCCGCGTCGAGCGGCTGGCGCACGCCCAGGGGCGCGTCACGGCACAGGAACAGCGTGGCGAGCGTGGCATCGGGGGCCTCGAACGCCAGCGCCGCGATGCGCTCGGCCAGCGCGGCGATGCGTGCGCCGAAGCGTTCGGGCGCGTCGGTGCGCAGCAGCTCGGCCAGCTGCGGCTCGAGCTGGCGGCGCACGGCGATCGCCGTGGCGGTCGGGCTGAGCGCGCGCTTCGGCGACTGCGCCGGGTCGGGCACGGCGTCGGCAGGCATCATCGAACGCGCGCCCAGCTCGACCAGCCGCCCGATCTGCTCGAGCGACTGGATCTCGGCGCCGGCCCGCAGCAGCAGGCGTCCATCCGCCGCGTACAGGTCGTATGTCAGGGCGACCCCTGGCACCAGGGGTTCGAGCGGGACCTCGGTGAGACGCTCTGTGGCCATTGCCCATGATAGGCCGGCGGGCACCCGGCGCACCAGCGCTGGATGCGCCGCCCGCACGCTCACCGCACGAGGGCGGCGTCCAGCACCCGGGCCACGTGGATCGCCGCGCGCCCTGCCCCGTCGGCGATCTGGTGCCGGCAGCTGGTGCCGTCGGCCACGATCAGGGTCTTGTCGTCGGCGGCGCGGACGGCCGGCAGCAGCGCGGCCTCGGCCATCTTCATCGACAGGTCGAAGTGCTGCGCCTCGTAGCCGAAGCTGCCGGCCATGCCGCAGCAGCTGGACTCGACCGTGCGCACGGTCAGGCCGGGCACCAGCGACAGCACGCGCTGCACCGGCCCCATCGCGTCGAAGGCCTTCTGGTGGCAGTGCCCGTGGAGCAGCGCGGTGCTCTGCGGCAGCGCCTCGAAGGCCGGCGCGAAGCGCCCGGCGGCGTGCTCGCGCGCGACGAACTCCTCGAACAGCATCGCCTGGGTGGCCAGGCGCTGCGCGAGCGGCCCGAGCCCCATCACGAGATACTCGTCGCGCATGGTCAGCAGGCACGAAGGCTCGAGTCCGACCACGGCCACGCCGCGCTCGACGAACGGCGCCAGGGCGGCGAGCGTGCGGCGCGCCTCGGCGCGGGCGTCGTCGAGCAGACCGGTGGCCAGATAGGTGCGCCCGCAGCACAAGGGTCGACCGCCCGCCGCGTCGTCGTCGCCCGCGACGGCCACGTGCACGCGATAGCCGGCCGCCTCGAGCACGTGCTGCGCGGCGTGCAGGTTCTCGGGCTCGTGATAGTTGTTGAAGCAGTCGGCGAACAGCACCACCTCGCGCGTCGCCGTGTCGCTGCCGGACTGCGCGGCCGCCGTTGCGGCCATGATGTCGGTCGCGCCCCCGGCCGGTGCCCGCCCCGCCGCGGCAGCGTGCGCCCGCAGATAGGTGCGTCCGCGCCAGACCGGCAGCCGGCGGCGTGCCGAGAACCCGACAATGCGCTCGCTCAGCGCGGCCAGGCCCGGCACGCGGTCGCGCAGGTTGGCCAGGAACGACAGGCGCGAGACGATCGGCGCATAGCGGGGGAAATGCGCGACCAGCCGGTCCTTGAGCCGCGGCGCATGGGTCTTGCGGTACTGGTACAGGAACTCCGTCTTCATGCGGGCCATGTCCACCCCTGTCGGGCACTCGCGCTTG
>JAKOZZ010000264.1 GCA_029779755.1 Pseudomonadota bacterium
CCACACGCAGGCAGCCACCGCGTGGTCGGGATCGCGGTTGCGCATCATGCGCGTGACGTTGGTCAGCCGGGTGCCGAACAGGAAGCTGTGGTTGCGGCGGTCGCTGCCGATCAGCGCATGCAGGAAGTGCAGGAACATCCGCGAGTAGTTGCTCATCGACCCGGAGATGTCGATCAGCGCGACCAGCGGCGCCGGCCGCACGCGCGGGCGCCGCCATGCCAGGCGGGTCAGCTCGCCGCCCTGGCGCGCACTGGTGGACGCGACCCGCCGCCAGTCGAGCCGGCGGCCGTGCGCGGCCGGCTCGGTGCGCCGCGTGATCTGCATCGGCAGCTGCGCGCGCCAGCGCTCGATCACGCGACGCGCCTGCAGCCACTCCTGCGCGGTCATCGTGTCGAAGTCGGCCTTGCGCAGGACCTCGGAGGCGCTCCAGGTCAGGCTGGCGTCGATCTCGATGCGCTGCTCGGGCTCCGGCGGGCGCTGCTGCGCGCGGTGGCCGAACAGCGCGTCGGCCAGCCGCCGGTTCTCCGGGGGCGGCGCGCCCCGCTCGGGGCCTTCGACCTGCGGCAGCAGCATCGACAGGATGCGCCCCATCAGGTCCGGGTCGCGCCAGAACAGCGCAAACGCCTGGTCGAAGAGCGGGCGGTCTTCGATGCGCTCGAGCAGGCACGCCGCCAGCACCGCATGCAGGTCGTCGCGGCTGGCCAGCCCGTCGAGCTCGAGCGCCTGAAGCGACAGCGCGATGCGGTCGCTGCCCACCCGCAGCCCGGAGGCGCGCAGCACCCGGCCGAAGTGCATCACGTTCTCGGCCAGGCGGCCGGCCTGCACGCCGTCCGTGCCGGCGTCGGCGCCCCAGGCGTTCGGCGCGCGCCCGGCGCCGGCCGGGCGCAGCGCGTCGCTGCCGGTCATCCGGCGGCGGAGACGGCGCGAGCGGCGAGCACGCCGATGAGGTGGGCGCGGTACTCGGCCGAGGCGTGCAGGTCGCTGGACAGGCCGTCGGGGGAGACCTTGACGGCCTTGCAGGCGTCGGGCGACCAGCGTGCGGTGAGGGCCTGCTCGAGGGCGGCCACGCGCATGACGCCGGCGCCGGCGCCGGTGACGGCCACGCGCACGCCGCTTGCGCCCTTGGAGACGAACACGCCGACGAGCGAGAAGCGCGAGGCGGGCTGCTTGAACTTGACCCAGGCGGCCTTCTCGGGGATGGGGAACTCGACGGCGGTGATGATCTCGCCGGGCGCCAGGGCGGTCTCGTAGAGGCCGCGGAAGAAGTCGTCGGCGGCGATGGAGCGCTTGCTGGTGACGACGGTGGCGCCCAGGCCGAGGACGCCGGCGGGGTAGCAGGCGGCGGGGTCGTTGTTGGCGAGGCTGCCGCCGAGGGTGCCGCGGGTGCGCACGGCGCGGTCGCCGATGCCGTCGGCGAGTTGAGCGAGTGCGGGGATGGCGGCGCGCACGTCGGCGCTGGCGGCGACGCTGGCGTGGGAGGTGCCGGCGCCGATGCGCAGGGCGGAGGCGGAGCGGGAGATGCCGCGCAGCTCGGCGATGGCGCCGAGGTCGACGAGGTCGGAGGGCGCGGCCAGGCCGAGCTTGATGGCGCCGAGCAGGGACTGCCCGCCGGCGACGAAGCGGCCGTCGGTGGCGCCGGCCAGAGCGCTGGCGGCGTCGGCCAGGGAGCGGGGGCGGTGGTAGGTGAAGGGGGTCATCGAGGTGTCTCCGGTGTGTTGGCAGCGCAGGCGCCGCGCCGCGCAGGGCGGCGGCGGCGCGCGCCGTGCGATCAGGCCCCGCGCTGCTGCAGCGCTTTCCAGACGCGCTCGGGGGTCAGCGGCATCTGCACCGCGGTGGCTGCGCGTTCGCCGAGGCCGGCACGCGCCAGCGCATCGACCACGGCATTGACCAGTGCCGGCGTCGCGCCGATCGTGCCCAGCTCGCCCACGCCCTTGACGCCCAGCGGGTTGTTCTTGCAGGGCACCGACTGGTCCATCTCGGTCTTGAAGGTGCGCACCATGTCCACGCGCGGCAGCGCGTAGTCCATCAACGTGCCGGTCAGCAGCTGGCCCGACTCCGGGTCGTACACGATCTGCTCGCACAGCGCCTGGCCCAGGCCCTGCACCGCGCCGCCGTCGAGCTGGCCGCGCACGATCGTGGGGTTCACCACGCGGCCGACGTCGTTGACGGACGCGTACGCGTCGATCGTGACTTCGCCGGTGTCGGGGTCGATCTCCACCTCGCAGATGTGGCAGCCGTTCGGCCAGGTCGGCCCTTCGACGGTGTTGGTCGCGTCGACGAACACCTGACGGTCGCCCTGGCGGGCCGCCAGCTCGAACAGGTCGATGCCGCGGTCGGTGCCGGCCACCGAGAACCGGCCGGCGTCGTACTCGATGTCGCCGACGCCGGCCTCGAGTTCGTCGGCGGCCAGCTCCTTGGCCTTGTCGATCGTCTGGCGCGACGCGAGCTGCACCGCCGACCCCCCGGTGAACAGCGAGCGCGAGCCGGCGCTGCCGAAGCCCTGGCCGCGGTCGGTGTCGCCCTGCACGATGCGGATCTTCTCGATCGGCACGTTGAACACGTCGACGGCGAGCTGCGCGTAGGTGGTCGCGATGCCCTGGCCCATCGCCTGCGTGGCCGAGTAGATCTCGATGTAGCCGTCGCCCGACACCTGCACCGTCACGCGCTCGGTGAACACGTTGCCGCCGGTCCATTCGAGGAAGGACGCGATGCCGCGGCCGCGCACCTTGCCGCGCGCCTTCGACTGCGCCGCGCGCGCCTCGAAGCCGTTCCAGTCGGCCAGTGCCTGCGCCTGCGTGGTGATCGACGCGAAGGCGCCGGTGTCGTACGTCTGCCCCATCGGGTTCTTGTACGGCATCTGCTCGGGCCGGATCATGTTGCGCTTGCGCAGCTCGGCCGGATCCATGCCCAGCTTGCGCGCGGCGGCGTCCATCAGGCGCTCGATCGTATAGATGGCCTCGGGGCGGCCCGCGCCGCGGTAGGCGCCGGTGGGGCACGCGTTGGTGAGCACCGCGCGCAGGTCGAAGTCGATGGTCTGGATGTCGTAGATGCTGGTCGACACCCACGGGCCGATCAGCAGCTGGATCGCCACGCCCGTGGGGGTGGCGTACGCGCCCACGTTGGCCAGCGACTTCACGCGCAGTGCCAGCACGCGGCCGTCGGCGTCGAGCGCCATCGACGCGTGGCTGAGCAGGTCGCGCCCGTGCACCGCCGACAGGAACTCCTCGCTGCGCTCGGCGATCCACTTCACCGGCCGCTGCACGTGCCGGGTGGCGAACGCGATCACCGCGTCCTCGGTGTAGGCGCCGGTCTTCATGCCGAAGCCGCCGCCGACGTCGCCGACCGTCACCCGCATCTTCTCGCGCGGGATGCCCAGCACCGCGTCGCACAGCGTGTCGCGCACGCCCGACGGCATCTGCGTGCTCATGCGCAGCGTGATGCGGTCGGCGGCGGCGTCGTACGTGCCGAGCACGCCGCGCGGCTCGATCGACGCCGGCGCCAGGCGCTGGTTCTCGAGCGTGAGCTCGACCACGTGCGCGGCCTTGGCGAAGGCGGCGTCGGCCGCCTCGGCGCTGCCGTGGCGCATACCGGCGGCGAAGTTGTCGGGCGCTTCGGGCCACACCCGGGGCGCGCCCGGCGCGGTGGCCGCGGTGACCGAGGTCACGCAGGGCAGCTCCTCGTAGTCGACGAAGACGGCGTCGCGCGCGGCACGGGCCTGGTCGCGCGTCTCGGCGACGATTGCGCAGACCGCCTCGCCCACGTAGCGCGCCGTGCCGACCGCCAGCGGATGGCGCGGCGGCGACACGCCGGGCGTGCCGTCCGGGCGCGGGAAGTTGGTGGAGACGGGCAGGGGCTTGACCCCCGCCGCGACGAGGTCGTCTCCGGTCAGGATGGCGACCACGCCGGGCATCGCGCGCGCGTCGGTGGCGTCGATCGACAGGATCTTCGCGTGCGCGTAGGGCGACCGCAGGAAGACGAGGTGGGTCTGCCCCTCGGGCGCCACGTCGTCAGCGTATTGGCCCTTGCCGGCGACGAGGGCGGGGTCCTCGATGCGGCGGACGGAGTGCCCGCTGCCGAAGCGGCCGTATTTCGTGTCAGTGCTCACCAGTGCTCTCCGGTTCGATCAGCGTTTGTCGGCGGCCATCGCGGTGGCGGCCTGACGGACGGCGGCGACGATGTTCACGTAGCCGGTGCAGCGGCACAGGTTGCCCTCGAGCGCGTGCACGATCTGGTCGTCGGTGGGGTTGGGGTGCTCGGCCAGCAGGCCGGCCGTGGCCATGATCATGCCGGGCGTGCAGAAGCCGCACTGCAGGCCGTGGCAGTCGACGAACGCCTGCTGGATGGGCCCCAGCGCGTCGGCGCGGCCCATGCCTTCGACGGTGCTCACCTGCGTGCCGGCGGCCTGGACGGCCAGCATCGTGCAGCTCTTGACGGCCTGGCCGTCGACCAGCACGGTGCAGGCGCCGCACTGGCTGGTGTCGCAGCCCACGTGGGTGCCGGTGAGGCCCAGGGTGTCGCGCAGGACTTCGACCAGCAGCTTCTGGTCCTCGACCTCGGCGCTGACCGGCGTGCCGTTGACGGCGAATTGAACGGTGCTCATGCGTAATGACCTTTCGTAGGGTTCCCTGTGATGCTCTTCATGGGGCGCGGCGCGGCGGGCGCTCGCTCAGACCAGCTTGCTCTGCCGGCCGGCCCAGTACTTGTCGCGCAGCAGCCGCTTGTACAGCTTGCCGGTGGGATGGCGGGGCAGCTCCTCGGCGAAGTCGACCGAGCGCGGGCACTTCACGTGCGACAGGTGCGCGCGGCAGAAGGCCATCAGCTCCTCGGCGAGCGCGGGGCCGGCCTCGGCCATGTCCTTGGGCTGCACCACCGCCTTGACCTCCTCGCCGAACTCCTCGTTCGGCACGCCGAAGACCGCCACGTCGGTGACCTTCGGATGGGTGATCAGCACGTTCTCGGCCTCCTGCGGGTAGATGTTCACGCCGCCCGAGATGATCATGTAGGCCTTGCGATCCGTCAGGTAGAGATAGCCCTCGGCATCGACGTAGCCGACGTCGCCCAGCGTCGTCCAGCCCTGGTCGTTGCGCGACTCGGCCGTCTTCTTCGCGTCGTTGTGGTACTGGAACGGCTTGCCGTCGGAGAAGTAGATGGTGCCGGCCTCGCCCGGCGGCAGCTCGACGCCGTCGTCGCCGACGATGCGCAGCTTGCCGACCACCGCACGGCCCACCGTGCCCTTGTGCGCGAGCCAGTCGGCCGAGTGCACCATCGTCATGCCGTTGCCCTCGGTGCCCGCGTAGTACTCCCACAGGATCGGCCCCCACCAGTCGATCATCTGCTCCTTGATCGGGATGGGGCAGGGCGCCGCCGCGTGGATCGCGCACTTCAGCGACGACACGTCGTACTTCGCCCGCACGTCGGCCGGCAGCTTGAGCATGCGCACGAACATCGTGGGCACCAGCTGCGAGTGCGTGCAGCGGTGCTTCTCGACCAGGCGCAGGTACTCCTCGGCGTCGAAGTGCTCCATGATCACGCAGGTGCCGCCCAGGCGCATCACCAGCATGTTGAAGCGCAGCGGCGCGGCGTGATAGAGCGGCGCCGGCGACAGGTAGATGCTGTCGGGGTCGAGCTTGTAGGCGGTCTGCGCGACGGTGATCAGCGCGCTGCTGGCGTCGATCTGCGGCGATTCGGGCGGCACGAACACGCCCTTGGGCCGCCCGGTCGTGCCCGACGAGTAGAGCATGTCGCCCCCGGCGGTCTCGTCGGCGATGCGCTGTGCCGGCTGGGCCGCCACGGCGGTCTCGAACGCCTCGTACCCGTCGATCGTGCCGTCGATCATCAGGCGCGACGCCACGTGGCCGATCTGGGGGAGGATCTCGGCCGCGACGCCGGCCAGCGCCTTCGACGTGACCAGCAGCTGCGCGCCGCAGTCGGTGACGATGTAGCCGGCCTCGCCCGCGGTGAGCCGCGAGCTGATCGCCGTGTAGATGATGCCGGCGCGCTGCGCGCCCCAGCAGATCTCGAAGAACCGGACGTGGTTCTCGAGCAGGATCGCGATGTGGTCGCCGGCCTTCAGGCCGCGCGCGCGCAGCAGGTGCGCGACGCGGTTGGACGCGTCCTCGAGCTGGCGGTAGGTGACGGATGCGCCGCTGCCTGCCATCAGGTAGGCGATCTTGTCGGGCGTCTTCTGGGCGTGAACGTACGGATGCATGGGCGTCCTGTGTCTCCTCGAAACCCGTCGCGACACCGGGCGAATCCCGATGGGGCGGGGCGTTCTTGTCCGATAGATTCTATAGAAACCCCCGGGCACGTCCCGCTCCCCATTCCCTGCCGCGGAAAGGCCAGCCAGCATGAGCTTCCAGACCCTGAACGAGATGATCCGCACCCAGGCGCGCGTGCGCGGCGACGCGATCGCCTGCCGCACGCCCCAGGGCACCTGGACGTTCGCCGAAGTCGACGCGGCCAGCAACCGGGTGGCCCAGGCGCTGCGTGCGCAGGGCATCGGCGCGGGCGACCGCGTGGCGGCGCTCACGCGGCACACGATGGAGTGCACGCTGCTCACCCTCGGCGCGAACAAGGTCGGCGCCGTGTGCATGCCGGTCAACTGGCGGCTGGCGGCGCCCGAGGTCGAGTACATCGTGAACAACGGCGAGGCGAAGCTGCTGATGGTCGATGCGCTGTTCGCACCGGTGGTCGCGCGCGCGCAGCTGCCCGGCGTCGCGCTCACGCTGTCGACCGACGGCCTGGACGGCATGACCGGCTTCCACGACTGGTACCTGCGCCACGAGGCGCGCGACCCCGGGCTCGACCCCGACCCCGAATCGACGGCGATTCAGCTGTACTCGTCGGGCACGACCGGGCTGCCCAAGGGCGTCGAGCTGTCGCATCGCGCGCTGATGGTCAATTCGACGGCCGAAGGCACCGGCGGCCAGCTGGACTACGGCCCCGGCGACGTGCTGTACAACCCGCTGCCCACCTTCCACATCGCCGGCATGGGCCTGGCCATCCTGACGCTGGCGCGCGGCGGCGAGACCGTGTTCTACCCGGAGTTCGATCCGCCGAAGATCATCGCCGGCATCGCGCAGTACCGGGTCACGCACATGTTCCTGGTGCCCGCGATGATCCTGGCGCTGCTGCAGGTGCCCGGTGTCGCGCAGGCCGACTTCTCGTCGCTGAAGCTGATCTCGTACGGCGCCTCGCCGATCAGCGACAAGGTGCTGGTCGACGCGATCCGCACCTTCAAGTGCGACTTCATGCAGGTGTACGGGCTCACCGAGACCACCGGCGCGGTCACCTTCCTGCCCCCGGAGGACCACGATCCCGACGGTCCGAAGGCGCCTCTGCTGCGCTCGGCGGGCAAGGCGGGCGAGGGCGTGAAGCTGCGCATCGTCGGCGGCGACGGGCGCGACCTGCCCGACGGCGAGGTGGGCGAGGTGTGGATCTGGTCGCAGCAGAACATGGCGGGCTACTGGCGCAATCCGCAGGCGACGGCGGCCGCGTTCCCCGAAGGCCACCGCAACGGGGTGGGCTGGTTCCGCAGCGGCGACGCGGGCTACCTGCGCGACGGCTACCTGTTCATCCACGATCGCATCAAGGACATGATCATCTCCGGCGGCGAGAACATCTATCCGGCCGAGGTCGAGAACGTGCTCATGACCCATCCGGCGGTGGCCGACGGTGCGGTGATCGGCGTCCCCGACGAGAAATGGGGCGAGGCGGTGAAGGCGTGCGTCGTGCTCAAGCCGGGTGCGAGCGCGACCGAGCGCGAGATCATCGACTTCATGCGTGAACGGCTGGCGCACTTCAAGTGCCCCAAGAGCATCGACTTCAGCGATGCGCTGCCGCGCAACCCCAGCGGCAAGCTGCTGAAGTTCCAGCTCAGGAAGCCGTACTGGGAAGGGCTCGACCGGCGGGTAAACTGACCGGCTTCCTCCACAGCACGTGCGGCGGCGGTCCCCCAAGGGGCCGCGCCGCGGCATCGACATGGCCCTGATCTTCTTCGTCCGGCATGCGCAGGCTTCGTTCGGCGCGGCCAACTACGACCAGCTCTCCGACCTCGGCCGCCAGCAGTCGCGCTGGCTGGGCGAGCACTTCGCCGCACGCGGGCTGCGCTTCCGGCGCGTGGTCACCGGCGCCCTGGTGCGCCAGCGCGACACCGCGCTCGAACTGCTGGGTGCGATGGGGCACGATGCGTCCGGCATCGAGACCCACGACGGGCTCGACGAGTACCGCGGCGAGGAGCTCTACCGCTGCTACACCGGCGGGCGCGATCAGCGCGAGCATCAGCGCACCGACTACCGCGGGTACTGGCGCACGTTCCGCGAGGCGATGGAGGCATGGGCCGAAGACCGTCTGACCGGCATGCCCGAATCGTGGGCCGAGTTCGGCGCGCGCGTGCGTGCCGGCATCGACACCGCCGTGCGGGACGCGGGGCGCGACGATGCGGTGCTGGTCGTGAGCTCCGGCGGCGCGATCGGACGCGCCATCGGCGAGATCGTCGGCAGTCCGCCCAAGGTCGCGATCGAGTTCAACCTGCAGTTCCGCAACACCGGGTTCTGCGAGCTGCTCGCCGGCGGGGGCGGTCTGCGCCTGCTCACGTTCAACAGCCTGCCGCACCTCGAGACGCCGGAGCGCCGGCACGCGATCACGTTCGCGTAGGGCCGGGCGCGGGCCGAGCAGGGCGCCCGCGGCCGACCCGCCGGGCCCGGGCCGAGTCCGGGCGCCCGCGGCCCGGCCGGGGGGGGGGCGACGCGCGCCGCCGTCGGACGTGTCCTCAGCCTTCGGGATCGTCCTCGCCCGGTCCGGCCAGGTGCTGGACGAGCGCCCCCGGCACCCGCACCGGCAGATCGAGCAGCAGGAACGACAGCGACTTGCCGTGGCTGTCCAGGTTCAGCGCGTCGTTGACGCCGCCGTCGAGCACGTCGTCGAGCACGAAGTTCATCGCGTGCAGGTTCGGCAGCAGGTGGCGCACCACGCGTGTCGGTCGGCGGTGGGCGAACTGGCGCGCCACCGCAGCCTCGGTGACCTGCTCGACGAGCAGCGGCCAGAAGTCCGGATGCCAGGCGATCACGCTGATGTTGGATCGGTTGCCCTTGTCGCCGGTGCGGCCATGGGCGATGCGGTGCAGGGGCACGACCTGGTCGTGCGCGCGGTGTCGGCCGTGGGGCATGCGGGGCTCCTCAGTCCAGCATCTCGAAGCCTGCCCGCACGGCGTCGCGCGGGATCAGGCACGACTGCGTCGACAGGCGCTGGCGCAGCCCGGTGCGCACGCCGCCGCCGCCGGCCGGGCCGCAGCAGTACAGCGCGGTCAGCTCGCGGGTCAGGCGCTCGGCGCCGGCGCGCTCGGCGTGCACCGTCGACACGCGCAGGCGCACGTCGCGGGCGCCGCCATCGGGCACGGTCTCGAGCCAGCGCCCGGCGTCGTCGCCGAACAGGCTGGTGACGCCGATCAGGTCGACGCGCATCGGCCCGTTGCCGGCCAGCCGGGTGCGCAGCACCTCGGCGGCCAGGCGCGCGCGCGCCTCGGCCCGCGCGCCGGCATACGAGATCTCGCCCTCGGCGAACCAGCCCTGTTCGCTGAACACGTTGACCTTCAGCGTGGCGGGGCGGGCGTGGCCGCGCACGCCGCTCAGGCGCACGCGATCGGTGCCGACCTGCGCAACGCGTGCGTCGGCGATGTCGGCGACCACGTCCGGCGTCAGGTAGGCCGACGGGTCGTGCACCTCGTAGAGGATCTGCTCCTTCACCGTGTGCTCGTCGACCAGGCCGCCGGTGCCGGGCGGCTTGGTGATCACGCAGTCGCCGTCCGCGTCGATCTCGGCGATCGGGAAGCCCAGCGTCGCCATGCCCGGCACGTCCTTGTAGCCCGGATCCGCGTAGTAGCCGCCGGTGACCTGCGTGCCGCACTCGAGCAGGTGGCCGGCCATCGTCGCGCGGGCGATGCGGTCCCAGTCGTCGGGCGCCCAGCCGAAGTGCGCGAGGGCCGGCCCGACGGTGAGCGAGGGGTCGGACACGCGGCCGGTGACGACGATCTCGGCCCCGGCGCGCAACGCGTCGGCGATCGCCTCGGCGCCGAGGTAGGCGTTGGCGCAGACCAGGCGCGTCTCGTCGAAGGCCGCGCCGATGGCCGCGCGCAGCAGCGCACGCTGCTCCGGGCGGTCGAGGGCGTCGCCATGCACGATCGCGATGCGCGGCGTCCGCACGCCGAGTTCCGCGGCCAGCGCGCGGATGCGGCGCGCGGCGCCGGCCGGGTTGGCCGCGCCGAAGTTGCTGACGATGCGCACGCCGCCTTCGAGGCAGCGGGCCAGCACCGGGCGCAGCAGGTCGGCGAGCAGCGGCTCGTAGCCGGCGTCGGGATCGGTGCGCCGCGCCAGCTGCGCCAGGGCCAGCGTGCGTTCGGCCAGCGTCTCGAAGGTCAGCACCGCAGGGCCGCCGCTGGCGAGCAGTGCGTCGACCACGGGGCCGGCCGCGTCGACGCGGTCGCCGGAGAAACCGGCGGCGCAGCCGACGCGCAACAGGGGGGCGGGTGTCGTCATCTTGGACATCGGTCAGAGGAGGTGGCGGGCGCGTGCGTCCGGCGCTCAGGCGCGGGGTGTCGCGCGTTCGATGATCGCCGCGCAGTCGACGCCGCGCGGCAGCGTGCCGTAGTTGCGGTGGCCGCCGTCGGCGAGTCGCGAGGCGCAGAACGCGTCGGACACCGCCGCCGGCGCGTGCTGCACCAGCAATGCGGCCTGCAGGGCGAGCGCCATGCGGTCGACGAGGTCGCGCGCGCGGTACTCGAGATCGGCCGGGTCGGCGAACGCCGTGCGCAGCGCGGCGACGTAGCGGTCGAGGGCCGCGTTCGCGCCCCGTGCCTGGCCGAGCTCGCGGAAGTACGCGTCCACCACGGCCGGCGTCCTGCCCATCGCGCGCAGCACGTCGAGGCACTGCACGTTGCCGCTGCCTTCCCAGATGGCGTTCACCGGCGACTCGCGGAACAGCCGCGGGAAGGGGCCGTCCTCCATCACACCGCTGCCGCCGATGCACTCCATCGCCTCGTACGCGTGGTTCGGCGTGCGCTTGCAGATCCAGTACTTGCCGATGGCGGTGACCAGGCGCACCAGATGGTCTTCGTGGGCGTCGCTGCGGTGGTCGAGTGCGCGGGCGACACGCATCGTCAGCGTCAGCGCGCCCTCGGTCTCGAGCGCGAGATCGGCCAGCACGTTGCGCATCAGC
>JAKOZZ010000273.1 GCA_029779755.1 Pseudomonadota bacterium
CGTTCAGCGCACCAGGTGGGACAGCATGCGCTCGATGCCGGCGTTCAGCGGCGCCTCGATCATCGGCAGCCCCAGCGTGAGCAGCAGCAGCCCGGTGAAGATGGTCACCGGAAAGCCGATCGACATCAGCTGCAGTTGCGGCGCGACGCGCGAGATCACGCCCAGGCTCAGGCTCGAGAAGAGCAGCAGGGCCATGAAGGGAAGCGCCAGGTTCAAGGCAAGCGCGAAGATCTCGCCGCCGAGCTGCACGGGGGTGCGCTCGAGCACGAACGCGAACGACGCGACGCCGGCAGGATACGTCGAGAAGCTCTCGACCACGGTGACGATCACCGCCAGCGGTCCGTTGAGCGCCACGAACGCCAGCATGGCGATGGTGTTGACGAAGCGTCCCACCGCATTGGCCTGACCCTGCTGCGGATCGAAGAATCCGGCGAACGACAGACCCATCTGCAATCCGATCGCCTCGCCGGCGATCTCGAAGGCGGCGAACAGCAGCCGCGCGACGAAGCCGATCGTCAGGCCGATCAGCACCTCGCGCGCCACCAGCACCAGGCCGGCGGGACCGGCGAAGCCGGACGGATCGACCGGCCCGGCGAACGGTGCGACGACCAGCGCGACCAGTGCCGCCAGGCCGACGCGGGCCCGCACGGTGAACGCACGGTTGGACAGGATCGGCGCGCTGCTCATCATCGCCAGCACCCGGAACAGCGGCAGCAGGAAGGCCGCCATCCAGCCGAAGAGCTGCGACTCGGAGAACGTGATCATCCGCCGGTCGCGATCTGCGGAATGCTCTGCAGCGTGCGCGCGATGTAGTCGGTGAGCATCGTCAGCATCCAGGGCCCGATCGCCATCAGCGTCACCGTGATCGCGACCATCTTGGGCAGGAACGTGAGCGTGGCCTCGTTGATCTGGGTGACCGCCTGGAGCAGGCTCACCACCAGGCCGATCATCAGGGCGACCAGCAGCACGGGCGCCGACACGGTGAGCATCATTTCGAGGGCCTGTCGGCCGAGGGTCACCACGTGTTCCGGAGTCATCGAAGGTTCCTGTTCAGAGGGGCGTGCGCAGAAGGGCGTCCGCGTTCGGGCGGGGTGTCCGGGGCGGCTCGGGGGCGCGTCAGCCGGGCCCGAAGCTCTGGACGAGCGATCCCACCAGGAGGTTCCAGCCGTCGGCCAGCACGAACAGCATCAGCTTGAACGGCAGGGCGACGAGGACCGGCGAGACCATCATCATGCCCATCGACATCAGCAGGCTGGCCACGATCAGGTCGATCATCAGGAAGGGGATGAAGACCAGGAATCCGATCTGGAACGCGGTCTTCAGCTCGCTGATGACGAAGGCCGGAATCAGCACGCGCATCGGCACCTGCTCGCGGGCGGCGGCCGGGTCGATGCGCGCGATCTTCACGAACATCGACAGGTCGGTGTCCCGGGTCTGCTTCAGCATGAACGCACGGATCGGGTCACCGCCTTTCGTCAGCGCCTCCTCGAACGCGATCTTCTGCTCGGCGTACGGCTTGTAGGCCTCCTCGTACACGCGGTCGATCGTGGGGGCCATCACGAAGAACGTGAGGAACAGCGACATGCCCACGATCACCTGGTTCGGCGGGCTCGACTGCAGTCCGAGCGCCTGGCGCAGCAGGGCCAGCACGATGACGATGCGGGTGAAGCCGGTCATCAGCAGCAGCACCGACGGCAGGAACGACAGCGCCGAGAAGATCAGCAGCGTCTGGATCGGCACCGAGTAGGTGGTGGCGCCGCCCGGTCCGGGATTCGCGTTCAGCGTCAGGCCGCCGGCGGTCTGCGCATGGGCCGGGCCGGCGAACAGCGCGGCCATGATCAGCACGACCGCCACGCCGAGCAGCGCGGCCGGGTGCTTAAACGCCTTTGTCAGCATTCGGATGGAACCGGTTCAGCAGGGTTGCGAACGCCGCGCCGGCGGGCGCCTGGGCGCCCTCGGCCTGCGGCCATTCGTCGAGGGTGGCGAGCAGGGTCATCGACTGCCCGGTGATGCCGACGACCAGGTAGCGGTCGGCGGCGCGGACGACGGCGATGCGCTCGCGCGGTCCGACGTTGAGCCCCGCCACCATCGACAGCGACCCGGCTCCGGCGCCGCGCAGCGCCTGGCCGCGTCGCATCAGCCACAGTGCGACGGGGATCATCAGCACCACGAACAGGAAGGCCGTCAGCGACGGGATCATCGAGGACATCATGACGTCGGTCTCAGGTCCGGTTCAGGCGGCGCAGCCGCTCGGACGGGGTGACGATGTCGGTCAGGCGGATGCCGAACTTGTCGTTCACCACCACGACCTCGCCCTGCGCGATCAGGCAGCCGTTGACGAGCACGTCCATCGGCTCGCCGGCGAGCGCGTCGAGCTCGATCACCGAGCCCTGCGCCAGCTGCAGGATGTGCTTGATCGGGATGCGGGTGCGGCCGAGCTCCACCGTCAGCTGGACGGGGATGTCCAGGATCATGTCGATGTCGTTCTGCGCACCGCCGGTGCCGCCGCCCGACAGCTTGGGGAACAGGTGCGACGCGTCCGACACCGTGTCGCCGCCGCTCACCGCCGGCGGGCGCGCCTCCGACGCCTGCTCCTGCTCGGCGAGTGCGGCCGCCCAGTCGTCGTCGGCGACGCTCTGGCCCTGGGTGTTGTCATCGCTCATTGGGTGCTCCGTTCAATGCGTCGCTGACCGGGGTCAGGATGGACTCGACCTTCACCGCGTAGCGGCCGTCGGAGACGCCGTAGCGGCACTCGAAGATCGGGACGTTGTCGACCTTGGTCGTCAGGGTTTCGTTCAGATCGAGCTCGATGAAGTCGCCCGGCTTCAGGCCGATGAGCTGCTCGATCGTGGCGGTGGTGCTGGCGAACTCCGCGACGAGCTCGACCTCGGCCGACTTGATCTGCTGGGTGAGCAGGCTCACCCAGCGCCGGTCGGTGCCCTGGTGCTCGCCGCGCACGGACGAGTACAGCGTGTCGCGGATCGGCTCCAGGGTGGAGTAGGGGATGCAGAAGTGCAGCACACCGCCCGCCTCGCCGATCTCGATGTCGAAGCTGGTCGTCACCATGATCTCGGAGGGCGTCGCGATGTTCGCGAACTGGGTGTGCATCTCCGAGCGCACGAACTCGAGCTCGAGCGGGTAGATGCCGCTCCACGCCTGCTTGTACTCCACGCAGATCACCTCGACCATGCGCTGGATGATCCGCTGCTCGGTGGGCGAGAAGTCGCGGCCCTCGATGCGGGTGTGCAGCTTGCCCGAGCCGCCGAACAGGTTGTCGATCACCGTGAACACGAGGTTCGGCTCGCAGATCACCAGGCCGCTGCCGCGCAGCGGGCGCACCTGCATGATGTTGATGTTCGTCGGCACGACGAGGTTGCGCAGGAACGCGCTGTACTTCTGCACCTTGGCCTGGCCGACCGAGATCTCGGGGCTGCGCCGCATGAAGTTGAACAGCCCGATGCGCAGGTTCCGCGCGAAGCGCTCGTTGACGATCTCGAGCGTGGGCATGCGCCCGCGCACGATGCGCTCCTGCTTGGCGAGGTCGTACGGTCGGATGCCTTCGGTCGGCTGCTCGCGCGCGCCGGCGTCGGCTTCGCCGTTGACGCCGTCGAGCAGCGCGTCGACTTCCTCCTGCGAGAGAAACTGTTCGGCCATGGCTTACTGGACGATGAACTGCGAGAAGTGCACGGCTTCGATCGGGTTGGGGTCGGCCCGGCGCTTCGGCTTGCGCTTCTTCTTCTTGACGGGCTTGTCCTCGACGGCCTCCTCGCCGTCCTCGGACTTGGCGGCGTCGGCTGCCTTCTCCTCGGACTTGGCGACGGCGGCCTTCTTGCGCGGCGGCTCGTCCTCCTCGTCGTCGGGGGGCGTCCAGCCGATCTGCAGGCCGGCGGCCGTCGCCAGCTCCTCGGCGAGCTGCTCCTTGCCGGCGACCGTCAGCAGCTCCTTCGACGTCTTCGACGACAGCAGCATCAGCACCGCATTGCGCACGGCCGGCATCATCGCGGTGAGCTGCTCGCCGATCTTGGCGTCCGCCACCTCGAGCACGATGGCGATCTGCGCGAAGCGCTCGCCGCCTTCGTCGGCGAGGTTCACCGTGAAGGGTTCGAGGGTGGTGAAGGTCTTCGGCTTCTTCTTCGCGGCCGGCGCGTGCTCGGCCTCGGCTTCGGCCTCGGCGTCGGGCTTCGGCTTCATGAAGTACCACGCCACGCCGCCGCCGCCGCCGCCCAGCAGGATGACCGCTGCGAGGGCGATGATCAGACCCTTCTTGCCCTTCTTCTTGGGCTCCTGGGCGTCCTTCTTCTCTTCGGACATGTGCGCTCCGATGCGACCCGCTAAAGTTCCGTCGTTGGAGGTCGATTATTCGGAGTGCGGGGGTCGGCCGGTGAGGTGAATACACCGGGCGAAGCGGGCCATTTCGGGCCGCTCCGCGGGGCATGGCCGCAGCGGGCCGACGCGCGGCCGGCGCGCACCGACGGCGGGTGCCCGCCCTGCACGGCGTGCGGGGCGGGTCCTGCGGATGCCGGTGTCCGGCGCGCGGCCGGACGGCCCGAGCGTCAGGCGAAGAGGTCGAGCAGGCGGCGCTGCGGGGTGTTTGCCGGCGCCGCGATCGGGGGCGCGCCCGACTCCGCGACCGGTCCTGCGTCCCGTCCGAGCGTGCGGCCGGGTGCGGCGGGGGCGCCGGCGGCCTGCCGCTGCGCGGCGCTGCCGTCGCCGCTGCGCGCATCGAAGCCCGATCCGGTGCGGCTGTCCCCCAGCTCGATGCCGTGTTCCTTCAGGGCGGCCTGCAGCGCGGGCAGCGAACGTTCGATCGCCTGCCGGGTCTCGACGTGCTCGGAGGTGAAGACGATCGACAGGGTGTCGGCCTCCATCGACATCGAGATGCGGATCGGGCCGAGCTCGGGCGGATTCACCACCAGTTCGGCCTGGTCGATGCCCTGCAGCGCCAGCGACTCGATCGTGTCGGCGAATTCTCCGGGGAAGGCCGGTGTGTCCAGTGCCGCGGCAAGCGTCATCCGGGTCTCGGCCGATGCCGCAGACGCGGCGCCGGAGGCGCCGTCGGCCGCCGTCATGGCGGGGGCCTGAGCGGGCATCGCCGCGGCGGCGGCCGTGCTGGCGGCCAGGCTTGCGAGGAGATCGTCGCGGGGGCCGTCGGTGTGCGGTGCTGCGCCCTCGGGTGTGCTGCGCTCGGCGCCGGCGACCGCCGCCAGGATCGCCGCCGCGCCCGGTGCCACCGGTGTCTCGCCGTCCGGCCCGGGGCGGGCCGACCGGGGGCCCGGTGCCGAGGCGCCGGGTGCGGCGTCGGTGCGCGTCGCCTGGGCGTCCGAGGCTGCGGCCGCGGGGCCCGTCGCGGGGTCGCCCGCCGCGCGCGCTGCGGCGCCGGTGTCGGCGTCGCGGGCGGCACGGCGTGCTGCTGCGCCACCCGACGGGTCGGCCGCATCGGCGGTCGTGCCCGCCGCGGCGGCGAGAGGGGCGGACGTCGGTGCCGCGTCGTTCGCCGCGGCGGCCCAGGGGAGGGCGACCGTGCGGTCGGGTTCGGCGCTCGTCGGTGTCTGCGCCTGTGCGGCCCCGGCGGGGTCGATCGGTGCGTCCGCCGTCGGGGCGTCGGTCGTGGCGGTCGCCGCGCGGGCTGCGCCGGCGTCGGAGGACGGGACGACGTCGGTCGCGTCTTCGGCCGGCGTGCCGTCGGCGGTCGGCTCCGCCGGAACGCTGCCCAGGCCCGCCGCGGCGATCAGCCCCGTGACCGCGAGTGCGGCGGCCGTGGGGTCGGCCATCGGCGTCGTCTCCCGGGGTGCGTGGGCCGGGTCGTCCTCGGCACGCGGGCGTGCGCGCTTTGCGGTCGGCGTCGCTGCGCCCGCGTGCGTGTCCGATGCGGCGGGCTGCCCGGTCGTGTCGCCCGTGTCCCGCGGGGGCGGATCGCCGGTCGTCGGAGCGTCGGGCCGTGCGTCCTCGGCGCGGGCCTGCACCGCGGCCGCCGTGGGTGCCCCGGCGGCCGTCGTGGCGGCGGACCGGGCCGGCGCCGGCGCGGGGTCCGCGCGCATCGGCAGGGCGCGACGCTGCTGCAGCCGGTCGAAGGCGCGCCGCTCGGCAAGCGGATCCCCTGCGGAGGCGGCCTGCTCCCCGGCGGGGGGGGCCAGCGGCCGGGCGTCGGTGGCCGGCGCGCCCGGGTCGGCACCGAGTCGCAGCTGGTCGATCAGCGCGCCGAACCCGCCTGCCGCGGGCGAAGGGCCGGTGGCGGCCGGCAGGCCGGTCGTCGCGGGGGAACTGCGCAGGGCCTCAATCATGTCGTCTTGCCTTCGTGCGGGCGCGCAGGTGGGCCTGCGACGCGAATTCGTCCGTCTGTCGTTGTTCGATGCGCTGCGCGCGCAGCCGCGCGGCCTGTGCGCGGCGCTCGGCCAGCGTCTCCAGCGCCTTGAGGCGGCGCTGCTGCTCGGCCAGGTCGGTCTCGCGCAGGGCGGCCGTCTCGTCCAGCCGGCGGGCCAGCGTCTGCTGGTCGCCGATCGCCTGATCGAGCTTGCCGGTGAACGCCTCGTGCACCTGCACCGTCCGGGTGTCGAAGGCGCGCGCGCCGCGCTTCGGTGCGCGCTGGTCGTAGTCCGAGCGGTAGCCTTCGAGCATGCGCAGGGTCGAGCCGGCGGTGTCGGCTTCGCGGCGGGCACGTGCGGCGACGCCGGCCCGACGGTCGCGGTCGCGCCGCTGCAGGTCGATCAGGAGCTCGAGGGTGCGGTTGCGGCTCATCGATCACCCGACGGGCCGAGGACCGCCTCGAGGGCGTCGCGTGCCTGCGCCAGCGTGCACTGCTCGTGCATCTCCTGCTGCAGCATCGCGGCGATGCGCGGGAACAGGGCCAGCGCCTGGTCGGTCTCGGGATCGCTGCCGGCGACGTAGGCGCCGACCGAGATCAGGTCGCGGCTGCGCTGGTAGCGCGACCACAGCGCCTTGACCCGGCGCGCGAGCAGCAGGTGCCGCGCGTCGGTGACGTTGTGCATCACGCGCGAGATCGATTGTTCGATGTCGATGGCCGGGTAGTGGCCGCTTTCGGCCAGGGCCCGCGACAGCACGATGTGGCCGTCGAGGAAGGACCGGGCCGCGTCGGCGATCGGGTCGCTCTGGTCGTCGCCCTCGGCGAGCACCGTGTAGAAGGCGGTGATCGAGCCGCCGCCCCGGTCGCCGTTGCCGGTGCGTTCCACCAGTTGCGGCAGCTTGGCGAACACCGATGGCGGATAGCCCTTGGTGGCCGGCGGCTCGCCGATCGCGAGCGCAACCTCGCGCGCCGCCATCGCGTAGCGGGTGAGCGAGTCCATCAGCAGCAGCACCTGCCGGCCTTCGTCGCGGAAGTGCTCTGCGATCGCGGTCGCGTAGGCCGCCCCCTGCATGCGCAGCAGGGGCGGCGAGTCGGCCGGCGCGGCCACGACGACCGAGCGTGCCAGGCCATCCTCGCCGAGGATGTCCTCGATGAACTCCTTGACCTCGCGGCCGCGCTCGCCGATCAGCCCGACGACGATGACCTCGGCTTCGGTGTACCGGGCCATCATGCCCATCAGCACGCTCTTGCCGACGCCTGCGCCCGCGAACAGTCCCAGGCGCTGGCCGCGTCCGACGGTGAGCATCGTGTTGATCGCACGGATGCCGGTGTCGAGCGGCGTGCGCACCGGATCGCGCTCCATCGCGCTGATCGGTCTGCGCTGGATGGGCTCGTGGCGCACGTCGGTGAGGGGGCCGCCCTTGTCGAGCGGTTCGCCGCGCGCGTCGATCACGCGACCCAGCAGACCGTGACCGACCGGCAGGTGCCGCATGCGGTCGGTGCTGCGCCGCCACGGATGCGACGGCGCATTCAGCGCGGGCGCACGCACCGGCAGCGACATCGGCGAGACCCGCGCGCCCGGGCTCAGACCGTGCACCAGGCCGGTGGGCATCAGGTACAGGCGGTCGTCGCCGAAGCCGACGACCTCGGCCTCGATGCTCTGCCGTTCGCCGTGGGCGGCCTGCTCGACGAGGCAGACGGATCCGACCGGCAGGCGCAGCCCGGTCGCTTCGAGCACCAGACCCGCGACGCGCACCAGGCGGCCGTGCACCGCGATCGGGTCGGCGGCCTGGGCGAACGCGCGGTGGCGCGACAGCAGGTCGCGGAACGCCTGCGCGTCGGCCGTCCGGGACGGCGCGCGGGCGGGCGGTGCGAGCGGTGCGCGGGCTTCAGCCATCGACACCGGCTCCGTCGCGTGCGTCGGGCATGCCGTCGAAGGGGGCTTCGCGGGCATCGGCGGCTGCGGGCACATCGGCCGCATCGTCGGCTTCGTCGGCTTCGGCGGCTTCGGCGGCTTCCGGCGCGTCGCGCCCGGAGGCCGCGGCCGGTGCGGCGGTCCGGCCGGACGCGCTGCGGCGCAGGGCTGCGCGGTCGGCGGTCACGTCGACGGCGTCGGACGTCGCCGCATCGGGCCGGCCGATCGCGGCCAGCGTCCGGCGCCAGCGCGTGCCGACCGTGGCATCGACTTCGGCGCCCGACGACACGATCCGGCATCCGCCGACGGCGATCGAAGGATCCGGCACGATCGTGGCCGCGCGTGCATGCAGCGCCGGCGCCAGCGCGGCGTCGACCTCGGCGACGTCGTCCGGATGCAGGTGCAGCGAGAAGCTCGAGCGCTCGTCGATCAGCGCCGCGATCGCCTCGCGTGCGACCTCCACGATCAGGCCGGGCTCGGTGATCAGCGTGCGGCGCACGGTCTGCCGCGCCAGCTCGATCGCGAGTGCGACGACCTCGTCGGCGAGGCCTTCGCGCAGCGCGCGCAGCTGTTCGTCGAAGGCGTCGGCGATGCCGCAGGCGCGCGCCTCGAGCCGGGCCAGCTCGGCCGCGCGGGCCTGCGCATGCTCGCGCGCATACCGCTGCTGCGCGGCTTCGGCGCCCTGGCGCACCCCCTCCCGCAGGCCGAGGGCACGACCGGCGACGAAGGCCGGGTCGTCTTCCTGCGGCGGCTCGGGGGCCGCGGCGGCGGCCCGCGCTGCGAACCCGACACGGGCCGCGCCGGTGCGCTGGCCCTTGAGGTCCCCCAGCGTGAAGGGCCTGACCTCGGTCAGCTGCTCGGCGCCGATGATCCGGCTAGACGAAGGCGTCTTCACCGCCGCCTCCGATCGAGATCTGGCCTTCCTCGGCGAGGCGGCGCACCGTCTTCAGGATCTCCTTCTGCTGGGCCTCGACCTCGGACACCTTGACCGGTCCGCGCGACTCGAGGTCCTCGCGCAGCCCTTCGGCGGCGCGCTGGCTCATGTTGCGCAGGATCTTCTCGCGCAGGTCGGGATCGGCGCTCTTGAGCGCGATCACCAGCTGGTCGGTCTGCACTTCGCGCAGCACGGCCTGGATGCCGCGGTCGTCGAGCTTGAGCAGGTCGTCGAACGTGAACATCTGGTCGAGGATCTTCTGGGCGAGGTCCGGGTCGCTCTCGCGGATCGTCTCGATCACCGCGGCATCCTGGTTGCCGCCCATGAAGTTCAGGATCTCGGCGGCCGTCTTCGAGCCGCCCAGCTTCGCCTTCTTGATGCGGTCCCCGCCGGCCAGCACCTTGGCGAGCACGTCGTTGAGCTCGCGCAGCGCATTGGGCTGGATCCCGTCCAGCGTGGCGATGCGCAGCACGACATCGGCACGCAGGCGCTCGGGGAACTGCATCAGGATGTCGCAGGACTGGTCGCGTTCCAGGTGCACGAGAATCGAGGCGATGATCTGGGGATGCTCGTTGCGGATCAGCTCCGACACCGACACCGCGTCCATCCACTTCAGGCTCTCGATGCCCGACACGTCGCCGCCCTGCAGGATGCGGTCGAGCAGCATGCCGGCCTTGTCCTCGCCGAGCGCGCGCACCAGCACGTTGCGCACGTACTGGTCGGTGTCCTCGACCAGCGAGCCGTTCCTGCCCGCCTCGGCGTGGAACTTGTCGAGCACCGCGTCGACCTTCTCGCGGGTCGTCGTCTTCAGCTTGGCCATCGCCTCGCCGATCCGCTGGACCTCCTTCGGCCCGAGGTGCTTGAACACTTCGGACGCCGTGTCCTCGCCGAGCGCCATCAACAGGACCGCGCTGTTGACCACACCTTCATCGTCCATCGCTCAGCTCTCGTTGTTGACCCAGTTGCGCACCACGTTGGCGACCGTCGCCGGATTGTCCTTCGCCAGTTTCATGATCTCTTCCTGCCGGTTGACGGCCGTCGCCTGGTCGGTGACGCCCGGCGGTGCCGGCAGTGCGACCTCGTTCTCGACGGTGGCGCTGAGCCGGTTCTGTTCCTTCTCCACGGCCGGCGGCGCCGGCGGCGGCTTGGGCGCGAGCGCCTTCAGGGCCGGACGGATCACGGCGAAGATCACCAGCATCGCGATGACCAGCAGTCCCAGCCAGCGCGCGCCGTCCTTGGCGATGTCGAGCGCGAACGGCTGCTTCCACAGCGGCAGCTCCGGCTCCTTGGCGGCCTCCTCGCGCGAGAACGGCGCATTGACCACGTTGATCGAGTCGCCCCGGTCCTTGGCAAACCCGACGGCCTCGCGCACCAGCGCGTTGATGTTCTCGATCTCGGCCTGTGCCAGCGGCGTCCACGTCACCTTGCCGTCGGGCGCGACCGTCTTGCGGTGGTTGACCACGACGGCGGCCGTCAGGCGCTTGATCTGGCCCGAGCCCATGCGCGTGACCCGCACGGTCTTGTCGACCTCGAAGTTGGTGACGGCGTCCTTGCGGGTGTTGCCGGACGCGCCGTCGGCACCCTGCTGACCGGCCGCCTGTGGCGTCTGCGCCGGGGCGTTGACCGGTGCCGTGGCCGCTCCGGGCGGCTGGTTGGTCATCGCCCCCGGAATGCCCTGCGGACCCCCCGCGCCGGCGCGCTCCGTCGACTCCGACATCTGCTGGCTGCGCACGGCCGCCGGCTCGCTGCCCTGGTTCGGCTTGTACAGCTCGGCGGTCGACTCGGTCTGCGTGAAGTCGACGTCGGCCGTCACCTGCGCGCGCACGTTCTCGCGTCCGAGGATCGGCTCGAGGATGTCGACGATGCGCTGGATGTAGCCCGACTCGATCTGCCGGATGTAGTTCAGCTGGCCCGGATCGAGGCCCAGCGACTGCGATTCGCCGTTCTGCGACAGCAGCGCGCCCGTCTGGTCGATCACGCTGACTTCCTTGGGACTCAGTTCCGGCACCGACGAGGCGACCAGGTGCACGATGCCCGCGACCTGGGCGCGGTCGAGCGTGCGGCCCGGATGCAGCGCGAGCAGCACCGAGGCCGACGGCTTCTGCTGCTCGCGCATGAAGCCGTTCTGGGTGGGCAGCGCGAGGTGCACGCGGGCGTTCTGCACCGCGGCCAGCGCCTGGATCGAGCGGGCGAGCTCGCCCTCGAGCCCGCGCTGGAAGTTCAGCCGCTCCTGGAACTGGGTGACGCCGAAGCGCTGGGTCTCCATCAGCTCGAAGCCGACGGTGCCGCCCTTGGGAATGCCCTGCGAGGCGAGCTTCAGACGGGCCTCGTGCACCAGGTTGCCCGGCACGAGGATCGCGCCGCCGCCTTCGGCGAAGCGGTAGGGCACGTTCATCTGCGACAGCGAGGCCATCACGGCACCGCCGTCACGGTCGGACAGGTTGGCGAACAGGACCTTGTAGTCGGGGGTGCGCGCCCAGTGGATCGAGGCGACGACGATCCCCACGAGCGCGAGGATGCCTGCCAGGAGCATGAGGATCTGCTTCACCGGCAGGGTTCCCAGGCCACTCAGGCGGGTCTTGGTATCGGTAGGGTCGGCCAGTGCGGTTTCCATCTCGCGGTTCTTCAGCGGGTGTCCGAACCATTCTGCTGAGAACTTGAGGGCGGCAAAGCCGGAAATAGCTTGGCTCGTGCGCGCTATTTCGCGGTTGGTTGCCACGGGGCGCGGCTAAAGTCGAGCCAACTTCGTCACGGAGGCGATCGAATGGACCTGCGAATGTTGCCGGGGGTGGATGCCGCGCGCAGTGCGCTGGCCGCGAACGCGGCCGGCGCCAAGGCCGTCGGTGCCGCGGCGGCGGGCGCGCCGTCGGGCGCGGGTGCGCCGACGGGGGCGGGCGGCGTCAGCTTCGCCAAGGCGCTGGACAGCGCGCTGCAAACGGTCAGCAACAACCAGGCCCAGGCCAGTGCGCTGCAGCGTCAGTATCAGATGGGCGTCGACACGGTGAGCATCGAGGACACCATGGTGGCGATGCAGAAGGCGCAGATCGGGTTCCAGTCGGCGCTGGCCGTGCGCAACCGGCTGGTGTCCGCCTATACCGACATCATGAACATGCAGGTGTGAGCGCCCTTCGGGGGGCCGGAAGGGCCCGGCCGGCGGCTCAGCCGGAGGGGGCCGCGCGGCCGCGCTCCACGTCCATCACGTAGATCTGGAGCGCACGCTGCACCTCGGGCGAGGGGCGGTGGAACACGCAGCCGACGCGGGCGCTGGCGCCCGTGGTGAGATCGCCGGCACTGGCGACCCGCACCTGCAGGTCGGTCGGCAGCGCCGGATACCCGGGGATCTCGAGCCGGCAGTGCGGCCAGACCTCGCCCACGTCGGGCAGCGCGACGCCGGGCGGCATCGCGATCGACAGTCCGGTGGCGCTGATGTCGATGACGGTGTGGATGCGCGGCTGACCGTCGACCGTGCGCACCACGCATTCGACCGCGCGCTGCACCGGCGGGCGCACCCGGAACGCATCGCGCCGCTGGATGCGGTGGATGCGTGCCGGAAACGCGCACGACAGCACCGCCGGCGCACGGTCGGGCAGCACTTTCAGCCCGTGTGCGTCGAACTGGATCTTGACCTGGTCGAGAAACGCGACCACGACCATCCGCCCGGCCGCCAGCAGCGCGCCGGCACGTCCCGCGTCGGTGTTGAACTCGAAGCGCAGCGCGCGCTCGTCCCAGTCGACCAGGCGCGACACGACGAACTCGTCGGGGTCGCCGACCGCATAGAGGGTGATCAGCGCGCGCTCGCGGACCAGGTCGCCGAGCACACCCTTGATGGCGAGCGGGCCGTCGACGGCAAAGCGGGCAAGGACCTGGGGATCGGTCTCGGGCAGGAACTGGGAATGCACGGTGCAGGCGCTCGGGCGGGTCCGAAGATGGTTGTCTTCACCCGCGGCGCTGTCAAGTGCGTGTTGCGTCCGGCGGGCGGCGCGCGCCGCCGTGGGCGAGCAGGCGGTCGATGTTGCGCTGCCACGGCTGGGCCAGGTGACGCAGCTCGGCGTCGATGCGCACGATGCTGGTCAGGATGCGGAACTTCTCGACGTGCTCGACCGGACTGAGTCGGGCCGATGCGTGCTCGCGCGCGCTCGCGACGAGCACGCGCGACGACCGCTCGATGCTGGCGACCGTGTCCCAGTCGTCGCGGTGCGCCGCGTCGAGCATCCGTCGGCAGGCGGCCTCGATCTCGCTGTAAGTGTTCAGAGGGCTGAAACGCATGTCGTCCGCACCGGTCACCGTGCGTACAGTGCCGCCGCTGCCGCCGGCGCGGGGCGGCCGGCCGGCGGGGCGATCGCCTGCCAGGCCGACTGCAGCTCGGCCAGCAGCTGGGCCGCCTCGTCCAGCGCCTCGGCGTCGTTGCGGGCGGAGGCCTGCAGCAGGCGATGCCCGATGTAGTCGTACAGGCCGCGCAGGTTTGCCGCGATCTCGCCGCCGCGCTCGTCCAGCGAGGCCTTCAGGCCTTCCTCGACGATCCGGATCGCGCGGGTGATCGCCTCGCCCTTGGTGGCGAAGTCTCGACGCAGCATCGCGGCCTGGGCCCGGCGGATCGCCGAGATCGCGCCGTCGTACAGCATCGCGATCAGCTTGTGCGGCGAAGCGGCGTCGACCGAGGTCTCGACGTCGAGCTGGCGATACGAACTGGCGTGGCTGCGATAGGGGGCGAACATCCGGATCTCCTTGTGGTCTTGTCGGTGTGCTCCCCCCTGATATCGACCCGGATCGGCCGCGCTTTAGGGAGAACTGGACAGGAAATCCGGCGGTGATCGGGGGATCAGCTGAAGAAGTTCGCCAGGTACGAGGACGAGCTGCCCATCTTGGACAGGTTGGAGTCGAGCGTCGTGTACTGCTTGCGCAACCGGGCCTCGATCAGCGTGAGGCGGTCCTCGAGGCTGGACTGCTGCCGCTCGACGGACTTCTTGCGCGCGTTCAGCGAGTCGTTCGCCCCGGTGATCGCGCCTTCCGCGCCGAGCACCTCGGTCAGCAGGTCGTCGAGGCGGCGCGCGATGCCCGTGCGTGCGGGGTTGCCGTCGAAGGTCGAGAACAGCGCCTTGAGCTTGTCGGGGTCGGCGGCCGCACCGGCGAAGCGCGTGTCCTTGATCTGCAGCGATCCGTCGCGCTGCAGCTCGAGCCCGGCTTCGGACAGGCGCGACAGTGGCGACCCCTCGACCGATCCCTGCATCAGCGCGCGCACCTGGCGCTGGATCGTCGTCACCGAGTTGTTGCCCTGAAGGGTGCCGGCCGCCTTGGTGGCGGGGTCGTAGCGGGTCAGGTCCGCAATCGTCTTGTTCAGGTCGTTCCAGGCGGTGACGAACTTCTCGACCGACTTGCGCACCTTGTCCGTGTCGGAGCTGACGTCGATGTTGACCGCACCGGGGCCGGCCCGGCGCAGATCGAGGGTCACGTTCTCGATCACGTCGGTGACCTTGTTCGACGCCGAGGTGACCGTCAGGCCGCTGACGACGAGTTCGGCATCTTGCGCGGCCTGCGTCTGCGTGAGGTTCTTGCCGGCGCCGGCGGCGGCGGTCGGGTCGAATGCGAAGCGCGACAGCCCGCTGGTGTCGGTGGCGTTGCCGTCGAGGTCGTCGGCGAGGATGCGCACGGCGTTGGCCGCGCCGGTGTCGTTGCCGCGCACCAGCAGGCGCACGCCGGCACCGTCGTTGACGATGGAGGCCGAGACCCCCGCGTCGGCGGCGTTGATCGCGTCGCGCACCTGCTCGAGGGTGGAGTCGGCGGCGATCGTGATCGACGCCTCGGTGGTGTCGGGCTTGGCGGTGAACGTGTTGCCGCCGCTGTCGTAGGTGCCGAGCTGGATGCGCAGCGTGCCGCCGCCGACCACCGTGGTCGCCGAGGCCAGGCTCGGCGAGGCGAGTGTCTGCCGCTGCGCGAGCCGGTTGACGACGAGGTCGTACACGCCCGTGATCGCGCCCGAGCCGGCCGTCGCCTTCACCGCGGCCTCGTCGCTGCTCGTCGCCTTGTTCACGTCCCAGGCGTCGGCCTGCATCAGCGACTTGGCCGCCGTCTGGAACGCCGAGAGCGAACTCTGCAGCCGGCCCATGGCCGACAGCTTGGTCTGGATGCCGCTGAGCGTCTTCTTGATGGCGGTGAGCGGGGCCTGCTCGACGGTCATCAACTGGCTGACGATGCCGTTGACGTCGATTGCGCCGCCGGAACCGATCGTGGTCATGCAAGGCTCCTTGCGCCCGCGCGCAGCGCGCCCGGGCGTTTGATCGCGCGCTCGAGGCGCGGGTGTTGCCCTGGCCGAGCGCGCGCGAGCCGGTCCTGCGCGCCGGCGTGCAGCCGGCCCGCGGAAGCACCGCGAGCCCGCCGAGCGCCGGGCGAAGACAGGTGAGCGGTCAGCCCTTGAGCAGACTGAGGACGTTCTGGGGCAGCTGGTTGGCCTGCGCGAGCATCGCCACGCCGGCCTGCTGCAGCACCTGCGCGCGGGTCATCGCGGCGGTCTCGGCCGCGAAGTCCGCATCCATGATGCGGCTGCGCGCCGACGCCTGGCTTTCGCTCGCCACCTGGAGGTTGGCGATCACCGATTCGAAGCGGTTCTGCGCCGCGCCGAACTGCGACCGGGCGGAGTTCACCTGGGCCAGCGCGAAGTCGATCTGCTCGATCGCGCCGAGCGCGCCGGTCCCGGCCGTCCCCGCCATGTAGGCCTCGAAGTCGCCGGGGCTGGTCGCCGATCCGCGTGTGCCCGCCGACGTGATCGACAGGGCGGTGCCCGTGACCTGCGACAGCGCGCCGTCGTTGGTACCCGAGGTCGTCGTCGCGCCCAGCACGTTCACGCTGCGAATCGACACCTGGTCGTCCTGCGTGGCGTTGGCGCCGACCTGGAAGTCGAACGAGTTGGTCGAGGTCAGCACCGCCTGCCCGTTGAAGCGGGTGGTGTTGGCCGTGCGGGTGATCTCTTCCTGCAGCTCGGTGAACTCTTCCTGCAGCGCGTCGCGGTCGCTGTCGCTGTTGGTCGCGTTCGCGGCCTGCACCGACAGCTCGCGCATGCGCTGCAGCATGTCGCCGATCTTGCCGAGCGCGCTCTCCGCCGTCTGCGCCATCGAGATGCCGTCGTTGGCATTGCGCATCGCGACGTTCATGCCGCGCACCTGCGCGTTCATGCGCTCGGCGATCGCCAGACCGGCGGCGTCGTCCTTCGCGCTGTTCACGCGCAGACCCGAGGACAGACGCTGGATGGATTGCGCCAGAGCCCCCTGGGTCGTATTCAGGTTGCGCTGCGCGTTCAGGGACGGCAGGTTCGTGTTGATGATCTGGGCCATGTCGCGGCTCCTTCGCAAAGTGTTCGCTGCTGCACTGTGCAACGCAAACACCCGCGACCATCCGCGGAAAAGCGCGACGAAGCCGTGTCATCTTCGAACCGGAGCGCCCGCGGCCCGGGGGGTGTCCCTCCGGGCCGGGGCGGATGGGGCGGTGGAGCCCCATGCCTGCACCTCGCGTGTCAGGCCGCCGCGTCGATCAACGCAGCAGCGAGAGCACGTTGTTCGGGATCGCGTTCGCCTGCGACAGCATCGCGACACCGGCCTGCTGCAGCACCTGCGCACGCGTCATCGAGGCGGTCTCCGAGGCGAAGTCCGCGTCCATGATCCGGCTGCGCGCCGCCGCCTGGTTCTCGCCGGCCACCTGCAGGTTCGAGATGATCGACTCGAAGCGGTTCTGCGCGGCACCGAACGAGGAGCGCGCGGTGTTGACCTGCGCCAGGGCGAAGTCGATCTGCTCGATCGCGCCCAGGGCGCCCGTGCCTTCCGTGCCGGCGGCGTAGGCCTCGAAGTCGGCAGCGCCGCTGACCGAGCCGCGGGTGCCGACCGTCGAGATCGAGATGCCGGTGCCGGCGACGGTGGCCAGCGCACCGTCGTTGGTGCCCGAGGCGGTGGCCGTGCCCAGCACGTTGACGCCCGTGATCGAGACCTGGTCGTCGGTCGTCGCGTTGGCGCCGATCTGGAAGTCGAAGGACGAGCTGGTCGTCAGCACCGACTGGCCGTTGAAGCGCGTGGTGTTGGCGGTACGCGTGATCTCGTTCTGCAGCTCGGTGAACTCGTCCTGCAGCGCGGAGCGGTCGCTCGAGCTGTTGGTGGCGTTGGCCGACTGCACCGCCAGTTCACGCATGCGCTGGAGCATGTCGCCGATCTTGCCGAGCGCGCTCTCGCCGGTCTGCGCGAGGGAGATCGCGTCGTTGGCGTTGCGCTGCGCGACGTTCATGCCGCGCACCTGGGCGTTCATGCGCTCCGCGATCGCCAGGCCGGCGGCGTCGTCCTTCGCGCTGTTCACGCGCAGGCCGGTCGACAGGCGCTGGATGGAGGTGGTGAGGACGCTCTGCGTCGAGCTCAGGTTCCGCTGCGCATTCAGCGATGCCAGGTTGGTATTGATGACTTGGGCCATTTCAGACTCCCTTCACAGACATTGACACGGCGGTTCGAGCCGTTTCCCCGTTCGCCACGTGGCGGGCGGGACCTGGGTCCGTCGGAGGGCTGTTCGGCTTGCCGGCGGACGACGGGACGAACCCGTTGCCCAGGTTATCGGCCAGGTCTCCGATTGCTTTAGCGGGTCTGCTTCGGAGGGCTCGTGCGCGCTTGCGGCGGGAGTCGTGCACCCGTGCGGGCCGTGCGGGGGAGGGGGTGTGGCGACGGCGCCGTGCGGGGGGCGCGTGTAGGAAGAAGTCCTACCGTCCTAGGAGAAAGTCGGCGCTCAATCACGGAAGGATTCGGATTCAAGCGCAGGCAGGACTTGGCGAAACTGGCATCACACAAACAGCAGCACAGATCAACAGCCAGCGTCATGGAGAATCTTATGCCGAACGAAGACCGTCTGATGGCCGAAATAAGGGATGCCAATCTCTCCTATTTGATCCTGGCTCAGAGACTGATCCGGGCCGACCGCGCGCAGGCACTCTACCGTCTCGGCATCTCCGACGAAGTGGCCTCGATCATCGAGGCGCTGACCCCCACCCAGATGATCAAGGTGGCGTCCGGCAACACCCTGATGTGCCGCTTCCGCTTCGACGAGGAGATGATCTGGTCGCTGCTGGCCGATCACGGCCGCGGTCGCGGCGACGGCGAAGAGGGCAACGCCTCGCGTCTGCACGCCAGCATCCTGATGGCCGGCAAGTTCTCGGAGGCCGTCTGACATGGCCGCCCGCAGCCTTCTCGAAGACAGCCGCCAGGTCCAGCGCGCGATCGAACTGATCGGGCTGGGGGCGCGTCTGCAGCTCCTGCAGTCCGAGACCAACCTGCCGTACGAGCGTCTGCTGCGCCTGTACAAGGAGGTGGCGGGCAAGTCGCCGTCGAAGGGCCAGCTGCCCTTCTCCACCGACTGGTTCCTCGGCTGGCAGCCGAACATCCATGCCTCGCTGTTCTTCAACATGTACGAGTACATGCAGAAGGCCAGCGCGATCGACGAGATCGACGCGATCATGAAGGCGTACCAGCTGTATGCCGCCGAAGTCGCGACGAACAACGTCGAGCCCCTGCTGTCGATCACACGGGCCTGGCGCCTCGTGAAGTTCGTCGACTCGGGCATGCTGTGCCTGACGAAGTGCACCCGCTGCGGCGGTCACTTCATCAACCATGCGTACGAGCTGACCGGCTCGTACGTGTGCGGTCTGTGCGAACCGCCGGCACGTGCCGGCAAGGGGCGCCGCGGCGGGCTGATCCACTGATCGGGCCTGCCCGGCGAAGGCGCGGGCTGCACGGATGGCCGCACGAAGGTGCGGTCAACGGCGGATAAGGCGGGGGAGACCCCGCCTTTTTCTTTGATCGGCCGGAAACCCGCGCCAGACAACGATCCTGGCCGAACGGGCGGTCGCGGGGAAGGGGCGGCCGGCGGGCGTTCTGCTCTCAAGGACCGTGACGGCGGGCCGTAAACGGGAAGGAACCGAACCGATCACAAGAATCCAACCTCCAGCCGCCCGCCCATGTTCGTCATCATCGGATACGTCGTCGTGCTCGCAGCCGTCTTCGGCGGCTATGCGCTGGCCGGCGGCAAGTTCGCGGTCATCATCAAGGCCGCCCCGATCGAGCTGTTCATCATCGGCGGCGCCGCCCTCGGCGCCTTCCTCGTCGGCAACAACGGCAAGGTGATCAAGGCCACCTTCAAGACGATCCCGACGCTGTTCAAGGGGTCGAAGTACACGAAGGCGCGCTACATGGACCTGCTGGCGCTGCTCTACGACGTGCTGCAGAAGGCCCGCAAGGAGGGCCTGATGTCGATCGAGCGCGACGTGGAGGCGCCGCACGAGAGTCCGATCTTCTCGAAGTACCCGAGCGTGGCGTCGGACCATCACCTGATCGAGTTCATCACCGACTACCTGCGGATGATGGTGTCGGGCAACCTGAACCCGCACGAGATCGAGAACCTGATGGACGGCGAGATCGAGACGCATCACCAGGAGATGCACGCGCCGATCAACGCGATCACGAAGGTCGGCGACGGCCTGCCCGCGTTCGGGATCGTCGCGGCCGTGCTGGGCGTGGTGAAGACGATGGCTTCCGTGGGTGCCGCGCCCTCGGTGCTGGGGCAGATGATCGCCGGGGCGCTCGTCGGAACCTTCCTCGGGATCCTGATGGCCTACGGCTTCGTCAGCCCGCTGTCGCAGCTCCTCGAGCAGAAGGGCGAGGAGGCCGCGAAGGAGCTGGCGTGCGTGAAGATCACCCTGCTGGCCAGCATGCAGGGCTATGCGCCGGCGATCGCGGTCGAGTTCGGACGCAAGATGCTGTTCTCCACCGAGCGGCCGGGCTTCTCCGAGCTCGAGCAGCACGTGAAGCAGAAGAAGGCCTGAGCCCCGTGACCGCACGCGAACGATCCGACGGGGGGCGCCATGGCCGCGGCTGAGAAGAAGGTCCAGCCGATCATCGTCAAGAAGATCAAGAAGGGCGGCCACGGGCATCACGGTGGCGCCTGGAAGATCGCGTACGCCGACTTCGTCACGGCGATGATGGCGTTCTTCCTGCTGATGTGGCTGCTGGGCTCGACCACCAGCGGCGACCTGCAGGGGATCGCCAACTACTTCCAGTCGCCGCTGCAGGTCGCGCTGTCGGGCGGCTCGGGCAGCGGCGACGCGTCGCACGTGATCAAGGGCGGCGGCCGGGACCTGACGCGCTCCAGCGGCCAGGTCAAGAACGGCGAGAACGAGATGGAGCGCAAGCGCATGAACCTGGCGGCCGCGAAGGCCGAGCAGCGGCGCCGCGAGAAGGCCATGCTCGAACGGTTGAAGGAGAAGGTCGAAAGTGCGCTGGCGGCCAATCCGAAGCTGATGGAGATGAAGTCGCAGATCAAGCTCGACCTCACCGTCGAGGGCCTGCGCATCCAGCTCGTCGACGAACACAGCCGGCCCATGTTCGACATCGGCAGCGCGGTCGTGAAGGACTACATGCGCGAGGCGCTGCGCGAGATCGGCAAGGTGCTCAACGAGGTCGACAACCGCATCAGCCTGTCGGGCCACACCGACAGCGCGCCGTACAGCAACGGGGTGCGCGGCTATTCGAACTGGGAGCTGTCGGCCGACCGTGCCAACGCTTCGCGCCGGGAGCTGGTGGCCGGCGGCATGGACGACGACAAGATCATCCGGGTGCTCGGGCTGGCGGCGGCCGTCCCGGCCGACACCGAGAACCCGCGGGCGCCGTCGAACCGGCGGATCTCGATCGTGGTGATGAACAAGGACGCCGAGGAGCGCGTACTGAAGGGCGTGGAGGTGCAGGTGGGCGACTCCGGCGACCTGAACGACGTGCTGCGCGGAGTCGCAGCAGGCGAACCGTCCCCGGGAACCGGCACGGATGGGGCGGTCGCCACCAAGCAAGGAGCCAAGCAATGAGTTCAGCCGCTGACATGAAGTTCCTGATCGTCGACGACTTCTCGACCATGCGCCGGATCATCCGGAACCTGCTCAAGGAGATCGGATACGGCAACGCCGACGAGGCCGAGGATGGGCAGGTGGCCCTTTCGAAGCTGCGCAGCGGCCACTTCGACTTCGTCGTGTCGGACATCAACATGCCGAACATGAACGGGTTCGAGCTGCTGGGCAACATCCGCAGCGACAGCGGCCTGAAGCACCTGCCGGTGCTGATGGTGACCGCGGAGGCCCGCAAGGAGGACATCGTCCAGGCGGCCCAGGGCGGCGCCTCCGGCTACATCGTCAAGCCGTTCACGAAGGCGACGCTCGAAGAGAAGCTTCTGAAGATCCTTCAGAAGCTGGGCAAGGTCTGAGGAGTCCGCGATGCACACGACATCCGCCCCCGCCGACGCCGCGGGCATTCCCCCTGCCGTGACGTCGGGCGGGGCCCCGGTCGAACCCGAGGCGCTCTACATGCGCCTGGGTGAACTGACGCGCACCCTGCACGAGGCGCTGCGCGGCCTCGGCTACGACCGGCAGCTGGAAGAGGTCGTCAGCACGCTGCCCGAGGCGCGTTCGCGCCTGTCGTACATCGCGCGGCTGACCGGAGATGCGGCCGAGAAGGTGCTGAACGCCGTCGACCACGCGCGTGGCGACCAGGATGCGCTGGCCGAGGCTGCCGACGCCATCAAGGCCTCGCTCACCGCCGATCCGGTGGCGGCGGTCGCCGGCGGCGGGGTGTTCAACTTCGTCGAGCAGGTGCGCGGCAGTTGCGCGCGCACCAACGCGCACCTGACCGAGATCATGATGGCGCAGGATTTCCATGACCTCACCGGTCAGGTCACGCGCAAGCTGGTCGACATGGCCCAGCGGCTCGAGGGCGACCTGCTGAAGCTGCTGCTGGAGGCCACCCCGCCGCAGCACCGACCGGCGGTCGACGCATCCCTGCTCGACGGCCCGGTGGTGGACCCCAGCGGGCGCGACGACGTGGTAGCCGACCAGCAGCAGGTGGACGATCTGCTCGAGAGCCTGGGCTTCTGACCCGCAGGCCGTCGCCGCACCCCCGCGAATAGGGGGCGTGGCGGCCTGCTTTTCTGTGCTTGAGTTCACGGCCGTGCCGAAATAATCGGGTGCGAGATCTCCTCGCCCCCGAGAAATGGCAGATAACGAAACCAGCCGTGAAGACAAGCAGCTAGCGCCGTCACAGCGCAAGCTCGACAAGGCGCGCAGCGAAGGCTCCGTCCCGCGCTCGCGCGACGTCGGGCATGCGTTCGTGCTCGGCACGGCGCTGATCGGCCTGATGGTGTTCGGGCCGCGCATCGGCGCGACCACCCTTCAGCTGATGCGCGACGGGCTGGTGTTCACCCGCCGGCAGGCGATCGACCCGGCAGCCCTGACCCAGTGGCTGGGCCACCTCGCGTCCTCGGCCCTGTGGGTGATCGTGCCGTGCGCGCTGGTGCTGCTCGTGGTCGGCGTGCTCGCCAGCGGCATTCCAGGCGGCTTCCACGTGTCGCTGAAGCCGGCTGCGTTCAACTTCGCGAAGGTCAACCCGATGGCGGGCTTCGCGCGCCTGTTCTCGCGCGAGAGCCTGGTCGACTTCCTGCGGCTGTGTGCGCTGGCCGCCGCGCTGGTGGGGGTCGCGGCGTGGTTCGCCGCGGGGCACTTCGACGAGTACACCGCACTGGCCGCGGCACCGCTGCAGGTGGCGCTGGGCGCCGCGCACACGAGCATGACCAACGGGTTGTGGTTCCTGGTCGGGCTGCTGGTGCTGTCGGCCGCGGTCGACGTGCCGCTGCAGTGGTGGCGTCACTACACCAACCTGAAGATGACGCTGCAGGAGGCGCGCGACGAGGCCCGCCAGTCCGACGGCGATCCCATGATCAAGAGCCGCATCCGGCAGCGCCAGCGCGAGATCTCGCGCGGCCGCATGCTGGCCGCGGTGCCGGCGGCCGACGTCGTGATCACCAACCCGACGCACTTCGCCGTGGCGATCCGCTACGACGAGACGGCGATGGGCGCGCCGCGCGTCGTCGCCAAGGGCGCCGACCATCTGGCCGCGCGCATCCGGGAGCTGGCGATGGACGCCGGCGTGCCCCTGTTCGAGGCGCCGCCGCTGGCGCGCGCGCTGTACGCGCACGTCGAGGTCGACCGCGAGATTCCGTCGGCGCTGTACACGGCCGTCGCGCAGGTGCTGGCCTATGTGTTCCAGCTGCGCCGGCACGTGCCCGGACGCGGCGCCTTCCCGCAGCGCCCGGACACGCTGCCGGTGCCCGCCGACATGGATCCGAAAGGGGGCGCTGAATGAGCACGGCCGGCACCCCCGCGCGCCCGGTCGGCATGACCGTGCAGGTCGGCGGCCGCGCGATCCAGCTGCCGCCGTGGCAGGCCCTGGCCGCGCCGGTCTTCATCGTGATGATGCTCGCGATGATGATCCTGCCGCTGCCCGCGCTGCTGCTGGACCTGTTCTTCACGTTCAACATCGCCGTCGCGGTGGTGGTGCTGCTGGTCTCGGCGTACACGGTCAAGCCGCTCGAGTTCGCGGTGTTCCCCAGCGTGCTGCTGGTGACGACCCTGCTGAGGCTGTCGCTGAACGTCGCCTCCACGCGCGCGGTGCTGCTGCACGGACACACCGGCACCGACGCGGCCGGTCAGGTGATCGAGTCGTTCGCACACTTCCTGATCGGCGGCAACTTCGCCGTCGGCATCATCGTGTTCGCGATCCTGACGGTGATCAACTTCATCGTCGTGACCAAGGGTGCCGGCCGGATCGCGGAAGTGTCGGCGCGGTTCGCCCTGGATGCGATGCCCGGCAAGCAGATGGCGATCGACGCCGACCTGAACGCGGGGCTGATCGACCAGGTCGAGGCCAAGCGGCGCCGCACGGAGGTGTCGCAGGAAGCCGAGTTCTACGGTTCGATGGACGGTGCGTCGAAGTTCGTGCGCGGCGACGCGATCGCCGGGATCCTGATCCTGTTCATCAACGTGATCGGCGGTCTGGCGATCGGCGTGCTCGAGCACAACCTGTCCTTCGCCCAGGCCGCCAACAACTACGTGCTGATGGCGATCGGCGATGCGCTCGTCGCGCAGATCCCGTCGCTGGTGATCTCGGTGGCCGCGGGCCTGGTGGTGTCGCGCGTCGGCGACCAGGACGACGTCGGCGGCCAGCTCGCCAAGCAGCTCTTCTCGATCCCGCGGGCGCTGGGGCTCACCTCGGCCGTGCTGGTGCTGTTCGGCCTGGTGCCGGGCATGCCGCACGTGGTGTTCCTGCTGCTGGCCGCCGCCTGCGGGTATGCCGCGTACTGGCTGGTCGAGCGGGAGAAGCGCACGGCCGAGACGCCGGCGCCGCCGCCCGCACAGCCCGCGAGCGGCGAGGCGACCTGGGACGACGTGACCCCGGTCGACCAGCTCGGTCTGGAGGTCGGCTACCGTCTGATCGGCCTCGTCGACAAGGACCAGGGCGGCGACCTGCTGTCGCGCATCAAGGGGGTGCGCAAGAAGTTCGCCAACGAAGTGGGGTTCCTGCCGCCGGCGGTCCACATCCGCGACAACCTCGAGCTGCGGCCCTCGCACTACCGCGTCACGCTCAAGGGCGTGGTGGTGGGTGAAGGCGAGGCCTTCCCCGGCATGCTGATGGCGATCAACCCCGGTCACATCACCCAGGCGCTGCCGGGCACCAAGACCACCGACCCGGCGTTCGGGCTGGCGGCCACCTGGATCGACGAGCGTCAGCGCGAGCTGGCCCAGTCGGTCGGATACACCGTCGTCGACGCCGCCACCGTGATCGCCACCCACCTGCATCATCTGATGCAGGTGCACGCGTCGCGCCTGATGGGACGGGCCGAGGCGCAGCAGCTGCTGGAGCACCTGGGCAAGTACGCACCGAAGCTGGCCGAGGACGTGGTGCCCAAGCTGATCCCGCTGGCCGTGCTGCAGAAGGTGCTGCAGAACCTGCTGGAGGAGTCGGTCAACGTGCGCGACCTGCGGGGCATCATGGAATGCCTGGCCGAGCACTCGGTGCGCACGCAGGACCCGGCCGAACTCACGCGCGAAGTGCGCATCGCGCTGGCGCCGTCGATCGTGCAGCAGATCTTCGGTCCGGTGCGCGAACTGAACGTCGTCGCCATCGAGCCCAGCCTGGAGAACCTGCTCGTGCAGGCGCTCGCGCCGGGCGCCACCGCGGCCCTCGAGCCGGGGGTGGCCGACTACGTGATGGAAGGGGCGGCCGACGCTGCCCGCACCCAGGAGGACGCCGGCATCGCCGCCTGCCTGCTGGTTCCCGATCGGATCCGTCCGGCGCTCGCACGCCTGCTGCGCAAGAGCGCGCCGCGCATGCGCGTGCTCGGACATTCGGAAGTCCCTGAAACCCTCTCGATCCGCATCGGCCGCATCATTGGAGAAGCGAAGTGAACGTCAAGCGCTATTTCGGACGGACGAACAAGGAAGCGATGTCGCGGCTGCGGGCCGAGCTGGGCGACGATGCCGTGGTGCTGAAGAACCAGGCCGTTCCCGGGGGCGTCGAGATCCTCGCGATGGCCGACGATGCGGCAGTGGCCGCGGCGTCGGATGCTGCGCACGCCGATGGCGTGCCGCCGCGGCGCGAATCCGTCCGCGACACCGTCCGTGAACCGGTGCGTGAACCCGTCCGGGAGCCCGCGCGCGAGGCTGCGCGCCCGGCGCCCCGCGCGAGCGCGGCCGAGTCCGCCGCGGAGACGCCGGAGATGAGCACGCTGTCGTTCCAGCAGTACGTACGCGACCGTCTGGCGCAGCGACTGGCCGCCGCACCGACCCTGGACGACGTGCTGGGGGACGCGCAGCCCGAGCGGGCGCCGGCGTCCGATCCGCACGCGCTGTCGGCCGCCGCCGCCGACCTGGTGTCCGTGGGCGGACGCGAGCCGATGTCGTCTGCGGGCTTTGCCGGTGCGCCGGAGGTGGCGTCGGTGCCGCAGCACACGCCGCTCGCCGCGCCGGCAATGGCGCAGAGCCCGGCGCAGATCCCGCCTCAGTTCCAGGCTCAGGTCCCGACGCAGATCCATCCGGTCCCGCCGCAGATCCATCAGCCGCCGGTCCCGTCCCAGATTCATCCGGTTCAGGTCCATCAGCCCGCCCAGCCCCAGGTCCTGCCGCAGGTGCAGGTGCCGGCGCAGCCCTTCGCGCCGGCCCACGTCCACCCGCACGCGTTCGCGTTGGCGCAGGCGACACCGATCGCGCCCGCGCCCGTCCACGCGATGGCCGGCCAGGCGTTCGTGCCGGCGGGTGCGATGGCCGCCCCGTCCGTGGCGTTCGGTGCCGCGCCGGCGGCCGTGGCGCCCCAGACCGAGGTGCTCTCCGAGCTGCGCGAGATGCGCAGCTTCATCGCCGAGCAGCTCAATGCGATGGCGTGGTTCGACGGCGTGCGCCGCAGCCCGGTGCAGAGCACGCTGCTGCGGCGGATGATGAGCGCGGGCTTCTCCCCCGGGCTGGCCCGCCTGATCGTGTCGCGCGTGCCGGCGGATTGCGCCGAGGATCAGGCCTCGAGCTTCATGACCCGTGCGCTGGCGCACAACCTGCCCTGCGACCCCGGCAACGACCTGCTCGACAAGGGCGGCATCTTCGCGCTGGTGGGCCCCACCGGTGTGGGCAAGACGACCAGCACGGCCAAGATCGCGGCGCGCTTCGCGCTGAAGCACGGCAGCCAGTCGGTCGGACTGGTCACGGTCGACGCGTACCGGATCGGCGGTCAGGACCAGCTGCGCAGCTACGGACGCATGCTGGGCGTCCCCGTGCACGTCGCGCACGATGCGGCCACGCTGGCCGACTTCCTCCATCTGTACATGAACAAGAAGCTCGTGCTGATCGACACGGCGGGCGTGGCGCAGCGCGACGAGCGCGTCGACGAGCTGCTCGCCTCGCTGTCGTCGTCGGTGGTCCGCAAGCTGGTCGTGCTGAACGCAGCGTCGCAGGCCGAGACGATCGACGAGGTGGTGGGCGCCTATCGCGCGGGCCAGGCGGCCGGCGTCGTGCTGTCCAAGATCGACGAGGCGGTCAAGCTCGGCGGTGCGCTCGACTGCGTGATCCGGCATCGGCTGAAGCTGGTGGGCGTGGCCAACGGCCAGCGCGTGCCCGAGGACTGGATCGCGCCCGATCCCGCCGGGCTCGTCGCCGCGGCGTTCGCAGCCCGTTCTGCGCCGACCTTCGACATCGAGGAGCGCGAACTCGCGCTGGTGTTCCAGCCCGACGCGCGCCGCGGCGCGGCTGCGGGCCTCGGGGGTGCGCATGCTTGACGGCGGCCTCGACCAGGCCTCGGGCCTGCGCAGGCTGTTCTCGCGGCGCGCGCTGCGGGTGCTGCCCGTGGTCAGCGAACGCGACGACGCGGGCGCGACGCGATTCGTGACCAACCTGGCCGCCGCGCTCGCGCGCATGGGCCTGCAGACGATCGTGGTCGACGGCCGGCGCGATGGCGTCGCGGGCCTGCTTGGCCTGCGCGCGACGCTGGACCTGGCGGATCTGCTGACGGCGGATCTTCGGGTCGAGCGTGTCGTCCTCGACTGTCCGCAGGGGTTCAGCGTGCTGCCGGCCGCGCACGGGCTGCCGATGCTGGGGGCCGACCCGGCGGCCGCCGACGCCGTCTTCAGCGCGCTGGCCGCGCTGGGGCGCGGGTTCGAGGTGGCGCTGGTGCACGCCGACGGCGCCACGCTGGGACCGCTGCTCGGCCGCGCCGACGCAGAGACGACGCTGGTGTGCGGCCCGGAGGACGAGGACCTGACGACGGTGTACGCCCGGCTGAAGGCCCTGGTGACAGGCCACGGTCTGTCGCGCTTCCGCGTCGTGTTCGACCGTGCCGACTCGCCGATCGCGGCCGCGTCGCGCCACCGTCGGCTGGCGAGCGTCGCCCACCGGTACCTGAGCGCCTGCGTCGAGTACGGCGGCCTCGTGCTGCCGGACGAAACGGGGGCGGCGGGGGGCCGAACGCGCACCGAGGGGTTCACCGTTGCCGCCGGCGGGCGCGCCGCGCGCTCGTTCGAGCGCATCGCCAGCGCGGCACGCGAATGGCACTTGCCGGCGTTCGACCGCGCCGGCCCGACGATCCACTGAGAACAGGCACTGACGATGTATACCGCACGAGGAACGCTGGATCGGCAGGCGGCGATCGACCAGTACGGCCCGATGGTGCGCAGGGTGGCGGCGCAGATGATCGCGAAGCTGCCCGCCAACGTCGAGATGGACGATCTCGTCCAGGCCGGGATGATCGGTCTGATCGACGCGCTCACGCGCTACCAGGCCGACCAGGGCGCGCAGTTCGAGACGTTCGCGATGCAGCGCATCCGCGGTGCGATGCTCGACGAACTGCGCGAGGCCGACTGGCTGCCGCGATCGGTGCGCCGCAACCAGCGCACGATCGAGCGTGCGATCCACAAGCTCGAGCAGAAGCTGCACCGTGCCCCGTCCGAGAACGAGGTGGCGGCCGAGCTCGGCATGCCGGTGACGTCGTACCACCAGATGCTCGGCGACGCGCGCGGCGCGCAGCTGATCTACCTCGACGAGCTCGGCAACGACGACTCGGAGGAGGGCTTTCTCGAACGGCACCAGCTGCCCGAGGAGAACGACCCCGGCATGATGCTGCGCGACGACCGCTTCCGCGAAGCGCTGATCGCGGCGATCGAGGATCTGCCCGAGCGCGAGAAGCTGGTGATGGGCATGTACTACGAGCAGGACATGAACCTGAAGGAGATCGGCGCCGTGCTCGGGGTGACCGAGTCGCGCGTCTCCCAGTTGCACAGCCAGGCCGTGGCGCGCCTGCGCACCAAGCTGCGCGGCTGGGGCTGAGCCGTCGGACGACGTGCGCACCCCCCGACATGCATTGAACACGGAGTCGAAACGATGCTGATGGCATTCCGAAGGAAGATCCGGTCCGGCGAGAGCGGCACGCGTGCGGACGAAGCGCGTCCGTCGATCTCGGCCTCGACGATGAACGACCTCACCCGCCAGGCGTCCGGACTGGGCAAGCATGCGGCCGAGCTCAACGGACTGATCGAAGACCTGGCGGGCGACAGTGCCCAACGTTCGGAGTCGATCGTCGGGCTCGCCGGGCGCATCGACGGCGTGGTCGGCGCCAACCTCGAGATCACGCGCGCCACCGACGCCAGCCGGGCGCACGTGGCCGAGGCGCGCGAGGCGGTGGCCAAGGTGGGGGAGGGCGTGGCCGGCGTGATGGCGACCCTGCGGCAGGTTGCGGCCGCGGCCAACGAGATCACGCAGATCGCGCTGCAGACCCGGCTCGTCGCCTTCAATGCCTCGGTCGAGGCCAAGCGCGCCGGCGAGGCCGGCAAGGGCTTCTCGGTCGTGGCCGATGCGGTGCGCGACCTGGCTGCGAAGGTCGAGGAGTCGTCCAAGCAGATCATGGGCACGGTCGGCCAGCTCGACAAGCGGGTCGGCGAGCTCAACCAGGAGATCCACGAGGACGAGCAGGGCAACGAGAGCCCGTTCCAGCGCGCCCTGACGCAGACCGAGCAGAGTGTCGGGGCGATCGCGTCGGCGGCCCGGGAGAACCAGGCGTCCTGCGCGGAGGTCGCCACCGCGATGCGCGCGATGGCGTCGGAGATGACGGAGATGGCGCGCGATCTCGGCGCTGCGCGTCAGACCACGCTGAGCTTCCTGGGCGTGTCGGAGTCGCTGGTCGAGCTCACCGCCGACAGCGGCTTCGAGACCGACGACACACCGTTCATCAACGCCGTGACCGCCGCCGCACAGGAGATCTCCGAGCTGTTCGAGGATGCCGTGCGCACCGGTGCGATCTCCGTCGAAGACCTCTTCGACGAGCAGTACGCGCCGATGGCCGGCACGAACCCGCAGCAGTACATGACGCGGTTCCTGTCGCTGACCGACCGGCTGCTGCCGGACGTGCAGGAGCGGCTGCTGCAGCTGTCACCGAAGGTGGTGTTCTGCGCCGCGGTCGACCGCAACGGCTATCTGCCGACGCACAACCTGAAGTTCTCCAAGCCGCAGGGCGGCGACCCGGTCTGGAACGCCGCGAACAGCCGCAACCGGCGCATCTTCAACGACCGCACCGGGCTGGCGGCCGGCCGCAACCAGCGCCGGTTCCTGCTGCAGACCTACCGACGGGACATGGGCGCGGGCAACTACGCGCTGATGAAGGATCTGTCGGCCCCGATCCGGGTCGAGGGACGCCACTGGGGCGGACTGCGTCTGGCGTACCAGTTCTGACTGGGCGGTTCCGAGGCGACGGTCGCTGGCGCGACGCATCGCCGATGCGGACTGCGCGCGGCGACCGCGCGCGACCGGCGGCTCAGGCCGTGTCGATGCGCCGGGTCGGCCGGTTCATGCCCGACCCTGCCCCCGGCCCATAGGTGTCGGGGGCGTCGAACAGCGCGGTCAGCGCGCGCGCGTTGCTGGCGCCGCTGCGCTCGAGCAGTTCGGCGTTGGTGCGCAGGCGGGCGTTCACGGCGGCCAGCAGCGTCGGGTCGAGCCGCTCCCCCCCGCCGGCCGCGCGCAGCGCAGCGACCAGACGCGCGACCGCTTCGGTGGACGCGCGCAAGGCCTCCGCGTCGCGCGCGACGAGCGCGGCGCGCTGACGCTCCAGTGCGTCGGAGAGCTCCGTGAGCCGATCGGTGCCCGCGGGGGTGCCGGCCGTCACGTCAACGGCCTTGCTGACCCATCGCGGTCATCACCTCGACCAGCTCGGCGGCCTCGGCGATCATCTTGTCGGCCACGACCTCCGCGGAGACGTGGAACTCGCCCTTCTTGATGGCTTCCCGGATCTCTTCGACCTTGTCCGTGCGGACCGTCTCCCCATCGTTCTCGGCGGTGAAGCCGGCCTTCAGGGTGCGGGAGGCCTCCGACAACTGGACCTGGTCCGTGCCCTCGGCCGCCTTGCCGGACGGCGCGGGTGCGCGCTGTCCGTTGACGACGCGCGACGGCAGGTCTGGTTGCAGTGACTCGATGTTGTTCGTGACTTTCATACCCGGCTCCTTGTCGGCACCTGCCGACGTACGCATGGGCCCTGATGCCAATATCGGCGCGATTCGGCAGGACTTTAGCGTGAATAACCGGAAAAAGTCGCGCTCATTTCGACGCGCGGGCGCAACGCCGGGCGGAATCGCAGGCCGGATGCGTGATTCGCACGCCGGCGCGGGCCGGGTCCGGGGTCAGATCTTCAGTTCGATCGCCCCGTCACGCAACGGGCCGGTGACCACCTTGCCCGATTCCGTCCGCGCGCGCAGCGGCTGTCCCTCGCCGGCTGCGTTCAGCGCGACCCCCTCGCTCACGATGGTAAATCCCTGGCCGATCAGCACAAGCCTGACCGGATCGCCGGGGGATATCGCGGGAGGAACGCGCAGTGCGTCGGCTTTCAGCACCTGTCCGGCACGCAGCGGCCGCGTCAGCACCCGGCTGCCCAGGATCGACGGGTCGGAGACGACCTGGCCGAACTCACGGGTCAGTTCCACCTCCTCGACACGGAAATCGTCGGGGCCCGGTGCAGCGCCGGCCGTCAGCGGCGCGTTCGCCACCAGGGCCTTGCCGAACACGTTGACCTGCACCGGCACCAGCACCGCCCAGCTGGCGCCCTGCACGCAGCGTGCGCCCAGCGACGTGCGCCCCCAGAGACGGCTGCCTGCCGGCACGTAGGGCTCGATGCGCGCGCACGGCGCGAGGCTCAGCCGGGGATCGAGCTGGCCGACCTGGATCTCCACCCGGTGGCCGGGTCCGACTTCGCGCTCGACCAGTACGCGGATCGCCTCGGCGGTCGCGTCGGGCGGCGCCGCGGGGCCGCGTGCGGCGACCCCGATCGGGGCGGGGGCCGTGCCGGCCGCGACGGCGACCGAAGGCTGCGGCGGTGCCGTCGGCGCGGGCGCCTGCCCGTGTGCGGTCGACAGCGCGGTCAGGAGGGTCGTCGACACGAGCAGCCGGCGGACGGACGGCGAACGGGAGCGGACGGAAGGACGGGTCGGCGCGGGCATCGGGTTCTCCCTGCGTGGAATGACGACACCTTAGGGGCCGCGATGCTCCCCCGGGGGCGCGATTAGGGGCGCTTCGGGACGCCTATTCGCCGCTTAAGTTTTCCGTCGCCGATCGAATAATCGGTCCGATCGATCCGGATCCGGATTGGCACCGGAAGCAGCGCGGAGGCGGACATGCTCGACAGGATGACGAACACACTGGCGTTCCACGGACGGGCACTGCTGCTGCGCGCCGAACGGCAGCAGGTGCTGTCCGGAAACATCGCGAACTCCGACACCCCGGGCTTCCAGGCGCGCGACTTCGATTTCGGCAAGGCGCTGCGTGCGGCCACCGGCGCCGATCCGCTGGCGAAGGCCGTGCGGCCGGCGGCGAGCGGGGCGGCGCAGGATCCGCGCTTCCTGCCCGTGGGGCTCGGCCCGAACGGCGCCGCGGCCGACGCCAGGCTGCTGTACCGCACCCCCGAGCAGCCCTCGATCGACGGCAACACCGTCGACCTCGACCGCGAACGCGCCAACTTCGCCGACAACGCGGTGCGCTACCAGGCCACGCTGCGCTTCATCGACGGCAACGTGCGCACGATGCTGAGCGCGATCAAGGGTGAATGACGGCGCCGGACAGGCGGGCGCGTGCCGCGCCTGACCACGCGCCGGTCTCCTCTCAAAGGCGGAACGAACCATGTCCCTGACACGCATCTTCGAGATCTCCTCGAGCGCCATCTCGGCGCAGAGCCAGCGGCTGAACGTGGTCGCGTCGAACCTGGCCAACGCCGAGAGCGTGGCCGGCCCCGACGGGCAGCCGTACAAGGCGCGCCAGGTGGTGTTCACCGCCCGGCAGCCGCAGCGCACCGACGCCACCGCGGGCGTGAAGGTCACCGGCATCGTCGAGGACAACGCGCCGGGCAAGCGGGTGCACGACCCCAAGCATCCGATGGCCGACGCCGAGGGCTACGTGACCCAGAGCAACGTCAACGCGGTCGAGGAGATGGTCAACATGATCTCGGCCTCGCGCTCGTACCAGAACAACGTCGAAGTGATGAACACCACCCAGCAGCTGCTGTTGAAGACGCTGCAGCTCGGTCAGTAAAGGCAGCCACCATGAGCACCACCACCTCGGGCGTCACCGACCCGGTCGGCAACCGCATCAACCAGATCCTCGCCTCGAACGGGGGCGCGTCGGCCGGCGCCGCCGATGTCACCGACAGCGCCGGCACCGAGGACCGCTTCCTCAAGCTGCTGGTTGCGCAGATGAACAACCAGGACCCGCTGAATCCGCTCGACAACGCGCAGGTGACCAGCCAGCTGGCGCAGATCAACACCGTGCGCGGCATCGAGAAGCTCAACGACCAGATGGCCAAGCTGGCCTCGGCCTCCGGGGTGAACTCGCCGCTCGATGCGATCGGCCTGATCGGCCGCAAGGTGCTGGCGCCCGGCAGCGGCTTCGAGCGCGCGGCCGACACCACCGGCGCGACCCGGCTCGGCTTCGAGCTGGCGGGCGCGGCCGACTCCGTGCAGATCGACATCGTCGACGCCACCGGTGCGACGGTGTTCTCCAAGACGCTGTCCGGCACCGCAGCCGGACAGCACGTGTTCGACTGGAACGGCATGGACAACCAGGGCAAGGCCGCCGCCGCCGGCAGCTATCAGCTCAAGGTGTCCGCCGCTTCGGCGGGCAACGCGGTCAAGACCACCACGATGACGCCGGCGCAGGTGCTGGGCGTGTCCGAGGGGGCCGACGGCGTGCAGGTGGAACTCGCAGGCCGCCCGGCGATGGCGGCCAGCGCAGTCAGGACCGTTCTCTGATCCTCCCGGACCGACCCTACTCATATAACAGGAGCCAACCATGTCGTTTCAACAAGGCCTCAGCGGACTGAACGCGGCGGCACGCAACCTGGACGTGATCGGCAACAACGTCGCGAACGCCAACACGGTGGGGGCCAAGATGGCGCGCGCCGAGTTCGCCGACATCTATGCCAGCTCGCTGTCCGGTGGCGGCAACAACGCGATCGGCATCGGCGTGCAGGTCGCCACGATCGCGCAGCAGTTCACCCAGGGCGACATCTCGACGACCAACAACCCGCTGGACGTCGCCATCAACGGCGCCGGGTTCTTCCCGCTGTCCGACAACGGCGCGCCCGTCTACACGCGCAACGGCCAGTTCAAGGTCGACGCCGACGGCTACATCGTGAGCACCCAGGGCCTCAAGCTGCAGGGGTTCATGGCCGATTCCAACGGCCAGGTCGGCGGGGTCACCACCGACCTGCGGCTGAACGTCGACGGCGTGGCGCCGCAGGCCACGTCCGAGCTGGCGCTGCGCCTGAACGTCGATGCCCGCGCGACGGTGCCGACGCTGGCCTTCGACGCCACCGACACGTCGACCTATTCGGGCGTGACCACCACCAAGGTGTTCTCGCCGCAGGGCGTGGAGCACACGCTGGCCATGTACTTCCGCAAGGCGGCCGACAACCAGTGGGAGGTGCACGCCGCGCTGGACGGCACGATGTTCGCATCCAACCCGGTGTCGACGCTGGACTTCGACGCCGCGACCGGCCGGCTGCCCAGCACCTTCCTGCCGTTCACCCAGACCGTGGACGTGCCGGCCGCTGAGGGCGGTCCGATCGACGTCGAGATCGACCTCACCGGCCTCACGCAGTTCGGCTCCCCGTTCGCCGTCACCGAGATGACGCAGAACGGCTACGCGCCGGGCGACCTCGCGGGCTTCTCGATCGCGCCGGACGGCATGCTGATGGCGCGCTACTCCAACGGCCGCACCCTCACGCAGGGGCAGCTGACGCTGGTCAACTTCCGCAACCCGCAGGGCCTGGCGCCGGCCGGCGGCAACAACTGGACGGCCACCTCGGTGTCGGGCGAGGCCCTGACGCCGCAGGCGCCGGGCACCGGCAACCTGGGGGTGCTGCAGTCGGGTGCGCTGGAGCAGTCGAACGTGGACCTCACCGGCGAGCTGGTGAACATGATCACCGCGCAGCGCATCTACCAGGCCAACGCGCAGACGATCAAGGCCCAGGACCAGCTGCTGCAGACGATCACCAACCTGCGCTGACGAAGCGCTGACCGGGGCCGTCTGAGACGGACCCGGACGAGGAGGACGGGCGATGGACCGCATGATCTATCTGGCGATGAACGGCGCGAAGGCGCTGATGCAGCGTCAGGATGCGTTGTCGAACAACCTGGCGAACGCCAACACCGACGGCTTCCGGGCCGACCTGATGGCGTTCCGCTCGGTGCCGGTGCGCGCCGAGGACACGGCCACCACCCGGGTGTTCGCGCTCGAGGCGACGGCCGGCTTCAACGATCAGGCCGGGCCGATCCGCAAGACCGACAACCCGCTGGACGTCGCGATCCGCGGCGAGGGCTGGTTCGCGGTGCAGACGCCCGACGGCAACGAGGCCTACACGCGCAACGGCTCGTTCACGCTCGGCCCGGAGGGGGCGCTGCTCACCCAGACCGGCCTGCCGGTGCTGGGCGACGGCGGCCCGCTGGTGATCCCGCCGAACTCGGACGTGGTGATCGGCAGCGACGGCACGATCAGCGCCAAGACCGGCAACCAGCCGCCGCAGCAGGTCGGGCGGCTGAAGCTGGTCAACGCCCAGCCGGGCGAGATGACCAAGGGCGCCGACGGGCTGATGCGCATGAAGAACGGCGACCCCGCGCAGGACGACCCGAACGTGCGCGTCGTCGACGGTGCGATCGAGGGCAGCAACGTGAACGTCGTCGAGTCGATGGTCGGGATGATCGCGCTGGCCCGCCAGTTCGAGATGCAGATGAAGCTGCTGCAGACCGCAGAGAGCAACGAGCAGCGCGCCGCGCAGCTGCTGTCGATGAACGCGTGACGGAAAGGAATCCACGATGATCCGGTCGCTTTGGATCGCCAAGACGGGGCTCGACGCCCAGCAGACCCAGCTGGACACGATCGCGCACAACCTCGCCAACGTGGGCACGAACGGCTACAAGCGTTCGCACGCCGTGTTCGAGGACCTGCTTTACCAGAACCTGCGCCAGGCCGGCGGCCAGGCCACCCAGCAGAACCAGCTGCCGACCGGGCTGCAGCTCGGCGTCGGCGTGCGGCCGGTGGCCACCGCGCGCGTGTTCGCGCAGGGCAACCTGCAGCAGACGGGCAACAACCTCGACGTCGCGGTCAGCGGCAACGGGTTCTTCCAGATCCAGATGCCCGACGGCACGGTCGGCTACACCCGCGACGGCTCGTTCCGGGTCGACGCGCAGGGCCAGCTCGTGACGTCCAACGGCATGCCGATGGCGCCGCCGGTGACGATCCCCGGCAACGCGACGTCGGTCACGATCGGCGGCGACGGCGTGGTGTCGATCACCACCCAGGGCAGCACGGCGGTCACCCAGGTCGGGCAGATCCAGCTGGCCACGTTCGTGAACCCGGCCGGCCTCGATCCGCGCGGGCAGAACCTGTTCTTCGAGACCCCCGCGTCGGGCACGGCGACGGTGGGCGCGCCGGGGCTGAACGGCACCGGCGTGCTCAAGCAGGGCTTCGTCGAGACGTCCAACGTCAACGTCGTCGAGGAGCTGGTCTCGATGATCCAGGCGCAGCGTGCGTACGAGATCAATTCGAAGGCCATCCAGACGTCCGACCAGATGCTGCAGAAGCTGTCGCAGCTGTGAAGTGCCCCGACATGAAGTCACACCGACACGACCTCCTGCGCGCCGCACGGCGCATGCTGTGCGCGCTGGCCGCCGGCACGGCGCTGGCCGGCTGCATGCTCACGACCCCCAAGGTGGACGTGCGCGAGCCGACCACGGTCCGGCCGCCGCTGGCCGGCGGCGCCGCCTACGCGGCACAGGCGCCCGTCGCCTCCGACGGCTCGATCTTCCAGGTCGCCAGCTTCCGCGGTCTGTTCGAGGACCGCCGGGCGCGTCTCGTGGGCGACATCATGACGATCCAGATCCAGGAGAAGACGTCGGCCAAGCAGAGCTCGAACAGCTCGGTCGACCGGGCCGGAACGTCCGAAGCCAAGGTCAGCGCGCTGCCGTTCCTGAAGCCGGCCACCGCGGCGAAGGTCGGCGAGCGCCTGGGCATGGGCGCCGAGACGAACAACACGTTCGAAGGCAAGGGCGCGACCGGCAGCGACAACGAGTTCACCGGAACGATCACGGTCACCGTGATCGAGGTGCTGGCCAACGGCAACCTGATGGTGGCCGGCGAGAAGCAGGTCGGCATCAACCAGAACGTCGAGACCCTGCGGTTCTCGGGCGTCGTGAACCCGGCCAGCGTGCTGCCCGGCAATGTCGTGAACTCGACCCAGGTCGCCGACGCGCGGCTCGAGGTGCGCGGCCAGGGCGACATCGGGCGGGCGCAGACCGCCGGTTGGCTGACCCGCTTCTTCCTCAGCTTCCTGCCGATCTGACCATGATGCGCACGTACACGATCCTCCGACCGCTCGCCCGCGTGGCGACCGTGCTGCTCGTCGCGCTGGCCTGCGTGCCGGCCCAGGCCGAGCGCATCAAGGAACTCGCCTCCGTCCAGGGCGTGCGGCAGAACCAGCTGATCGGCTACGGCCTGGTCGTGGGGCTGGATGGCAGCGGCGACCAGACGACACAGGCGCCGTTCACCGCGCAGAGCGTGCAGTCGATGCTGTCGCAGCTGGGCATCCAGCTGCCGCCCGGCGTGACGCCGCAGCTGCGCAACTCGGCCGCGGTGATGGTCACCACCCAGCTGCCGGCCTATGCGCAGCCGGGGCAGCAGATCGACGTGACGGTCTCGTCGCTGGGCAACGCCAAGAGCCTGCGCGGCGGCACGCTGCTGCTGACGCCGCTGCGCGGCGCCGACGGCCAGATCTACGCGATGGCGCAGGGCAATCTCGTCGTCGGGGGCGCCGGGGCGGCCGCCGGCGGCAGCAAGGTCCAGATCAACCATCTGAGCGCCGGCCGGGTGCCGGGCGGCGCCACCGTCGAGCGCTCGGTGCCGAACCCGGCCCTGAACGGCGATGCGATCCGGCTGGAACTCACCCGCACCGACTTCTCGCTCGTGCGCCAGGTGGCCGAGGCGATCAACCGCCAGATGCCGGCGGCCGCCGGCACCCCGGTCACCGCCCAGGCGCTCGACGCGCGGGTGATCCGCGTGCAGCTTCCCATCGATCCGGCGGCCCGCGTGGCGTTCATGGCCGACCTCGAGAACATCGAGGTGTCGCCCGCGCAGCCGGTGCCGAAGGTGATCGTGAATGCGCGGACCGGCTCGGTCGTGATGAACCAGACGGTGGCGCTGCAGCCTTCGGCGGTGGCCCACGGCAACCTGTCCGTGACGATCTCCTCGACGCCGGTGGTCTCTCAGCCGGGGCCGTTCTCTCAAGGAACGACGCAGGTTGCCGAAAAGACGGATATCCAGATCAAGCAGGACGGTGGGGCCATCATGCAGTTGCAGGCCTCGGCGAAGCTCGCCGACGTGGTGAAGGCGCTCAATGCGCTGGGCGCGACCGCGCAGGATCTGATCGCGATCCTGCAGGCGCTGAAGGCGTCCGGCAGCCTCAAGGCCGATCTCGAGATCATCTGACGGCAGGCCGCGCATGGCAACGAACCCGCTCATCGCAAGCACCCCGGTCAACGGGCTGGCGGCCGACGCCCGGTCGCTGGACGCGTTGCGCACGCAGGCCGGCACGGACCCGCAGAAGGCGATCCGGCAGGCGGCCAGCCAGTTCGAGGCCCTGTTCATGCGTCAGCTGCTCAAGAGCATGCGTGACGCGATCCCCAAGAGCGGCATGTGGGACGGGCCGGCGCAGTCGATGTACACCGACATGTTCGACCAGCAGCTGGCCCAGACGATGTCGGGCCGTGCCGGCGGGCTGGGCGAGGTGATCGCACGCCAGCTGTCGCGCAACGTCCAGGGCGGGCTGCCCGAGGGCGCGGCGGGCGGCGCCGCGGCGGGTGTCCAGAGCGGGGCGGCCGCCGGCCGCACGGCGGCGACCGGCTGGCGGTCCACGTTGGCGATGGCCGCGGGGGCGGGCGATGCTGTCGCCCGGCGCGCGGTCGGCACGCGCGCGACCGAGGCACCCTCGGCCATGCCCGACCTGAAGAACCTGTCGCCCAACCAGGCGGACTTCGTCCGCCGCATGTGGCCGCAGGCGATGCTCGCCGAGCAGAGCACCGGTGTGCCCGCGGCGTTCGTCGTTGGTCAGGCGGCGCTCGAGTCGGGCTGGGGCCGCAGCGAGATCCGCAATGCGGACGGCAGCAGCAGCCACAACCTGTTCGGCATCAAGGCGGGCCGCAACTGGCGCGGTCCGGTCGCCGAGGCGGTCACCACCGAATACGTCGACGGCAAGCCGCGCAAGCAGGTCGAGCGCTTCCGCGCCTACGGCTCGTATGCCGAGGCGTTCCAGGACTGGGCGGGGCTGATGGCGTCCAACCCGCGCTACCGGGGCGTGCTGAATGCCGGATCCTCGGTCGAAGGCTTCGCCGCGGGCATGCAGCGTGCCGGCTACGCCACCGATCCGGCCTACGGCGCGAAGCTGGAGAAAACCATCAACCGGGCGCTGATGCTCAAGCGTCTGGTGACCTGAGAAGGAGTCGGCGATGTCGCTCGGAGGGCTGTTCGGAGTCGGAACCTCGGCATTGAATGCCGCGTACATGCAGTTGCAGACGACCGGGCACAACATCGCCAATGTCAACACGCCCGGCTACAGCCGCCAGGAGGTGGTGCTCGGCTCGGCCGGCGCCAACGGCACCGGGGCCGGCTTCATCGGGCGCGGCGTGGAGGTGGCGACCGTCAAGCGGCGCTACGACCAGTTCCTGAACGCCGAAGTGACCGCCACCACGGCGGCGGCGGCGGGCGACAAGACCCGCGCCACGCAGCTCGCGCGTCTGGACGACATGCTCGCCAACACCGACGTCGGCATCGGCGCGGCGCTCGACGACCTGACGGCCTCGTTCGCCGACGTGGTGAACCGTCCGTTCGATGCCTCGGCGCGCAACGTCGTGCAGCGGCGCGTGGAGACGGTGGTCGAACGCATCGGCTCGGTGTCGGCCGGCCTCGACAACATGCTCGAGGACGTCGACCAGCGGCTGCAGCAGGCGGTCGAGACCACCAACAACCAGCTGCGCACGCTGGCCGATCTCAACAACCTGATCGCCAAGGCCTCCGGGTCGGGGCAGACGCCCAACGACCTGCTCGACCGACGCGACGCGCTGGTCGAGGAGATCAGCGGCACGATCCAGGCGTCGGCCTTCCACTATCCGGACGGCACGGTGAGCCTGTTCGCCGCGTCCGGGCAGGCGCTGCTGGTGGGCGGCGCGGTCGCCGACCTGTCGCTGTCGCCGAGCCCGGACGACGCGTCCAAGCTGCGTCTGGTCGTGACCACGAACGGGCGCGACGTGCCGATGCGCACCGAGATGCTCGGCGGCGGCACGATCGGCGGGCTGCTGAAGTTCCGCGACGAGGATCTCGACGCCGCGCGCTTCCGGCTCGGTCAGCTGGCCGCCTCGGTGGCCTGGACCTACAACCGCCAGCAGTCGCTCGGTCGCGACGCCAACGGCCAGGTGGGCGAGCCGATGTTCGGTTTCGCGCAGCCGCGCGTCACCGAGAACTCGGGCAACGTCGGCGACGCCGAGTTCAGTGCCGCCATCACCGACGGCACGGTGCTCGCCGCCAGCGACTACCAGATCACGTTCAACGGCAGCGCGTACCTCGTCAAGCGGCTGAGCGACGACACCGAGACCACGGTGTCGAGCTGGCCCGCGACGATCGACGGCCTCACGCTCGACCTGACGTCGGGCACCGCGCAGGCCGGCGACCGCTTCCTGGTGCGCGCCGCCAGCGAGTACGCACGGCACTTCACCACCGAGCTCGCCTCGGGGCAGCGCCTGGCCACCGGCTACGCGGTGACCACCACCCAGGGCGCGACGAATGCCGGCGACGTGAGCGTGCGCAAGTTCGCCGTGGAGTCCAACGACACGAACCTGACCGCGCCGGTGACGATCACCTTCGACGGCGCTGGCAACTTCTCCGTCAGCGGCACCGGCACCGGCAACCCGACCGGCCTGGCCTACACCGCCGGCATGACGATCTCCTACAACGGCTGGTCGATGGAGCTGCGCGGCGTGCCCGCCGCGGGCGACACGATCCAGGTGGTGCCCACGCCCGACCCGGCGGTCGACAACCGCAATGCGCGCGCGCTGCTCGAGCTGGCCGACAAGCCGCTGGTCGACGGCTACTCCTACAACTCGGCGTTCTCGCAGCTGCTCTCCGACATCGGCGTGCGCACCCAGGCCGCGCAGGCGTCCGCCTCGCTGTCCGAGCAGGTGCTCGCCGACGCGCGTTCCGCGCGGGCCGAGGTGTCGGGCGTGAACCTCGACGAGGAGGCCGCGCGCCTGCTGCAGTACCAGCAGGCCTACCAGGCGGCCGCAAAACTGATGGCCACGGCCCAGTCGATGTTCGACACCGTGATGCAGATGAGCAACTGACCGATGACCCACCGCGGGGACTGATGCGATGCGCGTGACCACCCAGCTCGCCTACGAGCGTGCGATCGATGCGATGAACGACCGCCAGGCGCGCCTGGTCCGGTCGCAGGAGGAGCTGGCCACCGGCAAGAAGCTGCTGTCGCCCTCCGACGATCCGACCGCCGCCGCGGATGCCGAGCGTACGCGCTCGCAGCTGCGGCGCATCGAGATCCAGCAGCGGATGAACGACTTCGCCACCAACATGCTGGGTCAGGCGGAGTCGACGCTGTCGCGCGCCACCGACCTGATGCAGTCGCTGCGCGAGGGCTTCGTGCAGGCCGGCAACGGCTCGCTGTCGCCCACCGACCGCGGCCTGCTCGCCCAGCAGTTCCGCAGCTACCGCGAGGAGCTGTACACGCTGGCCAACCGCCCCGACGGCGCGGGCGGCTACGTGTTCGGCGGGCAGGGCACGCGCACCGAGCCGTTCTCGGTGAACGGCACGGTCACCTACGACGCCACCCCCGGCGTGCAGCAGGTCGGCCTGGACCACGACACCCCGACCTCGGTCGACGGCCGCACCGCGTTCATGACGGTGCCCACGGCGTCGGGCCAGCGCAGCGTGTTCGACATCGTCGACGACGCACTGGCGGTGCTCGAGGACCCGAACGCGTCCAAGCCGACCGTCACCGCGGCCGTGCAGGCGGCGCTGGGCGGGATCGACACGGCGCTCGACCGGGTGCAGCAGCGCCGCACCGACATCGGCGAGCACCTGAAGGCGCTCGAAGGCCGCACTGCGCTGAACGAGACCAGCAGCATCGAACTGAGCTCGGAGCTGTCGGATCTCGTCGACCTCGACTTCGCCAAGGCGATCTCCGAGTTCTCGGCGAACCAGACGGCGCTGCAGGCGGCGATGAAGACCTATTCCGAGATCTCGAAGATGACCCTCTTCGACTACGTCTGACCCACGGCATCCGACAACAATACATATGGTCCCCAATCCAGCCATCGGAAACACCCTGATGGGCTACGAGCCGATCGTCGATCGCGCTCGCAAGGCCATCGCCATGCGCATCACGGCGCGCGGTCGCGCCGGTGCCGCGGCCGACCTCACCGGCCTGTACAACGACTTCCGCACGATGTGGCCGGAAGGCTCCATCCCGGTGCTGATCCGCAACGAGGGCAACACGCTGCCCTCCGAGCTCGTCGAGCTCGAGTCCAGCCGTCAGGTGTGGATCGAGGTGCCGGTGGTGCTCGCCGAGTCCGCCGAAGGCGCCGACCTGATCAGCCATCTGCACCGGCGCGGGTTCGTGCTGGTGCTGGGCGGGCGGCCGTCGGCGGCGCTGCCGGGCAACCTGCTGCCGTCGTTCCGGATGTCGATCATCGACTTCGCCGAGGACCGGCGGCTGCGCGACACCGTCGTCGACCGCCAGCGGGCGCACCACCGGACGATTCCCTACGCTCAGGCCGGCGTGAAGAGCATCGCGATGCTCAAGCGCAGCTTCGACACGGGCGCCGTCGCGTGCATCGGATGGCCGTTCGACGACGCGCTCCAGCACGCCGTGCCCAGCGACTCGAACCCCGACTTCGGTACGATCACGCAGCTGCTGTCGATGATCGAGCGCGACGCCGACGCTTCCGATCTCGAGAAGGTGATCCGCCGCGACGCCGCGCTCGCCTACTGGCTGCTGCGCTACATCAACTCCGCGGCGTTCGGGCTCACGGTCGAGATCCAGTCGTTCCGGCACGCGGTGATGATGCTGGGCTACGAGCGGCTCAAGCGCTGGCTGCTGCTGATGCTGATGACCGCCAGCAAGGACGCGAACATGCAGCCGGTGATGTTCGCCTCGTTCCGGCGCGGCCTGTTCATGGAGAACCTGGTCGGCGAGGAGAACGAGGAGACGATGCGCGACGAGGTGTTCATCCTCGGCGTGCTGTCGCTGCTCGACAAGCTGTTCCGCGAGCCGCTGCCGCAACTGCTCGAGAAGCTGTACGTGCCCGACAGCATCCGCGAGGCGCTGATCGCGCGCACCGGACCGTACGTGCCCTACCTCGGCATCGCCGAGTCGGTGGAGCATCCGCCCGACGCCCAACTGGCCGACCGGATCGACAACGCGTTCCTGTCCATCGAGCAGTGCAACCGGGCACTGGTCAAGGCGGTGACGGTGCGCGAGGTCGCGGCGGCCTGACGCGGGCCCGAAGCAGCGCCGAAGCGGCCCCAACGCGCCTGCGGCGTTAAAATCGCCGCATGAACCAGGACGATCTGAAACGCGCCGTCGCCAGGGCGGCCATCGATCACCTCGAGCCCGGCGCCCTGGTGGGCGTCGGCAGCGGCTCGACGGTGAACTTCTTCATCGATGCGCTGGGCGCCTGCCGCGACCGGGTGCCGGGCGCGGTCTCCAGTTCCGAGAAGAGCAGCGAACGGCTGCGTGCCAACGGCATCCCGGTGCTCGACCTCAACGAGGTGGTGGCCGCCGGCCGGCCGATCCCCGTCTACGTCGACGGTGCCGACGAACTCAACGCCGCACTCCAGATGGTCAAGGGCGGGGGCGGCGCGCTGACGCGCGAGAAGATCGTGGCGGCCGCCTGCGGCCGCTTCGTGTGCATCGTCGACGCCAGCAAGCTGGTCGAGCGCTTCGGCCGGTTTCCGCTGCCGGTCGAGGTGATCCCGATGGCGCGCGCGCTGGTCGCAGCGAAGCTGCGCGGCCTGGGCGGAACCCCGAAGCTGCGCGAGGGCTTCGTCACCGACAACGGCAACCTGATCCTCGACGTGTCGGGCCTCGACATCGTCGACCCGGCCGGCCTGGAGTCCGAGATCAACCAGTGGCCCGGCGTGGTCACCGTCGGACTGTTCGCACGCAAGGGGGCCGACGTCGCGCTGGTGGCCTCGCCGGAGGGCGTCCGGGAGCTCCGGCCCCGCTGACCGGCGCGCGGTGCCGGCCGTGCCTCACTCCGACGGCGGCACGTAGCCGGCCGGACGGTCGGCGCCTTCTCCGAAGAAGAACTTCTCCATCTGCGTGGCGAGGTACTTGCGCGCACGCGCATCCGCCAGGTTCAGGCGGTTCTCGTTGACCAGCATGGTCTGGTGCTTGAGCCACATCTGCCAGGCCTCCTTCGAGGCGTGCTCGTAGAGACGCTTGCCGAGTTCGCCGGGGTAGGGGGGGAAGTCGAGACCTTCGGCTTCCTTTTGCAGCTTGATGCATTGGACGGTGCGTGCCATCGGGGGTTCCTTGCAATGTTCGGGGGGGGGCCTGCAGTGCGGTCGCGATCGGGCGCGGCGACGCGATCGTCGCACGCCCGGAGATGCCCGCGTCATCGGCTCATAGGGTCTTGATCAGGATCTGAGACTTACGCTGCCAGTTGTAGAGGTTGCGGCGCTCCTGCGGAAGCGCTTCGATGCCGGCCTGGACGAACCCGCGCTTCAGGAACCAGTGCATGGTGCGGGTGGTGAGCACGAACAGCCGGCGCAGGCCCGCGGCGCGCGCGCGCTGCTCGATGCGGGTGAGCAGGCGCTCGCCGTCGCCCAGGTTCTGGCTCTGCGGATTGACGGCCAGGCAGGCCATCTCGCCGATGCCGTCCGACGGATACGGGTAGAGCGCCGCGCAGCCGAAGATCACGCCGTCGTGCTCGATCACGGTGAAGTTCTCGACCTCGCGCTCGATCAGGCCGCGGTCGCGCTTGACCAGCGTGCCGTCCTCCTCGAGCGGGCGGATCAGCGCCAGGATGCCGCCGACGTCGTCGGGCCCCGCCTCGCGCAGCGCCTCCAGCGTCTCCTCGACCACCATCGTGCCCACGCCGTCGTGCTGGAACAGTTCCAGCAGCAGGCTGCCGTCGAGCCCGAACGGGATCAGGTGGGCCCGCGCGACGCCACCCTGGCACGCGCGCAGTGCGTACCGCAGGTAGCCGGCGCAGTCGGCCGGCAGCGCGCCCGCCGACAGCAGCCGGTCGGCGTCGGCCTCCGAGACCTCCGACAGCACGCGCCCGTCGGGGTCGGTGACGCCCGGGGTCTCGGTCACGAAGATCAGCTTGTCGGCGTCGAGCGCGATCGCCGTGCGCACGGCGACGTCCTCCATCGTGAGGTTGAACGCCTCGCCGGTGGCGGAGAAGCCGAGGTTGGAGATCAGCACGATCGCGCCGCCGTCGAGCGCGAAGCGGATCGTGTCGGCGTCTACCTTGCGGACGAGCCCGGTGTGGCCGTAATCGACCCCGTCGACGATGCCCACCGGCCGGGCGCTGACCAGGTTGCCCGACACCACGCGGATCTCGGAATGCGCCATCGGCGTGTTGGGCAGCCCCTGCGAGAAGGCGGCCTCGATGTCCATGCGCAGCTCGCCGGCGGCCTCCTTCGCGCATTCGAGCGCCACCGGGTCGGTGATGCGCATGCCCGACACGTCGTAGCGGGGCTCGGCGCCGCGCAGGCGCAACTGCTCGTTGATCTGCGGGCGCGCCCCGAACACCACGACCAGCCGCATGCCCATCGCCTTGAGCAGGCTGATGTCCTGCACGAGTGCGTTCAGGCGTCGGGCCATCACCAGTTCGCCCGGGAAGGCGACCACCAGGGTCTTGCCCCGGAACGCGTGGATGTAGGGCGCGACGGTGCGCAGCCAGTGGACGAACTGCTCCGGATCGGGGAGCGCGGCGGGGGCATTCATCGCATCATTATAATTTCAGCGTGCCGACCGCCCTGCGCCCGCTTCCGCCGCTGACGTTCCCCGAGGCGCTTCCGGTCAGCGGAAAGCGGGACGAGATCGCGCGCGCGATCCGCGAGCACCCGGTCGTGATCGTCTGCGGCGAGACCGGGTCGGGCAAGACCACCCAGCTGCCCAAGATCTGCGCGCTGGCCGGACGCGGCCAGGCCGGGCTGATCGGCCACACCCAGCCGCGCCGCCTGGCGGCCACCACGGTGGCGCGCCGCATCGCCGAGGAGATCGGCTCCCCGCTGGGCACGCACGTCGGCTACAAGATCCGGTTCAACGAGAAGTTCGGCCAGGGCGCGTCGATCAAGCTGATGACCGACGGCATCCTGCTGGCCGAGACCCTGTCCGACGCGCGCCTGCGCCAGTACGACACGATCATCGTCGACGAGGCGCACGAGCGCAGCCTGAACATCGACTTCCTGCTCGGCTACCTGAAGCAGCTGGTCGACGGCCCGCGCCGCGACGACCTCAAGCTGGTGATCACCTCCGCGACGATCGACGCCCAGCGCTTCGCCGAGCACTTCGGCCGCGACGGCCGCCCGGCGCCGGTGATCGAGGTGTCCGGCCGCCTGTATCCGGTCGAGATCCGCTACCGCAGCTTCGACGAGGAGGCGCGCGACGACGACGACGAGACCGACCTGCCGTCGCGCATCGAGGAGGCCGTCGACGAGCTGTGGCGCGAGCGCGCGGGCGACGTGCTGGTGTTCCTGCCGGGCGAGCGCGAGATCCGCGACGTTGCGGACCACCTGCGCCGTGCGCATGCGCGCGCGCAGGCCGGGCGCGGTGCGCAGGCGCTGGCGCGCGGCCCGGTCGAGATCCTGCCGCTGTTCTCGCGCCTGTCGGTGGCCGACCAGCAGAAGGTGTTCAGCGGCTCGAACGGGCGGCGCATCGTGCTGGCGACCAACGTCGCCGAGACCTCGCTCACCGTGCCCGGCATCCGGTACGTGATCGACACGGGCACGGCCCGGGTCAAGCGCTACCGCTTCCGCAGCAAGGTCGAGCAGCTGCAGATCGAGCCGGTGTCGCAGGCGGCGGCCAACCAGCGCGCGGGCCGCTGCGGACGCGTGTCCGACGGCGTCTGCATCCGCCTGTACTCCGAACAGGACTTCGCCGGCCGGCCGCGCTTCACCGATCCGGAGGTGCTGCGCTCGTCGCTGGCCGGGGTGATCCTCCAGATGAAGGCGCTGCGGCTCGTCGGCATCGAGGAGTTTCCGTTCCTCGACCCGCCGCAGCGCAAGGCGATCGTCGACGGCTATGCGCTGCTGCACGAGCTGGGCGCCACCGACGAGCGCAACCAGCTCACCGACACGGGACGTCAGCTGGCGCGCCTGCCGGTGGACCCGCACATCGGCCGCATGCTGCTGGCCGCGCGTCAGGCGGACTGCCTGCGCGAGATGCTGGTGATCGCCGCCGCCCTGTCGGTGCAGGATCCGCGCGAGCGTCCGATGGAGTCGCAGCAGGCCGCCGACCAGCAGCACCGCCGCTTCGTCGACGAGCGCTCCGACTTCGTCGCCTGGGTCAAGCTGTGGGACTACTGGCAGAGCGCGCAGCGCGAGAAGGAGTCGAACCGCCGGCTGCAGCAGAAGCTCGAGCGCGAGTTCCTGTCGCCGCGCAAGCTGCGCGAATGGGCCGACGTGGTCGGGCAGCTCACCGACACCGTCACCGAGATGCACTGGAAGCGCAACGAGGCGCCCGCGCCCTACGATGCGCTCCACCAGGCGCTGCTGACGGGCATGCTCGGCAACCTCGGGTTCAAGGACGCGGACGAGGCCCAGTACCAGGGCACCCACCAGACGCGCTTCTCGATCCACCCCGGCTCGGCGCTGGCGCGCAAGCCGCCACGCTGGCTGATGGCGGGCGAGCTGGTCGACACCGGTCGCCTGTATGCCCGCACCGTGGCGCGCATCGAGCCTGCCTGGATCGAGCGCGCGGCCGCGCATCTGATCCGCACCTCGTACAGCGAGCCGCACTGGGAGAAGAAGGCCGGGCAGGTCGTCGCGTTCGAGCGCGGCGTGCTGTACGGCCTGACCGTGTACGCGCAGCGGCGCGTGCACTACGGGCCGCGCGACCCGAAGCTCGCACGCGAGCTGCTGATCCGCGAGGCGCTGGTGGGGGGCGAGTGGGACAGCACGCTGCCGTTCTTCGTGCACAACCGCCGCCTGGTGGCCGAGATCCGCAAGCTCGAGCACAAGATCCGCCGCCCCGACCTGCTGGTCGACGAAGGCTGGCTGTTCGACTGGTTCGACGCGCGCGTGCCGGCCGACGTCGTGTCGGGGGCGCAGCTCGAGGCCTGGTACCGCACGGCAGTGAAGGCCGAACCGTCCCTGCTGAAGCTGTCGCGCGACGAACTGCTGCGCAAGGAGGCCGAAGGCCTGGGCAGCGACGCGTTCCCCCGCCGCATCACGATGCGCGGCGTCCAGTTCGCGCTCGACTACCACTTCGACCCCGGCGCCTCCGACGACGGCGCGACGCTGACGGTGCCGATCCACGCGCTGAACCAGGTCGACGGCGCCCGCTGCGAGTGGCTGGTGGCCGGCATGCTGCGCGACAAGGTGGCGGCGCTCATCAAGTCGCTGCCGCAGAAGCTGCGCCGCCACGTCGTGCCGGTGCCCGAGTACGTGGAGGGCTTCGTCGCCCGTTGGAGCGCGCCGCTGGCCGAGGGCGCGCTCGTCGGGCGGCCGCTGCTGGCGGTGCTGATCGACGATCTGCGCGACACGCTCCAGCTGCGCGCCGCGGCCACCGACTTCAAGCTCGAGACCGTGCCGCCGCACCTGTTCATGAACTTCCGCCTGGTCGACGAGCACGGCGGCGTGCTGGGCGTGGACCGCAGCCTGGCGGCGTTGAAGGCCGCCCACGGCGAGCGTGCGCAGTCGAGCTTCCAGAGCGCGCTGAGCGGCATCGCCCGCCGGCTGACGCCGCGCGCGGGCGACGCGCCCGCGGCGGGCGACGTGCACGCGCCGGACGACGCAACGGACGACCGCACCCGCAGGCGCGCCGGCGCGCGCGGGTCCGGCCACACCGCCGTCGCACCCCCGGGGCCGGCCGGCGCAGCGCACGGAAGCCCGGGCCCTTCGGGCGCGGCCGGCCGGCCGGCGCCGTCCTCGGCCGAGGAGACCCTCGTGCAGCAGGCGGGTCAGCGCTTCACCGCCTGGACCTTCGGTCCGCTGCCCGAGCTGATGGAGCTGCAGCGCGGACGCGACCTGCTGGTCGGCTATCCGGCACTCGCCGACGTCGGCGACGCCGTCGAGCTGCAGGTGTTCGACGCCCCCGAGGCCGCGGCCGACGAGCATCGCCGCGGGCTGCGCCGCCTGTTCGCGCTGTCCCTGAAGGAGCCGCTGCGCTTCTTCGAGCGCAACCTGCCCGACGGCCAGCGGCTCGCGCTGCTGTTCACCCCGTTCGGCGGGGCCGACGACCTGCGTGCCGAGCTCGTCGGCGCCCTGATCGAACGCGCCTGCATGGCCGATCCGCTGCCGGCGGACGCTGCGGCGTTCGCCGAGCGGGTCGAGGCCTCGCGCCCGCGCATCAACCTGATCGGGCAGGAGATCGCGCGGGTGGTGCTGTCCATCCTGACCGAGCATCAGGCGGCCGTGCGCAAGCTGGCGAGCGTGAAGTCCCACGCGCAGGCGCACGCCGACATCGAGCAGCAGCTCGCGGCGCTGCTGCCGAAGCGGTTCGTCACGTCGACGCCGCCCGCGCAGCTTCCGCATCTCGTCCGCTACCTGAAGGCGGTGGCCCTGCGGGTCGACAAGCTGCGCGCCGATGCCGCGCGCGATGCCCGCCTGATGACCGACCTCGCGCCCCTGCTGACCGCGTACCGGCGGCTGCTCGGGCAGCGCCGCGGACACCACGACCCGCGCCTCGAGGAGCTGCGCTGGCTGCTGGAGGAGCTGCGCGTGTCCCTGTTCGCGCAGGAGCTGCGCACGCCGATGCCGGTGTCGGTGAAGCGGCTGCAGAAGCAGCTGGCGTCGATCACGGGCGCTTGAGCGGCGCCCGGCCCCTGCGGTCCGGGCCGCCCGCCGGGCCGCGCGACGCCCGCCGTCCCCCCGCCCGCGCCGGTCAGCCGGCCGTCAGCCCCAGCAGCCAGATCACCAGCGACACCGTCGCGAGCGCGCCGAACGTGCCGGCCACGATCGCCGCGCTGATGTCGCGCGCGTCGACGCCGTAGCGCTGCGCGATGATGAAGGAGTTGCTCGCCGCCGGCAGGCTGGCGGCGAGGATCCCGATGGCCGCCGCGTCCGGTGCGGCGCGGAACACGCCCACCAGGAGCAGGGCCGCGAGGGCCGGATGGGCGATCAGCTTCATGCTGATCAGCGCGCGCACGGTCGGCGTC
>JAKOZZ010000303.1 GCA_029779755.1 Pseudomonadota bacterium
CCGCCGCGATCGCCAAGGCGCCCCCGGACGGCTACACGTTCGGCATGACCACGGTGTCGTCGATCGTGAGCGCGCCCATCATCAACACGAAGGTCCCGTTCGACGTCGACCGCGAGATCGCCTTCGTCTCGCAGATCGTCACGGTGCCCATGATCCTGGGTGTGCATCCCAGCGTCCCCGTGAACACCGCACCCGAACTGATGCAGTACCTGCGCAGCCACAAGGGCAGGGTCTCGTACGGTTCGGTGGCGGTCGGGCACTACGGTCACGTCGCAGCGGCCCACATCAACGACACGCTGGACGCCGGCATGGCGCACGTGCCGTACAAGGGCGAAGGGCCGATGCTCCAGGACCTGATCGCCGGCCAGCTCCAGACGACCTTCCTCACGATCGCGACGACCAAGGCCCCGTCGGAGGCCGGCAGGGTGAAGGTGCTGGCCATCACCGGCACGCAGCGGCACGAGGCGATGCCCAACGTCCCGACGTTCGCCGAGCAGGGGCTCAACGACGAGGTGTTCAAGCTCAACCCCGGCTGGATCGGCATCATCGCGCCCGCGAAGACACCACCGGCCGCCATCCAGCGCATGTCCAGCGAAGTGCAGGCGGCCGTGCGCCAGCCCGAGCTGCGCGACCGGATCACCGCGCTGGGCATGAACCTCGTGGGCGGCACGCCCGAGGCGTTCCAGGCGGCCTACAAGGCCGAGATCCCGAAGTGGCGGGATCTGCTGGCGCGCGCAGGGGTGAAGGCCGAGTGAGCCGCGGCGCGGCCACGCCGCGCTCGGACTCGGCCGCTGGGCCCGACCGATGGGCCCGACCGATGGGCCCGACCGATGGGCCCGACCGATGGGCCCGACCGATGGGCGCGTCAGGCGGTGCTGCGCACCGGCGCGGCGCGCAGCGCCGCCTCGGCCTCCTCGACCAGCCGCTGGTAGTCGGGATGGCCGTCGAAGGTCGCGACTCCGGCACTGAGCATCAGGCGCGGCGCCACTCCGGTGGAGGTGCGCGGGAGCATGCGCGCCACGTGATCGCACAGCGCCCGCGCCACCGTCGTGGCGGTGTCCGCCGACGCCTCCACCAGCAGCACCAGGAAGCGCGCGTCGCCGATGCGGAACACGAAGTCGCCCGCACGCACGTTCTCGCCCAGCACGGCGGCCACCTGGGCGAGGAGCGCGTCCGAGCCTTCGCTGCCGAGTGCCATCGCGATCGACGCGAAGTCGTCGACGTCGAGCATCAGCAGCGAGAACGGCACGCCGCTCACCTGCGACAGACCGATCTCGCGCTTGACGATCGACGGGAAGAAGCGGCGGTTCAGCAGCAGCGTGACGTCGTCGCGCCCGTCCTCCAGATGGGTGGAGCGGTCGAACATCGCGCCCAGCAGGGCCTCGATCCGGCCGATCTCCTCGTTCAGGCGCGCGACGATCGGCTTGGACTCGGCGTGGCTGTCGCGCGCGTCGCTCAGACGCGGCAGCAGGTCGCGCTCGATGACGTCGATCCGCTCGCGGATCAGCGTCAGCTCGGGCGCGTTCTCGAACAGCATCGACGCCTTGTGCTCGATCCACAGCGCGAAGTGCGAATCGTGCCGCTCCCGCTGCGGCGACGGGCCGTCGTCGACCGGCACCTCCCAGTAGTTGCGCATCATGATGTTGCGGGCCCACTGCATCAGATGGGAGCGCTGGCGCTCGCGTTCGGCACGCAGGTTCTGCGTGAGGAAGAAGAGCCGGTACGCCTCGTCCGAGCGGCCCAGGCGCGCCGTGCTGGAGATCGCGCTGGCCGCCATCGTGTCGATGGCCAGGTCGATCAGCTCGTACACGTACTGCACCGCCCCCGCGAGCACCCCGTCGGGCGCGCGCGCCGTCAGCAGCCGGCGGGTGATGGCACGCTTCAGGATGCGGGCGCCGCCCGACACCAGGGCGTTCGACACGCCGATGCGCGCATGCACTTCGCCGGTGCGACGCTGCAGCGCGATCAGGTCCTCCACCAGCGTGCGTTCGTCGAACAGCGCCCGCAGCCAGGCGGCCATGGAGGCGCGCAGTCGGCGGTTGACGAGATCGTGGTCGAGCAGCTTGCCGGCGTCGTCGTCCGCCTGCATTTCGTGGTAGAACAGGTCGGCAAGTGCCTGCGCGTCACGGTCGACGATCAGCTTCACCTGGATGCGCGCGTTCGCATCGGTGAGCTGCCGCACCTGATGCCAGGCGAATGGGGAATCGGTCCTGTGTTCTTGTTGGGTCATGTTCCGGACAGGTTGTTGACACGGCACCGGGGCCGCCGGCTGGCGCGATCGGCGTCCGGCAGACGATACTCGGGGTGGGTTCGATGGACCACCATCGCTCGTTTACCACCAACGCCCGCGCGCCGGGCTTTAATCTTCTTGCGCATTCATGACCCATGCCTTCCGGATCGGGCGCTGCGTCGTGCTGCCGCGCACGCGACAGGTGCTGCGCGACGGTCGTGACGCGCGCGTCGGCGGACGTGCGTTCGACCTGCTGCTGGCGCTGATCGAAACGCGCGAGCGCGTCGCCTCCGCCGAAGAACTGATCGATCGGATCTGGCCGCAGGTGGCGGTGGAACCCAACAACCTGTACGTGCAGGTGTGGGCGCTGCGGCGCGCGCTCGGGCCCGGGGCGCGGGCCACCGTCGCGCGACGCGGGTATCGGCTGGCGGTGCCGGTGGAGCCGTTCGACCTGGCGCGGCACCCGATCGCCACGGCAACGCCGCGCGACCCGGACCCGGCGCGGTCGCGCCCCGGGTCTGCCCGCGCCGGCGCGGCGTCGCGCGGTGCCGCGCGCCAGGCGGGGGGCTGCGCGAGCCCCCGGGATCGACTGATCGACACGCTGGCCGACGACCTGACGCGCGCCGTGTGGACCCATCGCCGGATCACGCTCGTGGGGGCCGACGAGGCGCTGCGCGCCCGCGTCTGGCAGGCCGCGAGCGAGCGGCTGCGCCAGACGTCCGGCTGCCCCGTCTGGCGCCTGGCGCCGACCGCCCTGGCCGACGGGAACGGCCCGGCGCCGGCCACCCGGCGCATCCTCGAGCGGCTGCGCCGCGACGGGGCGGTCGTGGTGGTGGAGGACGCCGACCGGCGCGCGCGTGCTGCGATGGCCGATCTGGCATCGGACCCCGACGCGGCCGGGGGCCTGTTCGTGCTCGCCACCGCGGCCCGTGCCCGCTCACTGCCCGGCGAACGGCTGTTTCGCCTGCCCACGGGCGTGCGCCTGCCCGCCGCCGAGCGCGCGCCCGCAGCCGCGCCGCTGCGCTGGCGCACCCGGAGCGTGCCGCAGCGCCCGGCGCCGGAGCCTGCGGCACGATAGTGCGGCGGCCGCATCCCTGCGGCGGCCCCGCTCCTGCGACACCCTCGGCCGTGCGGCGGCCTCGGCAGTGCGGCCTCAGTAGTGGGGCGGCAGTTCGTCGCGCAGGCTGCGCAGGCCACCGCCTTCGGACGCGTCGCGTAGCTGCTGGCGCAGCGCAACGACTTCCCGCAGCAGCAGGTCGATCTGTTCCTGCTGGCGGAAGACCGTCTCGTTCAACCGCTCGACGAGATCCTCGGCGAAGGCCAGCTTCACCTCGAGCTCGGTGAGCCTGCGTTCGACGTCCGGCGTCATGGGCGTGGGCCTTTCTGCAGTGCTGCGCATCGATGGAGGCCCATTATCGCCGGCGCGGCCGGGCGGCATCGCCGCCGCCGCGCCTTGATCTATCGCATTGACCCCATGGCTGGGGGAATGCCTGAATCGGCCTCCAGGCGCCGCCCGGCACGCCCGCGCGCGACGCGACGCCCCACCCGCTCACCGCGAGGCCGCCCGATGGATTTCGACGACACCCCCGAAGAAGCCGCGGTCCGCGCCGAGGTGCGCGCGTTCCTGGAGGCCAACGCGCAGCGCAAGCCCCCCGGCCAGACGTCGACCCGCCCGCGCGACATGGATCGGCCGGAAGCGCTCGAGCAGGCGCGCGCCTGGCAGGCGAAGAAGGCGGCCGCGGGGTTCGTCGGCATCACCTGGGATCGGCGCCACGGCGGGCGCGGCGGCACGCAGATCCAGCAGGTGATCTTCCACCAGGAGGAGGCGCTGTTCGACGTGCCGCGCGGCTTCTTCGAGCGCAGCATCGACATCTACATCCCGACGATCATCGCGTATGCCGCGCAGGCGCAGATCGACCGCTACGTGCCGGCGGCCGTGCGCGGCGACGAGATCTGGTGCCAGCTCTTCTCG
>JAKOZZ010000306.1 GCA_029779755.1 Pseudomonadota bacterium
GCGCTGCGTGTCGCCCTGCGCCTGCGCCACGATGCGCGCCTTGTAGCCTTCGGCTTCCTGCTTCAGGCGGGCGGCGGTACCGACCGCGCGCGGCACCACGTCGTTGGCGTAGGCCTGGGCCTCGTTCTTGACGCGCTCGCGCTCCTGACCGGCCTTGAGCACGTCGTCGAACGCCGCCTGCACCTGCTCGGGCGGGCGCACGCCGCCCTGCTGCATGTTGACGGCCACCACCTCGACGCCGACCTTGTAGCGGTCGAGGATGATCTGCATCAGGTCGCGCACGCGCGGGGCGATCTGGTCGCGCTCGTCGGCCATGGCGTTGTCCATGCTCATCTTGCCGACCACCTCGCGCACCGCGCTCTCGGCGGCCTGCACCACGGCGTCGTCGGGACTCTTGCTCTCGAACAGGTAGGCGCGCGCGTCGTTCAGGCGGTACTGCACGGCAAACTTGATCTCGACGATGTTCTCGTCCTGCGTCAGCATGGCCGATTCGCGCAGGCCGGTGCTGCGGATGATGCTGTCGCGCCCGACGTCGACCGAGCGGATCTGCGTCACCCGCACCGTCTCGTGGCGCTGGATGGGGTAGGGCATGCGCCAGTTCAGGCCGGCCTTGCGGATGCCGTCGAAGCTGCCGAAGGTGGTGACCACGGCCTGCTCGCCCTCGCGCACGATGAAGATGCCCGAGGCCAGCCAGATGGCGACGGCCGCCGCCAGCACCACGCCGATGCCGATGCCGGCGCCGCGGCCCCGCATCTCCGGCGGCACGCCGCCCCCGCCGGGGTACGGACCGCGCGGGCCACGCCCGCGCCCGCCGCCGAACAGCCCGCCCAGCTTGCGGTTGAAGTCGCGCCACAGCTCGTCGAGATCGGGCGGCCCCTGGTTGGGCCCCTGGCCACGCGGCGGCGGCCGCTGCGGCTCGTCCGGGCGTTGACCCGGGTCTTGCCCCGACGGCTCGTCGCCGCGCCCCCAGCGCGGGTCATTGAGGTTGAACATGCCCCGGATCCGGCCCGGCCAGAAGGCCGGTCGCGGGGCGCTGATTCGGTCTTTCATTCGTCGACTTCCCGGCTGTGCAACCCGCCATTGTGCCCAATCGGCAACGCCTGCCCGTCGTCGCCGGCCAATGGCACCGCCAGCTGCGCGGCGTCCCGCGCGCGCAGCGCCAGTTCGGCGCGCAGCAGCGACAGGCCTTCGCCGGTGCGGGCGCTGACGAAAATGCGCGTCAGCTCGCGGCCATCCAGTGCCATGCGGTCGCTCAGGTTGAGCGGACGGCGCGCCGCGTCGAGCCCGTCGAGCTTGTTGAACACCAGCACCTGCGGCACCTCGGCGGCCCCGATTTCGTGCAGCACGCGCTGCACTTCGTCGATCTGCTCCAGATGGCCCGGGTTGGCGGCATCGACCACGTGCAGCAGCAGATCGGCGTC
>JAKOZZ010000337.1 GCA_029779755.1 Pseudomonadota bacterium
CAGGGCGAAGTCTGCACCTGCCCGAGCCGGGCGCTGATCCAGGCGTCGATCTACGACCGCTTCATCGAGCGCGCGCTGGCGCGCGTGGCCGCGATCCGCCAGGGCAGCCCGCTCGACACCGACACCATGATGGGCGCGCAGGCCTCGGCCATGCAGATGGACAAGATCATGAGCTACCTGGCCCTGGGGCGCCAGGAGGGCGCCCAGGTGCTGTGCGGCGGCGGGCGCGCCGAGCTGGGGGGCGATCTCGCCGGCGGCTACTACATCCAGCCGACGCTGTTCAAGGGTCACAACGACATGCGCATCTTCCGCGAAGAGATCTTCGGCCCGGTGCTGGCGGTCACCACCTTCGAGGACGAGGCCGAGGCCCTGCGCATCGCCAACGACACGCCCTACGGGCTCGGCGCGGGCGTGTGGACGCGCGACGGCAGCCGCGCCTACCGCATGGGCCGCGCGATCCAGGCCGGGCGGGTGTGGACCAACTGCTACCACGCGTATCCGGCGCACGCGGCGTTCGGCGGCTACAAGGAGTCGGGCATCGGCCGCGAGACGCACAAGGCGATGCTCGACCACTACCAGCAGACCAAGAACCTGCTGGTCAGCTACTCGCCGAACGCGCTCGGGTTCTTCTGAGCGCCCGCGGGCGCCGTCGCGGGGCCGCGCCCCGGTGCCGCTGCCCGGCGTCCGCCCGGGTGCCGATGCAGGCGGGGTGCGGTACCCTCGCTCCCGATGCCGCGCCCGCGACGGGCGCGGAGACGAGGGTCGCGGCAACAGGGCGCGCGGCCCGGAGAATCAAGGAGACCTGCATGAACACCCGACGACACCTGATCCTCGCCGCCGGCGCCAGCGCGCTCGCAGCCCAGTTGCCCGCGACGGCCTCGGCGCAGACATTCCCGTCGCGACCGCTGCGCTTCATCATGCCGTACCCCCCCGGCGGCAGTTCGGAGATCCTCGCTCGGCCGATCGCGCAGGAGATGACCAAGTTCTTCGGCCAGCCGGTGATCGTCGACTTCAAGCCGGGCGCCGGCTCGACGATCGGCGCCGACACCGTCGCCAAGTCGCCGCCGGACGGCCACACGGTCGTGATGATGCTGTCGGCACACGCGATCAACGCGACGCTGATGCCCAAGCTGCCGTACGACACCGTGAAGGACTTCGCGCCGGTCACGCTGGTGGCGACGCTGCCGCTGGTCGTCGTGGTGCCCGCGGCCTCGCCGATCCGCAGCATCGCCGACCTCGTCGCGGCGGCCCGGGCCCAGCCCGGCAAGCTGAACTTCGCGTCGGCGGGCAACGGCAACACCAGCCACCTGTCGGTGGAGTACTTCAAGTCGATGCTGGGCCTGAACATGACCCACGTGCCCTACAAGGGCAGCGGACCGGCGATCATCGGGCTGCTGGGCAGCGA
>JAKOZZ010000374.1 GCA_029779755.1 Pseudomonadota bacterium
CGCGGCGTCGACCGGCTGGGCGCAGAACGCCGCCGTCGTCAACAACAAGGCGATCCCGAAACAGAAGGTCGACGACTTCGTCGCCGCGCTTGCGGCCCAGGGCCGGCCCGACTCCCCCGAGCTGCGCGCCGCCGTCCGCGACGAGCTGATCGCCCGCGAGCTGTTCTCCCAGGAGGCCGAGAAGAAAGGCCTGCTGCGCAACGCCGAAGTGCAGCGCCAGCTCGACAACGCGCGCCAGGAGATCCTGATCCGTGCGCTGATCCGCGAGCACCTGAAGGCCAACCCGATCACCGATGCCGAGATCAAGGGCGAGTACGACAAGGTCGCGAAGTCCGGCGGCGACAAGGAGTACAAGGCGCGCCACGTGCTGGTCGAGAAGGAGGACGACGCCAAGAAGATCATCGAGCAGCTGAAGAAGGGTGCGAAGTTCGAGGAGCTGGCCAAGCAGTCGAAGGACACCGGATCGGCGGCCAAGGGCGGCGACCTGGACTGGAACGGCGCGGGCACCTTCGTGAAGCCCTTCTCCGACGCGATGGTCAAGCTCGAGAAGGGCCAGTTCACCGACGTGCCGGTGCAGACGCAGTTCGGCTGGCACGTGATCCGCCTGGACGACGTGCGCGAGTCGTCGCCGCCGCCGCTGGAGCAGGTCAAGCCCCAGATCCAGCAGGAACTCGAGCGCCGCCGCGTGCAGACGCTGCAGCAGGATCTGCGCGCCAAAGCCAAGATCCAGTAAGGCCGACACGGCGCGCGTCGCCCCGCCACGCGGGGCTGCGCGCGGAGCGCCCTCCGCGGCGCCGATCGAAGGGCGACTCCGGTCGCCCTTCGGCGTTTCAGGCCCGCGACGTGCGTCCCGACCCCGACGTTCGGTGTTTCAGGCGAACGGGCTGCGGCCGGTCATTCGGCGCTTCATGCGTCCGGGGTGCGGCCGGTCATTCGTCGTGGAACACGACGTCGATGCCCGTTGCCGGCGGGGTCTGCGGGCCCGACCCGGCCGGTGACTGCGCGGCGGCCTGCGCAGCGGCCCGCGCGGCATCGGCGTCGGTCGCCGCGCGTTCGGCCGCCCGCCGCCGGCGCCGCTCGGCGAAGAAGTCCGACAGCAGACCGCCGCAGGCATCGCGCAGCACGCCGCCGACCACCGCGGTGTGGTGGTTCAGCGTCTGCTCGGCCATCAGATCGACCACGCTGCCGCAGGCGCCGGTCTTGGGGTCGGTCGCACCGAACACCAGACGGCGGATCCGCGCATGCATGATCGCGCCCGCACACATCGCGCAGGGCTCGAGCGTCACGTACAGGTCGCAGTCCACCAGGCGGTAGTTGCCCAGCAGCTCGGCGGCTGCGCGCAGCGCCCGGATCTCGGCATGGGCGGTCGGGTCGTGGCTGCCGATCGGATGGTTGAAGCCGGTGGCGAGCACCCTGCCCTGGTGCACGATCACGGCACCCACCGGCACTTCGCCCACCGACCAGGCGTTGCGCGCCTGGTCGATCGCCAGGCGCATGAAGCCGTTGTCCGCCGGGGTGGCAGCGCCGTCGCGGGGTGAAGCAGCACCGTCGCGGGGTGATGCACCGCCGGCACTCGGCGCGCCGGTCGGCGGCACGTGGTCGCCCGCCATCACCGTGCCTGCCCGCCGGCGGCACGCGCCGCGTCCGCCGTCTTCACCCGCACGACGTCACCCTCGGTGATGCCATCTGGCGGGCTGTCGATCACGCGGTCGTCGGCCGCCAGCCCCGCGCCGATCTCGATCACGTGGCCCAGGTCACGCGCGACCGTCACCGGCTTGATCACGACCTTGTCGTCGGCGCCGACGACGGCCACCCGCGGGCCGGCCTTGCCGAACATCAGCGCGCCGGGCGGCACGGTCAGTCGGCCGGTCTCGCGCGGCAGCGCGAAGCGCACGCTGGCGAAGCCGCCCGGCAGCAGCCCGGCGTCGGGATTGTCGGCGGCGAGCTGCACGAGCATGGCGCCCGAGGCGCTGCCGATCGCCTGCGACATCGAGCGCACCGTCGCCTGTAACACCGCGCCGGGTCGCTCGGGCACGCTGAAGGCCGCCTTGTCGCCCGGCTTCACGAGCGCCACGTAGGTCTGCGGCACGTTCACGTAAAGCCGCAGGCGGCTCAGGTCCGAGACCACGAACAGCTCGCTTCCGGTCGCCGCGCCCGGATTGATCAGCGC
>JAKOZZ010000401.1 GCA_029779755.1 Pseudomonadota bacterium
GCCTCGTCCGGCCCGAGCGTGAACGCCCAGCGCGCCACGAACTCCGACAGCGACCCGCACCCCGGCGCGGCCCCCGACACGAAGGCGAGGAAGCGGGGATCCGGCAGCAGGGCCGACCAGTCCGAGGACTCCAGCGCGTCCAGGCGCCGGAAGTCGTGCAGCATCACCCGGTCCGCGCCCGGCGCGCGCACGTAGGCGCCCGAGCGGCGCCAGCGGATCGGCCGGTTCGCATGGACCCGGTCGACCGCCTGTGTCCAGCCGTCCTCGTTGGGATGCCACACCAGGACCGAACCGTCGGGCATCTGCTCGCGCGGCAGGTACGGAAACACCCGGTGCCAGATGCGCACCGGGATGTCGGGGCGAAGCCGCTGACGGACCGACGAGGCGCCCGTCGCGTCGCAGTCGCGCAGGTGCGCGGCGAAGGCCGTGATGCGGTCGTCGGCATCGGACGAGACGCGTGCGCCGAGCCGCTCGAAGGCCGGCGTTCGCTCGAAGGGCTGGGGCTCGTGAGGGGTGGTGTCGGACCGGTCTTCGTCGGTCCAGCGGCCGAAGGCCGCGTCACTGTCCGGGGGTGCGCCCGGCGCCTTGTCTGTCCACTTCCTGCCCATGTCGCCCTCATGCTGCCTGACACGCATCCGATGCGCCGGACGGTCCGGTCGGATTCCGGGGCCGGCGGCGGCTGCGTGAGGGCGGATTCTAGTGGAGCGTTTCCTGCAAAGGCGATCGGGGGTGACGGGATCAGGGTTTATCGACACGCCGTCGCGACGGCCGCAGGTCAGGCGATGCGGCCGAGCAACAGGAACTCCATCAGCGCCTTCTGCACGTGCAGGCGATTCTCGGCTTCATCCCACACGACCGACTGCGGGCCGTCGATGACGTCGGCGTCGACTTCCTCGCCGCGGTGCGCGGGCAGGCAGTGCATGAACACCGCGCGCGGGTCGGCGGCGCGCATCATCTCGGCGTCGACCCGCCAGTCGGCGAAGGCCTTGCGCCGCTCGCCGTCCTCGGCTTCGAAGCCCATGCTGGTCCAGACGTCGGTGGTGACGAGATCGGCGCCGCGGCAGGCTTCGACCGGATCGGCGAACTGCTCGAAGCGACCGGGGCTCAGCGGGCCTGCCTTGGCGGCATCGACCTCGTAGCCGGGGGGCGTGGACACCCGCACTTTGAAGTCGAGCAGCTCGGCCGCCTGCAGCCACGTGTAGCAGACGTTGTTCGAGTCGCCGATCCATGCGACCGTGCGGCCCGCGATCGGCCCGCGATGCTCGATGAACGTGAAGACGTCGGCCAGGATCTGGCAGGGGTGGAACTCGTTGGTGAGCCCATTGATCACCGGCACGCGCGAATGCGCGGCGAAGCGTTCGATGATCTCCTGCTCGAACGTGCGGATCATCACCAGGTCGCACATGCGGGAGATCACCTGCGCCGCGTCCTCGACCGGTTCACCGCGGCCCAGCTGCGAGTCGCGCGTGTTCAGGTAGATGGCAGCGCCGCCGAGCTGGTGCATGCCGGCCTCGAACGACAGCCGGGTGCGGGTGCTGGCCTTCTCGAAGATCATCACCAGCGTGCGGTCGGCCAGCGGGTGATAGGCCTCGTAGCGCTTGAAGCGATCCTTGATGGCGGCGGTGCGTCGGAAGAGGTGATCGATCTCGTCGCGCGACAGGTCGCGGAACTGCAGGAAGTGCCGGACGCTCATGGGCTGCTCCGCATTCAGGCCGGCGCCGGCTTCGACAGCAGCGCGCGGATGCGCGGCACCAGGATGCCCATCAGCTGGTCGGCGTGGTCGCGCGTGTAGATGAGCGGCGGCAGCAGCCGCACCACGGTGTCGGCGGTGACGTTCAGCACCAGTCCGTCTTCGAGGCACTGGCCGACCAGCTCGCCGCAGGGGCGCGCCAGTTCGATGCCGATCATCAGACCGCGGCCGCGGATCTCGACGAAGCCATCGAGGCCGCCCAGCGCCGACTGCAGCCCGGCGCGCAGGTGCTCGCCGACGTCGGCCGCGCGTTCGAGCAGGCCGTCGGCTTCCATCACGTCGATGGTGGTGAGGCCGGCGCGCATGGCGAGCAGATTGCCGCCGAAGGTGGTGCCGTGGTTGCCCGGCTTGAAGGTCTCGGCCGCCACGCCGTGGGCGACGACGGCGCCGACCGGAATGCCGGAGCCCAGCCCCTTGGCCAGCGGCATCACGTCGGGCTTGATGCCCGCCCACTGGTGCGCGAACCACTTCCCGGTGCGCCCGGTGCCGCACTGCACCTCGTCGATCATCAGCAGCCAGCCGCGCTCGTCGCACAGCCGGCGGGCTTCGCGCAGGTATTCGATGCTGGCCGGGTTGATGCCGCCTTCGCCCTGGATCGCCTCGAGGAACACGGCGACCACGTTGGGACGCTCGGCCGCGATGCGGCGCAGATCGGCGATGTCGTTCAGCCCGGTGCGCACGAAGCCGGTGACCAGCGGCTCGAAGCCCTTCTGCACCTTGGCGTTGCCGGTGGCCGACAGCGTGGCCAGCGACCGGCCGTGGAACGCCTTCTCGTAGACGACGATCTCGGGCTCGGCGATGCCCTTGTTGTGGCCGTACAGCCGGGCGATCTTGATCGCGGCTTCGTTCGCCTCGAGCCCCGAGTTGCAGAAGAACACGTTGGTCATGCCGGACAGGTCGACCAGTTTCTGCGCCAGCTGCTTCGCCAACGGGTTCTCGAACAGGTTCGAGGTGTGGATGATGCGCGACACCTGCTCGTGCAGCGCCGCCGTCAGGCGCGGATGGTTGTGCCCCAGCGTGTTGACGGCGATGCCGGACAGCGCGTCGAGATATCGCTTCCCATCGGTGTCGTACAGCCAGACGCCGTCGCCATGGCTGAAGGCGACCGGCGCGGGGTAGTAGGTGGACATCAGAGGGGTGGACGCTGCCATCTCGGTCTCCGCTTCGTGGACGACGGGTGGATCGGGGACTGCCATGCGCGACGGCGCCGGAAAACGAAGACGGCGGCTCGAGCCGCCGTCGTACGCCGTCGTAATTGCTTGATTGTATTGGATAACACGCGTTTCAGGAACGTCGTTTCCGGGGCGGCGTGCTGCGCGCATATAATCGCGGAAGTTCGTCTTTGCCGCGCTGCAACAGGACAACGGCCACTTCATGACGTCGTCATCGCCCCAGGTCCGGTCCTTCGTCATTCTCGGGGTGACGTCCGAAGGCCGCCCGTTCCGGCCCAGCGACTGGACCGACCGGCTGTGCGGCGTGATGTCGGCCTTCCGGCCGGCCGGCGGCGGCCCCCAGGCGCACCTCACCTATTCGCCCTACGTGATGCCCGGCGTGCGCGACGGCGTCAAATGCGTGATCGTCGACAAGCGCATCCACGCCATCGAGATGATGGCCTATCACTTCCTGGTGGGCTTCGCGCGCGACAACGACCTGCAGGTCGTTTACGAAGATTCTTGAACTCCCTGTCGTAAGTACGGGTCGGACAAGGCTTTTTCACCACACGCGCATTCGGTTCCCGAGCGGTTGGCGGTTACAATTCACGCCTTACAGAGACCCTCGCGCCAATGGTTGCCCGCGCTCGCGCGCGGATGCACCCGGGGCAGCAGGGGCTGACCGTCGAGGAGGGATCGATGCCGTTCGCGGAAGCGGGGCGTCCGAGTCGCGGCGCCGCCGATCTGATGCCGGTATTGTCGGGATCGGACCCGCGGCCCGTGTTTCGTGTCGGGCTGTTCGGCCTGGCGCAGCGCTTCGAGCGCGTCGTCGAGATCGTGCTGCGGCACGCCCGGCACAATCCCTATCGCTTCGAGATCGCAGCCTCGCGCGGGCCGGGCGAGTACGACATCGCGGTGGTCGACATGACCGTGCACGGTGGCGCCGAAGTCGCCTCGACCCTGCTGCGCTTGCCTCAGGCGCGGCCGGTGGTGCGTGTGGGCCGGCGTGCGGACCCGTCGCGCGGCGAGGACGACCTGCTGCTCGACGCGTTCACGATCAATCTGCTCAAGGTGCTGAACTCGGCGGTCGACCGCTTCCTGCGCGCGGGCGGGCAGCACCTGCCCGCGCCGCCGACGGCGGTCCGGGCCAGCGCGCGGCCGACGGTGCTGATCGTCGACGACAGCGCGTCGGTGCGCCGTCAGATCGCGCTGGCGCTCCGCCACATGGGGCTGGCCAGCGACGGCGCCGCGTCGGCGCAGGAAGGACTCGAGGCGCTCGATCGGCAGCGCTACGAACTGGTGCTGGCCGACGTGATCATGCCCGGCATGGACGGCTACCGGTTCACCCGCCAGGTGAAGCGCAACCGGGACCTGCGGGACATTCCGGTCGTGATCCTCACGAGCCGGTCTTCGCCGTTCGACCTGATCCGCGGTGCGCTGGCCGGGTGCAGCAGCTACCTGGTCAAGCCGGTGTCGCTGAAGTCGCTGCGCGACACGGTCGCGCGGCATCTGAAGCCGAAATCGCAGCCGCCCGGTGCGCAGCCGCCCGGTGGCACGGACCGTCTGAGCACGATCTGATCCGGCCCGCGGGCGGCGGCCCGCTTACATCGGGCCTGCGGGCGGCGGGGCGCTCACTTCACGCGGTTGCGGTACTCGGCGGTGCGGGTGTCGATCTCGATCTTGTCGCCGATGTTCACGAACGCCGGGACCTGGATCTCGAAACCGGTGGGCTTGATGCGGGCGGGTTTCAGGACCTTGCCCGAGGTGTCGCCCTTGACCGCCGGCTCGGTGTACTCGACCTCGCGCACCACGCTGTTGGCCATCTCGACCGAGATGGCGCGGCCTTCGTAGAACGTGACCTCGCAGGGCATGCCTTCGTCGAGGTAGTTCAGCACGTCGCCCATGCTGTCGCCCTCGATCTCGTACTGGTTGTAGTCGGCGTCCATGAACACGTACATCGGATCGGCGAAGTACGAGTAGGTGACTTCCTTCTTGTCCAGCACCAGCACGTCGAACTTCTCGTCGGCCTTGTAGACCGATTCGGTCGCCGAGCCATTGAGCAGGTTCTTCAGCTTCATCTTCACGACCGCTGCGTTGCGGCCGGATTTGTTGAACTCTGCCTTCTGGACGACCATCGGATCCTTGCCGATCATCACCACATTGCCGGTGCGCAGTTCCTGAGCGATCTTCATGAGATTGATTTCCGTGGGGGCTGGACGCTGGGCTTCTGACCCAGTCAAACCGGAAATTATAGCCGATCGTGGCAGAACCCGACCAGCGCGCTCGCCAGGTCGGTGTGGGCGGCGAGGTGCGCCGTCCACTGACGATGGGCCGTGCGCAGGCTGTCCAGCACCGTGTCGTAGCGGCGCGCGGCGGCATGGGCGTCGCCGCGGCCGGCCAGCGCGTACATCAGCTCGCGCGCCGGCGTGGGGGCGCCGGTCGCTTGCGCGAAGCGCGTGAGGAAGGCGTCCAGCTTGGCGAAGTGGGCATGGTCGGGCTGCGGGTAGGGCTGCCACAGGAACGGTCGCCCGGCCCAGTGCGCGCGGATCCAGGAATCCTCTCCGCGCACGACGTTCAGGTCGCAGCACCACAGCAGCCGGTCGTAATCGTCCTGCGGCATCCAGGGGATGCGCTGCACGGTGAGCGTGCCGAGCGTTGCGCGTGCGCCCGCCTGCGTGCCCAGTCGCCCCTTGAACACGCGCAGCATGGCGAGCTCCGCCACACCGGTCGGCACCAGCACCCGTGTCGGCCGGGGCGATTCCCCAAGCGCCCGCAGCCAGCCGTCGAGCGCAGCCTCGCGGTAGCAGAACAGCGAGACGAGACGCTCGCCCGGCGCGGGCAGCAGGTCGCGGTCGTTCAGCCAGCGGACGGCCTCTCGGGCCAGGAAGTCGTCGCGGGTGGCGAACAGGTCGTGCTCGCGCAACAGGCCGCCGGTGGCCGGCGTGAACCCGGGATAGAAGAAGTGCTCGACGGCGCCGTCGTCCGGCTTCACCGAGCGCAGTCCGTGACAGCCCTCGACCCAGGCCTCGGCGCTCAGGTACTCGAGGTTGACCCAGAGCGGGGGTGGCAGGCCGCCGCGCGCTGCGCCTGGCGCGAGCGCGGCGCGCACCGGCGCGGGCAGCGTGCAGCCGAACGCGGAGACGATCACGTGCGCCGGCATGTCGGCGAAGGGCGCGGCGCAGGGGGCGTCGTGCCGGTGCGGCGCGTTCTTCGAAGCCGGGGCATCGGTGGTGTCCGTCGCGTCCGGCCAGGCACGGATCAGCACGTCGCGCACCCGGCGGTCGTGCGCCGCGTCGGGCTCGATCGCGCGCAACGCGTCCAGCCCGTCGATCCAGAGGGTCACGTCGGCGCCGTGCTCGCGCGCAAGCTGCCGGGCCAGTCGCCAGCAGACGCCTGCGTCGCCGAAGTTGTCGACGACGCGGCAGAAGAGCGCGAAGCGCAGCGGGGTCGATGGCGACGCGTGCATGACGACGGAGGAGGCGGTGGTCGCTTCGACTGCTCGGCGCCGCGTGCGTGCCGTCAGTCCTCGCCGGCCGCGGGCCCGCCGAACAGGTCGTCGAGCTTGGCCCGGGCATCGGCCGAGGCGCGCGGGCTTCCCCGCTGCGACGGGTATTCGTCGGCGATGCGGTCGTCGAAATACGCACCGGGATTCGGTGCGGACAGCAGGCGCTGCCAGACCTCGTGCGGCACGCCCTTGAACACGCGCACCGAGTGGTCGGTGAACGTCAGCTCCAGGCGCTGTTCGCGCGCGTCGTAGGCGCCGGCACGCAGCGTGCCACCGCGCAGCGGCCGCTGTTCCATCACGGGGCCTTGGGGGATTCGGACGCGTCGGCGGACGGATGCCCGGCCGGGTCGTCGGGCGTGCCGCCCGCTGCGTCCTCGGGCGTGCTGCCCGCCGTGTCGTCGGCGACGGGGTCCGACGACCCTCCGGCGGTTCCCGCCGCCTTCTTCAGGCGCTTCTCTTCCTTCTTCTGCTTCTTGGCGAGATCGCGCTGGCGCTTCTCGAACGCGTAGTTGGGCTTGGCCACTGGGTCACCTCTCGAATCGATTCGTTGCCGGACGGTCGAGGGCGACCGCCCGTCTCATGCACAAGCCCGGGCGAAGCGCCCGCGGGTGTGTTCAGCCGCGTGGCAGCACCACCACCTTGCCCATCACCTGGCGGTTGGCGATGCGCTTGATGGCATCGACCGCCTGGGCCAGATCGAGGCGTTCGCTGATCACCGGCTTGATCCGCCCTGCGGCGAACCACTCGTGCAGCAGCTTCATGTCGGTGGTGAACTCGGAACGGTCGCGGCGCACGGCCTCGCCCCAGTGCACGCCGATGATGAAGCGCTCCTTGAGCAGGGCCAGGTTCAGCGGGATCTTGGGGATCTCGCCAGCAGCGAAGCCCACGACGAGGAAGCGGCCGCGCCAGGCGGTCGCGCGCAGCCCGGCTTCGGCATACTTGCCGCCGACCGGGTCGTACGTGACGTCGGCACCCTTGTCGCCGGTCAGCGCGTCGACGCGCTTGCGCAGGTCTTCGGTGGTGTAGTTCACCGTCTCGTCGGCACCGACGCTGCGGCACAGTGCGAGCTTCTCGTCGGTCGAGGCCGCGGCGATCACCCGCGCGCCGAGCGCCTTGCCGATCTCGATCGCCGCGAGGCCCACGCCGCCGGCGGCACCGAGCACCAGCAGCGTCTCGCCGGCCTTGAGCTGCGCGCAGCGCTGCAGCGCATGCAGCGACGTGCCATACGTGAGCGTGAACGCCGCGCCGAGTTCGAAGTCCATGCCGTCGGCCAGGGGCATCAGCCGCAGCGTGGATGCGAGACACTCCTCGGCGAATCCGCCCGTGCCGATCGAGGCCAGCACGCGGTCTCCGACCGAAAAGCCGGTGACATTGGCGCCGAGCGCCTTGATCACGCCGGCCACCTCACCGCCGGGCGAGAACGGGAAGGTCGGCTTGTGCTGGTACAGCCCCTGCACCACGAGGGCGTCGGGGAAGTTGAGCGCGGCGGCCTTCACGGTGATCAGCACCTGGTCCGGTCCCGGTTGCGGGGAGGGCACGTCCTCGACCTTCAGGTTGTCGATCGGACCGTAGGCGTGGCACATCAGGGCTTTCATTGCTTCAGTCTCTCCGGATTTGCATGGGGTGTTCGAGCACCGGCGGGCGTCGACCGCCGGCGATGGGCGCCGCGCACGCGACGGACGTGCCGGTCAGGCGGGCAGCACCATCTGGGTCTGCGTGACGACGGCACACAGCTTGCCTTGTTCGGAACGGATCTGCGTCTGCCAGACCATCGTCGTGCGGCCGCGGTGGAACGCGGTGCACTCGGCGGTGACGGTCGATCCCACCGGCGCCGCGCCGAGGAAGTTGGTCTTGGACTCGATGGTGGTGGTGCGCGCGCCGGCCGGCAGGTTCACCACGGTGGCGACCGCACCGATCGTGTCGGCGAACGCCATGAAGGCGCCGCCGTGCAGGATGCTGCCGGCCGTGCACAGGTCGGGTCGCACCTTCATCGTGGCGACCACGCGTTCCGGCGAGACCTCGGTGAGGGTCACGCCCATCAGGCCGGGGAACAGGGGCTCGAGGCGCTGCTGCAGCGCTTGCACGTCGATCATCGGGATCTCCTGCTGAAGACGACACGGTGTGCGCTGCGCCGCGACCCGTGGCCGGCGCCGGTGCGCGGGCGGGTTACTTCGGGGCCATGCGGATCGCGCCGTCGAGGCGGATCGTCTCGCCGTTCAGCATGGGATTGGCGAAGATCTGCGACACCAGCAGCGCGTACTCGCTCGGACGGCCGAGGCGCGGGGGAAACGGCACCTGCGCGCCGAGCGACTCCTGCGCGGCCTGGGGCAGACGCGCCAGCATCGGCGTCATGAAGAGGCCCGGGGCGATGGTGACGACGCGGATGCCTTCGCGCGACAGGTCGCGTGCGATCGGCAGCGTCATCCCGACCACGCCGGCCTTCGAGGCGGAGTACGCGGCCTGGCCGATCTGGCCTTCGTAGGCGGCGACCGAGGCCGTGTTGATGCACACGCCGCGCTCGCCGTCGCTGTTGGGCGTGTTGCGCGCCATTGCGGTGGCGGCCAGGCGCAGCATGTTGAACGAGCCGATCAGGTTGGTGGTGACGATGCGGGTGAAGTTCGCCAGCGGCATCGGGCCATCCTTGCCGACGGTCTTGGCGGCGCCGCCGATGCCCGCGCAGTTCACCAGTCCGACCAGCGTGCCCATCGACACGGCGGTGTCGATCACCGCCTGGCCGTCGGCCTCGGAGGCCACGTCGCACTTCACGAAGCGCGCGTTGGCGCCGAGTTCGGCCGCATACGACGTGCCGAGTGCTTCGTTCATGTCGGCGATCACGACCTTGCCGCCATGGTCGACGACCAGCTTCGCGGTGGCGCCGCCCAGGCCGGATGCGCCGCCCGTGACGACGACGACGTTACCTTTGAAGTCCATGCTGTGCTCCTGTGGGGAGGGTTGACGGCGAAGTGTAGCGAATCCGTGCCGTCCGTCGCGCGGGCGCGATGCTCGGGCGGTCGCCTGCAAAAAAAAGGAGCGGCCAGGCCGCTCCTCGGTGCTTCGCGCGCGGACCGGCGTGTGGCGGGCTGCGCCGCCACCGGCCGGCCGTGCGTCACGCGACCGTCATTGCGCCGGATAGACGTCGACGCGACGCGCCATCTTGTCGTCGGCACCGCCCGCCGCCATCTCCTGCGGCTTGACGAGGATCATGCGGTCTTCGGGCACGCCGGCCTCGATCAGCGCGGCGCGCGCTGCCTTGGCGCGGTTCTTGGCCAGCTCGGCGTTCTTGGCCGGATCGCCGGTGGTGTCGTGGAAGCCCGACAGGCCGATCTTGGTGTTCGGGCCCGACTTCGCATACGCGACGATCTGCGCGATCTGCGCCTTGGCGTCGGCAGGCAGGTCGGCCTTGCCCGAGTCGAAGAACAGGCTGACGAGCTCGGGCGCGCCGTTGCCCTTGAGCACTTCCGGAGCCTTGTCGACCTCGACGGGACCGGCTGCGGCGGGCGCATGCGCGGCGGCGTGCGGTGCAGCCGCCGGGGCGGCACTGTAGCCCGGCTTGCCCGCGTACATCGTGCCCATCAGCGGCACCAGCAGCAGCGCCACGATGTTGATGATCTTGATCAGCGGGTTGACGGCAGGGCCGGCGGTGTCCTTGTACGGGTCGCCCACGGTGTCGCCGGTGACCGCCGCCTTGTGGGCCTCGGAGCCTTTGCCGCCGTGGTTGCCTTCCTCGATGTACTTCTTGGCGTTGTCCCATGCGCCGCCGCCGGTGCACATGGAGATGGCGACGAACAGGCCGGTGACGATCGTGCCCATCAGCAGGCCGGCGAGCGCCGCCGGTCCGAGCAGCAGGCCGACCAGGATCGGCACCACCACCGGCAGCAGCGACGGGATCATCATCTCCTTGATCGCCGCGGTGGTCAGCATGTCGACAGCGCGGCCGTACTCGGGCTTGGCCTTGCCTTCCATGATGCCCTTGATCTCGCGGAACTGGCGGCGCACTTCCACCACCACCGAGCCCGCGGCGCGGCCCACCGCCTCCATCGCCATCGCCCCGAAGAGGTAGGGGATCAGGCCACCGATGAACAGGCCCACGATGACCATGTGGTTGGACAGGTCGAAGACCGTGGACAGGCCCACCGATTCGAGGCCGTGCGTGTAGTCGGCGAACAGCACCAGCGCCGCGAGGCCGGCCGAGCCGATCGCGTAGCCCTTGGTCACCGCCTTGGTGGTGTTGCCCACCGCGTCGAGCGGGTCGGTGATGTCGCGCACCGAGTCCGGCAGTTCTGCCATCTCGGCGATGCCGCCGGCGTTGTCGGTGATCGGGCCGTAGGCGTCGAGCGCCACGACGATGCCGGCCATCGACAGCATGGACGTCGCGGCAACCGCGATGCCGTACAGACCGCCGAGCGCGTACGAGGCGATGATCGCGCCGCACACCATCAGCACCGGCCAGGCGGTGGACTTCATCGACACGGCCAGGCCGGCGATGATGTTGGTGCCATGGCCGGTGGTCGACGCCGCGGCGACGTAGCGGACGGGCTTGTACTCGGTGCCGGTGTAGTACTCGGTGATCCACACGATGAGGCCGGTGAGCACCAGGCCCACGACCACGCACAGCCACAGGTTCATCACGCTCAGCTTGGCTGCGCTCAGGTCGACGCCGCCGAACACCCAGGAGGTGATCGGGTAGGCGACGACGACGGCGAGCACGCCGGCGACGATCAGGCCCTTGTACAGCGCCGTCATGATCTTGGCGCCGGGCGAGGCCTTCACGAACATCGCGCCGACGATCGACGCGATGATCGAGAAGCCGCCGAGCACCAGCGGGTACAGCACCGCCTCGGCCTTGGCGCCGGTGACCATCAGGGCGCCCAGCAGCATCGTGGCGATCAGCGTGACCGCATAGGTCTCGAACAGGTCGGCGGCCATGCCCGCGCAGTCGCCCACGTTGTCACCGACGTTGTCGGCGATCACGGCCGGGTTGCGGGGGTCGTCTTCGGGGATGCCCGCCTCGACCTTGCCGACGAGGTCGGCGCCGACGTCGGCGCCCTTCGTGAAGATGCCGCCGCCCAGACGCGCGAAGATCGAGATCAGCGACGAACCGAAGGCCAGGCCGATCAGCGGCTTGAGCACGCCGTGCAGGTCGGCGTCGGGCGCCGCGCCGCTGCGCAGGATGAAGTAGTAGCCGGCCACGCCCAGCAGGCCGAGGCCCACCACCAGCATGCCGGTGATGGCGCCGCCCTTGAACGCGACGTCGAGCGCGTCGTTCAGTCCCTTGGTGGCGGCCTGCGCGGTGCGCACGTTGGCGCGCACCGACACGTTCATGCCGATGAAGCCGGCGGCGCCGGAGAGGATGGCCCCGATCGCGAACCCGATGGCGGTGGCCATGCCCAGACCGGGCACCAGCCAGATCACGATGAACAGCACGATGCCGACGATGCCGATCGTCCGGTACTGACGGCTGAGGTAGGCCTGCGCGCCGGTCTGGATCGCCGCGGCGATCTCCTGCATGCGCTGGTTACCTGCGGGAAGTGCAAGGATCGATCGGCTCGTCACGACTCCGTAGAGCACGGCGACGACACCGCAGATCAGCGCGAACCACAAGCCTGCATTCGAGGCTGCTGACATCGGGGGACCTCCAAAGGGTGTTATAGGAATAAGAACCGGCGAAGCAACGAAGCAAGTCAAACCGCCTGATTGTCACGACCGGATGATGCTTTGGCAAGCAGGGAGAACGCGCTGCGCACGCCTGTTGCGTTCGGGGCCGGCGCGTGCATGCGCGTGTGTGGCGCGGCGGGCCTTTGACGCCGCCATTCCCCTGGATGTGAATCGGCCCGCGGCCGGTGGAACACCGGGCGCGGGCCGAGGCCGACGATGGCGCAGCGCGCTCGATCAGCGCAGGGCGTCGAAGGCGCGGGTACGGATCTCCTCGACCGCGCCAAGACCGGAGATGCGCCGGTATCGGGGGGCGCCGGGCGTGCCGTTGGACGCCCACTGACCGTAGTAGTCGACCAGCTGGCGGGTCTGCGCGTGGTAGACCTCCAGGCGCTTGCGCACGGTGTCTTCGCGGTCGTCGTCGCGCTGGATGAGTTCCTCGCCGGTGACGTCGTCGCGTCCCGGGGTCTTGGGCGGATTGAACTTCACGTGATACGTGCGGCCGCTGGGCGCATGCACCCGGCGTCCGCTCATGCGCTCGATGATCTCGCTGTCGGGCACGTCGATCTCGAGCACGTAGTCGATCGTCACGCCCGCGGTCTTCATCGCCTCGGCCTGCGGGATCGTGCGCGGGAATCCGTCGAACAGGTAGCCGGCTGCGCAATCCGGCTGGGTGAGCCGGTCCTTCACGAGACCGATGATGATGTCGTCGGATACCAGGCCGCCCGCGTCCATCACCTTCTTGGCAGCGAGGCCAAGCGGCGTGCCTTCCTTGACGGCGGCGCGCAGCATGTCGCCGGTGGAGATCTGGGGAATGCCGAACTTCTCTTTGATGAACGCTGCCTGCGTCCCTTTGCCGGCTCCCGGCGGCCCGAGCAGAATCAATCGCATGAACGCAACCTGGGTCTGTACCTGTGGGTGGAGCATCCCGGCGGGATGCGGCTGATGGATTCCCCGACCCCCGCGCGTGCACCGCTTCGGGGCGGGGAGGAACAACCGGCGAAACTTACCGTCAAAGGCCCGCGCCGGTCAAACGCACGCGCGTGGACCGTCGGTGACCTCAGCGCACGAAGTGCGCGCGGACGCGGGCCAGGTCTTCGGGGGTGTCGACACCGCCCGGCGGCGCATCGGGACAGTGCAACAGCGCGATCCGGACACCGTGCCACAGGGCGCGCAGCTGCTCGAGCGACTCGGCGATCTCCATCGGTGAACGCGTGAGGGCCGGATACTGCCGCAGGAAGGCCACCCGGTAGGCATACAGGCCGATGTGGCGCATCGGGCGCGCGCCCTCCGGTCCGTCGGGCAGCGCGGTGGGCAGCCGCTGCGGGAAGCCTGCGAGGTGGTCGCGCGCGAAGGGGATCGGCGCGCGCGAGAAGTACGTGGCGCGGCCGGCGCCGTCGACCACCACCTTCACCACGTTCGGATTCAGGTAGTCGTCGACGTGGTCGATCGGGTGCGCGGCGGTGGCGATGCCGCAGTCGGGGCTGCGCTGCAGCAGCGCCGCCACGTCGCGCACGAGTGCGGGCGGGATCAGCGGCTCGTCACCCTGCACGTTGACGACGATCTCGTCGTCGCGCAGCCCCAGCAGCGCGGCGGCCTCGGCAAGGCGGTCGGTACCCGACGGATGGTCGGCCCGGGTGAGCACGCACTCGAGCCCGTGGGCACGCACGGTGTCGGCGATCCGTGCCGCGTCGGTCGCGACGACGACGCGGCGGGCGCCCGACGCGCGGGCCTGCGCGGCCACGCGCACCACCATCGGCTGTCCGGCGATGTCGGCCAGCGGCTTGTCGGGCAGGCGGGTGGAGGCCAGCCGCGCGGGGATCAGGGCGACGAAGTCGGTCATGCGCGCCTCGCGGTCATTCGGGCAGCGGCCGGGCCTCGTCCTCGAGCATCACGGGGATGCCGTCACGGATGGGAAAGGCGAGGCGGTCACGGCGGCAGATCAGCTCGTGCGCGTCGCGGTCGTGCTCGAGCGGGCCCTTGCAGATGGGGCACACCAGGATGTCAAGCAGGCGATGGTCCATTCAGGTGCTCCTCGAGCCATGTCAGCAGTGCGGGATCGAACCGGGCGTGCACCTCCAGGGCCCAGCAGCGCGGGTCGGCGAACGCCGCGCATTTTACGGCGTCTTTCTCGGTCATCACGACGAGGTCGGCATCCAGCGCGGCGATCGTCGCCGGTGTGATCTGCGCGTGGTCCCCCAGCGCGTGCGCATCGAACGCGCCGACGATGCCGCGCAGGGTCGCGAAGAAGCGGGCGGGCTGGGCGATGCCGGCCAGGGCCGCGATCCGGGCGGTGCCGGCGCGCTGCGCGAACGCCGACGGCGAACAGTGCTCGGTGCCGTCGAGCCGTCGCATCCCGGTCGCTTCGATCGTGAACCGGAACACCCGCGGATGGGCGCGGGGCGGCGGTGCGTCGCCGTTGAGCACGAGCGCGTCCATCGTGTCGAGGTCGGACAGGGGCTCGCGCAGCGGTCCGGCCGGCAGCAGCAGGCCGTTGCCTGCGCCGCGGGCGTCGAACACCGCGAGCTCGAGGCTGCGCGCCAGCCCCACGTGCTGCAGGCCGTCATCGCTCAGCACCACGTCGAGTCCCGGATGGTGCGCGCACAGCAGCGCGAGCGCCTGGTCGCGCCTGCGACCGGCCGCCACCGGCAGGCCGGTCGATCGCGCCAGCAGCACCGGTTCGTCGCCGTCCGCGTCCGGGTCGGCGCTGCCGCCGACCAGGCGGGCATCGGCGCGGCGCGCGCGATAGCCGCCGGCGAGCATGCCCACGCGCAGCCCGCGCGCCGAGAGCGCACGGGCCAGCGCGATCGTCAGGGGGGTCTTGCCCGCGCCGCCCGCCACCAGGTTGCCGACCACGACGACGGCCGGGCGGTCGCGCGGTGCCAGGCGCCGGATGCGGGCGCGGCGCCGGCGGGCGACGACGCCGGTCAGCAGCGTCAGCGGCTGCAGCAGGCGGGCCAGCGGGTCGAGGCCCCGGGCACGCACGTCGAACCAGGCGCGCAGCAGCCGGCGTTCGAATGCGGCGCGCAGCCGCTCGCGCAGGCGGTTCATTCGGGCAGGCGGCTCATTCGGGCTAGCCGGTCATGCGTACGGGCGGGCCATGCACATGGGGGTCATGCACATGGGGGTCATGCGGACAGACCGGTCGTGCGTGCGGGCCGGTCGGCTGCGGCTCGCCGCCGTGCCGGCCGGTGCGCCGGGTGCGGCGTCACCGGCCCGCGGGCGCCTGCGCGGCGAACGTGACGCGGGCGAGCCCGGCCTGGCGTGCGGCCTCGAGCACGTTCACCACCGACTGGTGCGTGGCTCCGGCATCGGCGTGGATGACCACGGTGATGTCGCGCGCGCCGCCGGCGGCACGCTGCAGCTCACCGGCGAACGCCTGGGCGCTGCCGAACGCGACGACCCGGTTGTCGACCAGATAGCGGCCGTCGTTGGAGATGGCGACGACGAGTTCGCGCGGACGCTGGTCGGGCTTGTCGGCGCCGGCCGACGGCAGGTTGACCTGCAGCTCGGTGAACTTCGAATAGGTGGTGGTGACCATCAGGAAGATCAGGATCACCAGCAGCAGGTCGATCAGCGGGATGAAGTTGATCTCCGGCTCGTCGCGCCGCAGGCCGCGCCGGAAATTCACTGCTTGACTCCCTTGGCGCGCCCGCGCGCCG
>JAKOZZ010000121.1 GCA_029779755.1 Pseudomonadota bacterium
ATTGCTCGACCAGCGGTGAGCGCAGGTCGAGCAGAGGAGGGCCGTGCGCGACGTCGCTCGGGTCGAAGGCTTCGTACGGCTCCGGCCGATACTCGGGTGAAGCCACGAATTCGCGGAACCCGCGGTAGAACGCCTCGACGAACTGACGCTTGCTGCCGCCGACCTGCTCGCCTTCCTCCGCAACTCCGGACCCGGACACGGTGAGCGTGTCGCCGCGCATCGACAGGCGATGCCACGACCCCTCGCCGTCGATCTCCCACGCGCACTCCTGCACGCCGATCACGATGGCCTCGAGCCACGCGATCATGTCGCGGAACGGGCAGAAGACACTGGAGATCCGGCAGACGATCTCGACCGCGGGCGGGGCGACGACCTCCTCGCGCACGGTGGCAAACGCATCGTCGAGATGCCTGACCCGTGTCGCCCCGGGCACGAGGCGCAGGTGGAGGTGCAGCCAGTCGAACGCACCCTGCGTGTAGCGCACGTCGACGAGACTGGGTTCATGCGCGAAGGCCATGCGCCCCGTCTCGCCGTCGGCGACTGGGGCGGTGATGATGGGCAGCAGGTGCTTGTTCACGACCTGGTTTCGTATTCGTGTGCCTGGGATGCCTGAATCATCGCCGAACCCGGGACCTCACTCTGCTAACAGCATTGCGCCTTGGCACGCTGTCTATGGCGGGCGACTGATATTCCTTGAGTCGACGTATGCAACGCCATCCACACCACCTAGGCCGGAAAGCAAGCGCAGTTCTCGTTTGACATAATATACATTATGCGCGGTATACGATGGAACCAGCAGCACCGTCAACGCCCTCGAGCCGCCCTCGACCCAGACGCCTTCCAACCGCCTGCCGCCCAAACATCGCCCACCCGCCGCCCGCACCGCATCGCATCCGGACCATCCGGCACGAGCCGCGCGTGACCCGAACGACCGGCTACCCGCCCGCACTGCGCGTGCGCATCATCCGCAGCGGTGAATAGACCAGCACGGTCCGGCCGTCCTGGTTGACGACCGCATTGCGCGTCCGGACCAGCCCACGTCCGGGCTTCGACGTGAGACGCCGCTCGACGACTTCGCATTCGACGCGCAACGTGTCGCCGACGAAGGTCGGGCCCTTCATCTCCAGGGTCATGTCCAGGAACGCGATGCCCGCCGACTGGAACGACGGCGCCACCAGGCCTTCGGCGAACGTGTAGACGAGCCCGCCCGGCACGACGCGGCCGGGAATGCCCATGCGGGCGCGATCGTCCGCGTCGGCGTTTGCGAACAGCTCCTCGGTCAGCCACGTGAGGTTCACGAAGCCGACCAGATCGGATTCGGTCACCGTGCGGCGCCGGGTCACGAAGCGCGTGCCCACGTCGAGATCGTCCCAGAAGATGCCCACCTCCAGCGACAGCACCCTCGCCTCGCCGGAGCCGCCCGCCGCCGCATCAGTCATCGTCACCCCTCACCCGTCACTCCTCGGGACGCCGCCACAGCCACACGGCCACGGTCAGCATGAACGCCGGCAACGCCAGCTTGGCCCAGGGCGGCGCGGGCGTCGCCGCAAACACGCCGGCACTGAGCACCATCATCCCGGACGCGAACCACTTCGCGCGTCGCGGTACGACACCGCGCTCGCGCCAGCGCCGGATCACCGGCCCATGCTTGGGATGCGCGAGGATCCAGCGCTCCAGGCGCGGCCAGCCCCGGCTCGCCGCCCAGGCGGACACCAGCAGGAACGGCACGGTGGGCAGGCCCGGCAGCACGACGCCGATCAGCGCCAGCACCAGGCTGACCACCGCCAGCACCCGCCACAGCACCGTGACCATCGGTCGGATCATCGCGTCGTGCGCCTCGAAGGAACTCCGGGCGTCCGGGCGGGCGTCCGTCCCGGCGATGATAGCGGGCCTGGACTGCGCGGCACCGCGCCCGGAAGGCTCAGAACCGGGACTGGTAGCGCAGCGCCGCCGCGGCCTGCATCGGTGCACCGGCGATGTGGCCGGGTTCGTGGCGCAGCATCGCGCTCAGCTGCAGGGTCGAGCGGCGGTCGAGCGGCATCTGGTAACCGAATCCGAGGCGCAACTCGCGCCCATCCGGCGTCATCGGCACGGATCCGGATGCCATCACCGGCGCACCTGCCTCGTCCACGCCGGTCATGCGGGTCACGGTCAGCGTGCCGCCGTGCACGCGCATCGGCTGCTCGAACGCCACCGTCAGCGCATCCCCTTCGCGCAGGACATCGTGCTGCGTCCACGTCGCCCGCAGCGCGTGACTGGCGACGGCGGAGGTGCCCAACAGCGCCCCCTGCGCGCCGGGCGTGGTGCCGAGCGACACGGATGCGCTCAGCACGGTGCCGGGCGCGGGCTGCGCTCGGCCGAACAGCGCCACCGCGGTCGTCGTCGCGCGGCCGAGCCCGAACAGTCCGGTGTTGCTGCCGCCCAGGTAGCCGTTGTGCTCGCTCATCTGCGTGGTGGCCACGCCCAGTTCCGAGCGCTCGGTCAGCGCGTGCGACAGCGCCATGCTGGTGGCGGACGCCTTCTCGGCCTGCGCGGCCAGCGTCGGCGCCAGCGTCCATCCGCCCGCCAGCGCGATCCGCCCGGTCACGCTGCTGGCGTTCTCCATGAAGCCCAGGTGCGCGACCGGTGCGGACGCGAACGCGTTGCCCAGCGCGACGCTGAACCGGCGGTCGCCGACGCGCTGCTCGGGCTGCGCAAACGCGAAGAGTTCGTCGGCCAGCAACGGCCGCGGGCGCGCGACCGCGCCGCCCAGGTCGAACGCGAAGTCGCGCCCGAACGCATCGAGCCCGCTCACCTTCAGCAGCCCGACGCCGGCGGCCGTCTGCAGTGCGCTGTTCACCGCCCCGCCCGTGCTCGTCGCGTAGATCGGCACCTTGCGCCCGCCGTAGGCGACGGTGGCCACCTCCCCCACCGGCTTCATCGCGCGGTCCACGTTGACCAGGCCGCGGCCGAAGACCGGATCGACGCCGGCCGCCCCCAGGTCGGTGGCGGTGACGAACAGGATGCCGGCGACGTCCTTCGCGTTGAGATAGGTCCAGCGGCTCTTGATCAGGGCCGCGGCGCCCGTCACCACCGGCGTGGCCATCGACGTGCCGCTCATCGCGGCGTATCCGGTGCCGTAGGTCGACGTGAGCGACACACCGGGCGCGGCCAGCGTGAAGTACATCGCGTCGCCGGCACAGTTCGACCACGAGGCGATGCGGTTGGCCGAATCCACGGCCACCACGTTGATCACCTGCCCCTTCGCCCAGGCCTGCCCCGCATAGCGCGCCGGCCAGCCCGGCTGCGCCTGGCCCGAGTTGCCGGCGGCCGCGACGATCAGCATGCCCTTGCCCACCGCGTACTGCATCGCGGCCGGGTTGGTGGCGGCCGAACCGCCCAGCGACAGGTTGGCGAGGAACGCGCCCTGGTCGGCCGCCCAGCGCAGGCCGGCGTCGACCCACACGCTGGCGCCCGCGCCGTTGTTGGCGATCACCTTCACCGGCAGGATCTGGGCGCTGTACGCAACCCCGAACATGCCGACGCTGTTGCGATTGGCCGCGATCAGGCCGGCGACGTGTGTGCCGTGCCCGTTGCCATCGGCGACGTTGGTGTTGGGCGAGCCGAGCGTGAAGTTTCGCCCCGCCAGCAGTCGCCCGCCGAGGTCGCGATTGCCGGCGTTGACCCCGGTGTCGAGCACCGCGATCTTCACGCCTGTGCCTGTGTACTTCAGCCCGTACGCGGTCGACGCGCCGATCTGCAGCACCGCCTTGGACGTGTTCAGTTCGTTCTGCGCTGCGGCCGTCTGCGCGTGGGACGGGTCGGCCGGCAGCACCGACGCGAGGCATGCGGAGAGGACCCATGCCGGCGCGCCTCGCGCGGCCAAGGATCGTGCGGGCCGGGACAGTGCGGAATCGGATCGGCCGGACGCAGGCCCACCGGGCCCGGATCGAACGGATTTGACTCGACCGGGATCGGATCGACCGGGATCGGATCGAACGGGGCCGGATCGAACGGGGCCGGATCGAACGGAGTCATATCGAACGGAGCCGGATCGAAGGGGCTCGACCGTCACACGTCGGGGGCGGCGGACAGCAGGAAACGGGGACATCGGAAGCCTCTTCTTCGTCGACGCGAATGGTCGGACGAAGGGCGTGACGTCATCGACGACAGGGATTGACGGCACCCTGGACCGGCGGCCCCGCTGCCATCGGGCGCGGCGGGCGCGCCCTACAGGCCGGAAGCTTTGCGTCCCCGGATTTCCCCGGGTTTGCCCTTCGACCGGGCTCCGACGACGCCGGAGCCGAAGCGGGGGACGGCCGCACGCCGTCCCCCTCGGAAGCGCGAGTGTGCGCCGCGGCGCGTCCGGTGTCTGTGCACTATGGCACGGTGCACTGCGCGAGGTGCACTTTGGCACGGTGCACGGTCCACGGCGCGCAGCGCTCGACGCCTCACGCGCACCGTCATGCGTGCCGCGACGTCAGCGATTCCCGCCGGCCGGCACCGGCCGGTCCTTGGTGCCGTAGCGATGCAGGAACTCGGTGGCCTTCTGGCGCACCCACTCGGCGCTCTGCGGATCGCCGCTGCGCAGGAAGTACTCCGCGGCGCCCACCCCGGCCTCGTTGCGCAGGCTGGGATCGGCGCCCTCCTTGATCAGCAGCTGCGCCACCGACAGGTGCTTCTCGCGGGCAGCCATCATCAGCGGCGTCGTCTGGTTGGGCGACAGGGCGTCGATGAACGCATGCTGGTCGAGGAGGTACTGCACCACGCTGAGCTGTCCGGCGCTGGCCGCGTAGTGGAGCGCGGTCCAGCCGGACTGGTTGACCTGCGCGCCGCGCTCGATCAGACGCTTCACCAGGGGCAGCTCGCCGAACAGCGCGGCGTACATGAGCGGTGTCTCGCCGACCTGGTTGCGCACGTTCACGTCGGTGAGCGGCGTCTCGAGCAGGGCCATCGCCGCGGCGAAGGACTTCTCGCGCACCGCGAACAGCAGTGCCGGGCCGCGCGTGCGGTCTGGCGAATTGGGTGTCACGCCGCGCAGCAGCAGCAGGCGCACGGCCGGCGCGTCGTCGCGCGCGATCGCGTCGAAGAAGTCCTCGTACGCGCCGGCGTGCGCGCGCTGCGCAGCACAGCCGGCCAGCACCGGCACCAGTGCAACGAGCACCTGCATCAGCAGACGTCGGCCTGCGCGCGCGCGCGGCGCGGAGAGCTCGGAGGGCGCGGAGGGTGCGGTACGGGTCGGATCGGAGTGCGGGGCGTTCATCGTGGTTTCCGGTCCGGTCAGGCCGGCCGGAACAGTCGGTGGAAGTTGTCGGTGGTGAGGTCAGCCAGCTGCGCCACCGTCTCGCCGCGCAGCTGCGCAAGGAACTCGCCCACGTGGCGCACGAACGCCGGTTCGTTCGTCTTGCCGCGATGCGGCACCGGTGCGAGGTACGGCGCGTCGGTCTCGATGAGGAGGCGATCCTGCGGCACGCGCCGCGCCACCGCCCGCAGCGATTCGGCACTCTTGAACGTGACGATGCCCGAGAACGAGATCATGAAGCCGAGGTCCATCGCGGCGGCGGCCGTCTCCCAGTCTTCGGTGAAGCAGTGCATCACCCCGCCCACCGCCTCGGCGCCCTCCTCTCGCAGGATGCGCAGCGTATCCGCGGCGGCCGACCGCGTGTGCACGATCAGCGGCTTGCCGCAGCGCCGGGCGGCACGGATGTGCACGCGGAACCGCTCGCGCTGCCACTCGAGATCACCCGTCAGACGGTAGTAGTCGAGTCCGGTCTCGCCGATCGCCAGGATGCGGGGGTGGTCGGCCAGCGCGACCAGCCGCTCGACGTCGGGCTCGTCGGTCTGCGGATAGTCGGGATGCACGCCGACCGTGGCCCACAGCTGCGGGTGCGCTTCGGCGAGCGCGCGCACGGCGGGGAAATCGGGCAGCGTCACGGAGATGCACAGCGCGCGTTCGACGGCGTTGCGCTGCATGCGCTCGAGCACGTCGTCGAGCTGGGCGACGAGCTCGGGGAAATCGAGGTGACAGTGGGAATCGACGAACACTTCGGAACCGCGGTCGCGCGCCGGGTCGTGGCCCGTCGCTTCGGCAGGAGGGGACTGCGATTGTATCCCGCGGCGCGGGGCGACTCGCCCGCGACGTCAGACCCGCGCTCGGTTTCCGGTCCGCTCGCGACGTCCGGTCCGCCCGCGGTGCAAGATCGTGCGCGTCAGATCGTATGCGTCGGCCGGGTCGACTGAAGGGCGCCGCTGAGCAGCGTCTCGATGCGCGCGCGGGCCTGCTCGCCCGCCTCGTTCTTGGCGAACTGGATGCCGATGCCCTGCTGCCGTCCCGGGACCCCTGCCGGGGTGATCCAGCAGATGCGGCCCGGGATCGGAATCTTGGACGGTTCGTCCATCACGCTGAGGATCGCGTAGATCTCGTCTCCCAGCTGGGCCGGCCGCGTGGTCGGCACGAACAGGCCGCCGCCGTCGATGAACCGCATGTACGACGCGTAGAGCGCCGCCTTCTCCTTGATCGACAGCGACATCACGCTGGGACGGGGACCGCCGCGCGCCGCCTCCGTGCCGCCGATGCCGGGCAAGGTGCCGGCAAACGCGGCATCCGCGCCCAGCCCCGGCAGGGTGGCGGTGTCCTGATCGGAACGTCCCGGGTCGGTCTTCATCGGTCGAGCCTCGGCCCTCAGTCAAAAACGGCGCTGTAGCGCAACAGCAGGTCCTCGCAGAACAGCCGAGGATTCAGCGGGTGGTCGACGGCGGCCGTCTGGCGCTGGAGCCACGCGGCGAATCCGGTGAGCCGGTCGGCACGGGCCCGGGCCGCGATCGCCGCGAGGCGCTCGCGCTGGTCGGGAAACCGGACGGCATCCGCGCCGGCCGCCACGCGGGCGACGTCGTTCACCCAGTACTGCATCACCGGCAGCCAGGACGCCGCAGGGATCGCCGCAATGGCATCGGCCACCTGCACAGCAGGATTTTCGGGAATGCGGGCCACTGCCTGGACCAGCAACCGATGGGCGGCGGCCTGAGCGGGTTCGGCGAGGAGGCGCGCATGCAACGGTCGGCCGCCGGCCATCGCGAGCCACGATGCGATGTCGGCTTCGCCCGCCCCGGTCTCGTCCTGCAGCCATCGCGCAACCGCCGCCCGCGGGGGAAGCGGCACCTCGACCCGCACGCAGCGCGACCGGATGGTGGCCGGCAGGCCATCGGGGCGGGCGCTGACCAGCAGGAACACCGCGTCGCCGGCCGGCTCCTCGAGCGTCTTCAGCAGCGCATTGGCCGCTGGCATGTTGAGCCGGTCGGCCGGATCGATCAGCACCACCCGACGCGCGCCACGATGACCGCCGACCGACAGGAACTCGGCCAGTGCACGCACCTGGTCGATGCGGATGTCGCGACTGCCCTTCTCCTTGCCGTCGTCGCTCTCCGACAGCGGGGCGAGCCGACGCAGATCGGGGTGATTGCCGTGCGCAAACCAGCCGCACGCGCTGCACTGGCCGCAGGCGTCGCCTGCCGGCGTCGGGGACTCGCACAGCAGCGCGTTGGCGAATCGCTCGGCGAGCGCCGACTTCCCGATGCCGGAGGGGCCGTAGAGAATCAACGCATGCGGAAGATTCCTACGCATCGCAAGCAGACGATCCAGCGCGCCCTGGTTCCACGAATACACTTGGATCACCGTCCTTCGCTCGACATTACGCCGTCATTGGAACCCATCATCCATCTCGAACGCGCGGAATGCACAATTACCTTTCTGATCATTTCGTAAGATTTACGACGTTTCCGGCGAAATGCGCTCATGCCCACAAGGTGTCGATCGACCCCTGGAGCACCGCGCGAATCGCGGCGATGTCCTGCCGGGCGTCGATCGTGACGAAGCGGGCGGGATCCTGCTGCACGCGCAGCGCGTAGCCGGCGCGCACCCGGCCGAAGAAGTCGAGATCCTCCTGCTCGAAGCGATCCGGCGCTCGGGCGCCGGCCCGCCGACGGGCCGCCTCCTCGGGCGGCAGATCGAACAGATAGGTGCGATCGGGCTGCAGGCCCGCCTGCACCCAGCGCTCGAGCATCGCGATGTGCTCGCTGCCCGCGCCCCTGCCGGCGCCCTGATAGGCGAACGTCGAATCGGTGAACCGGTCGCACAGCACCCAGTCGCCGCGCGCCAGCGCGGGGCCGACGACCGTGTCGAGGTGGTCCTGGCGGGCCGCGAACATCAGCAGGATCTCGGTCGTGATCGACATGGCTTCGCTGAGCAGCAGTGCGCGCAGGCGCTCGGCGAGCGGCGAGCCGCCGGGTTCGCGGGTGCGCAGCACCGTCGCGCCGCGCGCGCGCAGCGCGTCGGCGAACCAGTCCAGATGCGTGCTCTTGCCGGCACCGTCGATGCCTTCGAACGTGATGAAGCGCCCGCGCATGGGTCAGTCCTTTTCGGTCGGGCGACGCAGCTGGTAGCGCGCCACGGCGCGATTGTGCGCCGTCAGATCGTCGGAGAACTCGCTGGAGCCGTCGCCGCGCGCGACGAAATACAGCGCCCGGATCGGCGCCGGATGGGTGGCGGCGTACAGCGAGGCGCTTCCGGGCAGCGCGATCGGCGTGGGCGGCAGGCCGGTGCGGGTGTAGGTGTTGTGCGGATGGTCGGTGCGCAGGTCGCTGCGCCGAAGGTTGCCGTCGAAGCGCTCGCCCAGTCCGTAGATGGTGGTCGGATCGCTCTGCAGGGGCATGCCGCGGCGCAGCCGATTGACGAACACCGCAGCGACGCGGTCCCGGTCGCCGGCCTGACCGGTCTCCTTCTCGACGATGGACGCCAGGATCAGCACCTGCTCGGGGGCGTCGAACGGAAGCCCGGGCGCACGGGCTGCCCAGGCCTCGGCCAGCGCCTTCTGCATCAGCCGATGCGCCTGGCGGTAGACGTCGAAATCGCTGCTGCCGGGCGAGAAGCGGTAGGTGCTCGGAAAGAACCAGCCCTCGGCACGGGTGGCCGTCGCACCGATCCGTGCCAGCAGCTCGCCCTCGGACAGTGCAACGCTGTCGTGCTGCAGCTCGGGGTGTGCCGCGACGGCGGCCCGCATCTGACGGAAGGTCCAGCCTTCGGGAATCCGCAGCTCGGCCAGCACGACGTCGCCGCGCACGAACTTGTCCAGCAGTTCCGCCAGCGTGGAGGGCGCCTTGATGTCATAAGTGCCGGCCTTGATCGCGCGCGAATCTCCCCGCAGGCGCGCCGCCAGCCAGAACGTGGCGTCTCCCACCCGCACGCCGGACGTGCGCAGGGCGGCCGACATCTCGTTGAGGGACATGCCGCGCTCGATGCGCACGCGCGCGGGCGATGCGTCGATCGGCAGTGGCGTGTGGCGGTACGCGTACCACTGCCAGCCGACGGCGAGCGCCGCGAGCAACGCCGCGGCGAAGACCATCGACAGGATACGGTTCATCTCGGAGGGCCGGATACGGCTCTCTATAATACGGAATCATGTCCGAGAACACCTCCGCCGCCGGGCGCGCGGCTCCTGCGGTCGGCGCCCTCCCCGCCCTCGACGACGCTGCGCTGGAACGCGCGTGCGCCGCCGTAGGGGCCCGTGCACGGTCCGATGTCTACGGACCGCAGGCGGATCCGCCTGCGCCCCCTGAACCGCCCGCGACCGATGCGCCGACCGAGGCGATACTGGCCGCGGGCTTCGTCACCCTGCTCGCCGACCTGGGCGTGATCGGTGTGCACGGCGCCGACGCCCGCACCTTCCTGCACAACCAGCTGACGAACGACGTCGAGCACCTGGGCGCCGGCGAAGCGCGCTGGTACGGCTACTGCAGCCCGAAGGGTCGGCTGCTCGCCACCGCGCCCGGCTGGGCGGACGAGGATGGGGTGCTGCTCGTGGTGCCGCGTCTGCAGTCGGAGGCGCTGCGCAAGCGCCTGGCGATGTTCGTGCTGCGCGCCAAGGCCAAGGTGACCAACCGCTCGGATACCCACGTGCTGCTGGGCGTGGGCGGCGCCGCCGCGGCCGGTGCGCTGCAGGCGCGGGGCCTCGCGCTGCCCGCGCCGATGCGGGTCGCGCGCGGTGCCGAGCGGTCGCCTGCCGGCGGTCTTGCCGCCATCGGCATGCCGACGGTCGAGGCGGCTGGCCAGCCGTGCGCGCGCGCGCTGCTGTGCGTGCCCGCCGAGTCCCTGGCCGCGGTCTGGTCCGCACTGCACGGCCCGCTCACGCCGGTGCCGACGCCGGCCTGGCGCTGGACCGAGGTGCGATCCGGCATCCCCCGGCTGGCGGCCGGGGCGGTCGAGCAGTTCGTGCCGCAGATGATCAACTTCGAAGTGGTCGAAGGGGTGAACTTCAAGAAGGGCTGCTACCCCGGCCAGGAGATCGTCGCGCGCAGCCAGTACCTGGGCAAGCTCAAGCGCAGGATGTTCGCCGCGCATCTCGACGGCCCCGAGCCGGCCCCGGGCAGCGATGTGCTGGGCGCCGACGGCCAGCCCTGCGGCCAGGTGGTGCTGGCGGCCCCCGCGCCGCGTGGCGGCGTCGATCTGCTCGTCGAAAGCCAGGTCGCAGCGGTGCAGGCCGGTGGCCTGACCGCGGGCGGCGTCGCACTGGAGATGGGGTCCCTGCCCTACGCGCTGCCCGCCTGAGGCGGCGTGCGTGCACGCGCGCGACCCGACCCTTCGGCACGACGCACCGCTTCGGCACGACGGACGGCCTCGGCATGACGGACCACTTCGGCATGTCTGACCGCTTCGTCGTGTTCGTCTACTTCCGCAGCCGCGGCACCGAACGGGCGCGCGTGCGTGCGCTGCTCGACGCGCACCTCGATGCGATCGGGGCCCGGTTCGGCTTCCGGGCCGACGGCGGCCTCAAGGACGAAACCCGCGCCGACGGCGATGTCACGTGGCTCGAGGTCTATCCGCCCGTCGACGCGGACACGCTCGCGGCCCTGCAGGCGGCGATCGGTGCCTCGGCCGACCAGACGGGCCTGGGCGCACTGGCCACGACCGGCCGGCACACCGAAGTCTTCCGGATGTTCGAGCGCGCAGGCTGACGCGAACTCAGCAGCGCTCCAGCCAGGCGGCCAGGTCCGTCAGCACGCGTGCCCGATCCTCGGACTGTTCGTTGAACAGTTCGTGATACAGGGTGTCGTACCACCGCAGCGTGAGCAGCTGCGCGGGCGCGCGCTCGGCGAACGCGCGGCTGGCCTCGGCGCGCACCAGGCGGTCGGCGCCGGCCACCAGCAGCAGCGTGGGCACGGCGAGCGCGCCCGCGCCCTGCAGCGCCTCGCTGCCGGCGTCGATCAGCCAGCGCAGCAGGCGCGCGCTGATGCGGTCGTGCACCAGCGGATCGTCGCGGTACGCCCGCACCACGGCGGGATCGTGCGAGATGAAGTCCGGATTCAGGCCGTTGCCGACCGCAAGGCCAGGCGCGAGCCGTTCGAGCACCCCCAGCAGCAGGCGCTGGAATCCGTTGAGCCCCGGGTCGAGCCCCGGCGACGACAGCACGAGTCCGTCGACCGTCACCGCGCCCGACACCACCAGCTGCGCAGCCAGCGCGCCGCCCATGCTGTGTCCCAGCAGCAGCGGGGGGCGACCGAGGTCCGCGGCGAAGGCCGTCACGCGCCGCTGGGCGTGCTCCAGCACCTGACGCGGATGCGCGATCACGCCGCGCGCGCCGCCCGACGCGCCGTGTCCGACGTGGTCGTGCGTCTGCACGCGCCAGCCGCGCGCCGCGAACCAGCGCGCCAGGGCCTCGTAGCGCCCGCCGTGCTCGCCCAGCCCGTGCAGCAGATACACGCCCGGCCCGCGCGCGCTGGTGGGCCGCCAGTCGCGCACGCGCAGCTGCGTGCCGTCCGGCATGTCGTCGTCACGCTCGCCGCGCACCAGCAGCGTGCGGCGCATGCGCAGGTGCGGAATGCCGACTTCGTCGTACGGCTTGCCCTCGGGCACGAAGCCGTGGCGCATGTAGAACTGCGCGACGTAGGCCTGGGCGCTGAGCTCCACCTCGAGCAGGCCGCTGGCCGCCGCCGCGTCGACCAGGGTGCGCAGCACCATCCCGCCGAGGCCGCTGCGCCGATGGGCGGGGAGCACCGCCATGCGGCCGATGTGTCCGTCGGGCAGCAGCCGGCCGGTGCCGACCGGCTGTCCCTCGTGATACGCGACGCAATGCAGGCTGCGCTCGTCCCACGCGTCCCACTCCAGGTCGACGGGGATCTTCTGCTCGCGCACGAAGACCTCGGTGCGCACGGCGCCGGCATCCTTGCCGAGCGTCTTCCAGGGCCCGGTGACCAGGCGATACGGAGGGGTGGCGTTCATGGACAGGCAGTCGGGAAGTTGGCGTTCATCGTCGAGGGGCGTTCAGCGACGATGGGGCGTTCATGGACAGGATGCGCACACCGAGGTGGACTTCACGAGGCGGTCGAAAACGCGGCCCGGAGTGCCGCACAGGCGTCGGCGTGGGCGGCACGCGCCTTCAGCACGAAGCCGGCATGCTGGAAGAAGCCATGGATCATGCCCGGATAGACGACCGCCTCGACGGGCACGCCGGCCGAGCGCAGGCGCTCGGCGTAGGTGCGTCCTTCGTCGACCAGCGGATCGTACTCGGCCAGCGCCATCCAGACCGGCGCCACCCGCGCGAGGCTGGGCGCCATCAGCGGCGCGAACCGCCAGTCGTCGCGGTCGGCATCGCTGCGCAGATACTGGCCGAAGAACCATTGGATCAGGTCGGCGTCGAGCAGGTAGCCCCTGGCCATGCGCCGATGCGAGTCGGTGTCCTGGCGCGACGCGAGCCCGGGGTAGACGAGCATCTGCAGCGCCAGCGGGATGCCGAGATCGCGCGCGTGCAGCGCGCTGATCGTCGCGAGCGTGCCGCCGGCGCTGTCGCCGCCGACCGCGATGCGATCGGGATCGACGCCCAGCGCGCCCGCCTCGCGATGCAGCCACTCGAGCGCGGCGAACGCGTCGTCGGCGGCTGCAGGAAACGGATGCTCGGGCGCGAGGCGGTAGTCGACCGAGAACACCAGGCAGTCGGCGTCGGCGGCGAGCACGCGGCACACCCGGTCGTGCGTGTCGATCGAGCCGATCGTGAAGCCGCCGCCGTGGAAGTACAGCAGCGCGGGCATCGGGGTGGCCCAGCTCGTCGGCCGCGGCGCGTACTGCCGCGCGGTGATCGTGCGCCCGGGCAGCGTCAGCGCGTGATCGTGCACCTCGTGCATCGTGCGCGGCGCCACGTCGAGCGTCAGGCAGGCCTTCGCGTAGGCCGCGCGCGCCAGCGGCGCGCCGAGCGCGGCGAAGGCCGGTGCGTTCGCGCGCTCGACCCAGTACAGGATCTTCTCGACCTGGGGATCCAGGGCCATTGGGTTCCTCCCGGCCGCGCCCGCGCGCGGCCGCATGCGATCAGGGCGCCCTGGCCGCGACGTCCGGCTTGTAGGAGAACGGATCGGACGGATCGCGCTGCGCGAGGATGTCCTGCATGCGCAGCTCGACCGACGGCAGGATTTTCGGGTGCGTAATCAGGTAGAAGCGGCGCGTACGGATCGCCTCGAAGGTGAGCTCCGCGACGTCGGCGGCGCTGAGTCGCCCCGACTGCACCGCCTTCTCGCCGGCCTGCTGGGCGGCGATCTGCGACGGCGTGAGCTGCCGCACCTCGGTCAGCTCGGCCGGCCGGTTGCGGTGCGAGTCGAAGATGCCGGTCGGCACGAAGGCCGGGCACAGCACGGTCACGCCGATGTCGGCGCCGGCCACCCGCAGGTCGTGGAACAGCGTCTCGCTCATCGCAACCACCGCCTGCTTGCTGGCGTTGTAGATGCCCAGCAGCTGCGGCGAGATCAGCCCCGCCACCGACGCGGTGTTGACGACGTGGCACGCGCACTTCTGCGCCAGCATCTGGGGCACGAAGCTGCGGATGCCGTTGGCCACGCCCATCACGTTGACGCCCAGCACCCACTGCCAGTCCTTCTCGCTGCTCTCCCACAGGTAGCCGCCCTGCCCGGCGACACCGGCGTTGTTGAAGGCCACGTGGATCGCGCCGTAGCGGTGGACGGCCAGGTCGGCGAGCGCCTGCACGTCGGACGCGCGCGACACGTCGCACACCGTCGCCTCGACGTCGGCGCCGGCCGCGCGCAGCTCGACGAGCACGGCGTCGAGCGCGTCGCGCTGCACGTCGCCCAGGACCAGCTTCATGCCGAGGCGCGCGCCGACCTGCGCGAACGCACGCCCGAAGCCGCTGCCGGCGCCGGTGATCACCGCCACCTTGTCCTGGAACGTTTTCATATCAGCTTGACCAGCTGCTTGCCGAAGTTGCGGCCCTTCAGCAGCCCGATGAAGGCCTCCGGCGCGGATTCGATGCCCTGCGCGACCGTCTCGCGGTAGCGCAGCTGGCCGCTCGCCACCTGGGCGGCGAGCTCGGACAGCGCCTGCGGCCACAGCTCCATGTGCTCGGACACGATGAAGCCCTGGATCTTCAGCCGGTTGATCAGCACCGAGCGGAAGTTCTCGATCGGCATCGGCTCGCCGTTGTAGCCGGAGATCAGGCCGCACACCGCGATGCGCCCGAACGCGTTCATGCGCGAGAGCACCGTGTCGAGCACCGCGCCGCCGACGTTCTCGAAGCAGCCGTCGATGCCGCCGGGCGTCGCCGCCTTCAGGTCGCCCGCCAGGTTGCCGGCCTTGTAGTCGACACAGGCGTCGAAGCCGAACTCGTTGACGACGGCCGCGCACTTCTCGGCTCCGCCGGCCACACCGACGACGCGGCAGCCCTTCTGCTTGGCCAGCTGGCCCACCACCGCGCCGACCGCCCCGCTGGCGGCCGACACGACCACCGTCTCGCCGGCCTTCGGCGCGATGATCATGTTCAGGCCCACCCAGGCGGTGACGCCCGGCATGCCGACGGCACCGAGGTACGCCTGCAGGGGCACCTGCCGCGTGTCGACCTTGCGCAGGTTGACGCCGTCGCTCTTGCCGTAGAGCTGCCAGCCCATGGGGCCGACGACCTTGTCGCCGATCACGAAGCCGGGGTTGTTGCTGGCCACGATCTCGCCGACGGTGCCGCCCTGCATCACGGCGTCGAGCGGCTGCGGCGCGGCATACGACTTCCCTTCGTCCATGCGGCCGCGCATGTACGGGTCCAGCGACATGTAGTGGTTGCGCACCAGCACCTCGCCCGGCCCCAGGTCGGGCACCGGAGATTCGACCAGGCGGAAGTTGTCGGGACTGACCTGACCTTTCGGCCGGCTGACGAGCAACCATTGCTTGTTCACGGGCATGGAGGAGTCTCCTTGTGGGTGGATGGAAGAGGGCCGCTGGCGTCAGCGCGTCGTACGCCCCGCCGCGGCACGCGGGCGCAAGACCTTGAAGGTACCGGATCCGCGGGCCAGCACGCGGCCGTCTTCTTCGACGACCTCGGCTTCGCAGAAGCACAGGCTCGGCGTGCGGTGCACGCAGTGCCCGCGGGCGATCACGCGCTTGCCGGTGTTGCCGCGCATGAAGGTGGACTTCAGCTCGATCGTCATCACCCCGTGATCGGTCTCGCCCTGGTGGCGCACCATCGAGCGCGCCGCCTGCGCCATGCTCACGTCGAGCATGGTCATCACCACGCCGCCGTGCATCGCGCCGCGCGTGTTCAGCAGCTCGGGCTTGAGGTCGAGCACCAGCGTCGAGCGGCCGCCGATCGCCTCCTCGATGCGGATGCCGAGGTGATGGATGAACATCACGGCCGGCGGCTGCACGGCCGACTGGCCCGGCGTCACGGCCGACTGACCTTGGGGAACGGCCGTCCCGCCAGGGGGAACGGCTGTCCCGCCAGAGGTCACGGCCGACTGGCCGGAAGGTGCGCCGGCCTCGGCCGGCCGGTCGTCTCGGGAATCAGAACCACGCATCGCGCATGTCCAGGGTCGTCGTATCGATGGAATCCAGCAGGTCGAGCATCGGCCCGATCCTGGGCAGCTCCCAGCGCAGGAAGAACCGCGCGGCCTGGAGCTTGCCGTCGTAGAACGCCCGCTCGGCGTCTGCGGCCTGCGGGGGCAGCGCGTCGCGCGCACGTGCCGCGGCGATCGCCTGTTCGAGCCACAGCCAGGCCACCACGTGGTGGCCGAACGCCTCGAGGAAGACGCTGGCATTGGCGAGCGTGCGGTCGACGTCCCCGCAGCCGTGCAGGCGCGCGATCACGGCGTCGATCCGCGCACGCCAGCGCAGCAGCGCGTCGGCCGCGTCCGACCACTCGCCGCCGACGCCGCGCGCGGCGGACGCGGTGCGGTCGAGCGCCACGCCGTACGCGGTCATCGCAGCGCCGGACTCCATGCGCACCTTGCGCCCGAGCAGGTCCAGCCCCTGGATGCCGTGCGTGCCTTCGTGGATGGGGTTCAGACGCTGGTCGCGGTAGAACTGCTCGACCGGATAGTCGCGCGTGTAGCCGTAGCCGCCGTGCACCTGGATCGCGAGGCTGTTGGCTTCCTGGCACCACTGCGACGGCCAGCTCTTGGCCACCGGCGTGAGCAGTTCCAGCAGCCGATGCGCATCGGCGCGCGCGGCCGCGTCGGGCGCGCTGTTCTGCTCGTCGACGAGACGGGCGCAGTACAGGGTCAGTGCAAGCCCGCCTTCCACGTACGCCTTCTGCGCCAGCAGCATGCGACGCACGTCGGCGTGCGCGACGATCGGCACCTGCGGCGCGGCCGGGTCCTTGCCCTTGGGCGGGCGGCCCTGCGGGCGGTTGCGGGCGTAGTCGAGCGCATGCAGGTACGCGGTGTACCCGAGCATCACCGCCCCCATGCCGACACCGATCCGCGCCTCGTTCATCATGTGGAACATGCAGCTCAGGCCCTGCCCCGGCTGGCCGACCAGCTGCCCGACGGCGCCGGCGCGCCCGCCCGGCAGGTGGCGTCCCTCGCCGAAATTCAACAGGGTGTTGGTGGTGCCGCGATAGCCCATCTTGTGGTTCAGGCCGGCCAGCGTCACGTCGTTGCGCTCGCCGAGCCCGCCCTGCGCGTCGAGCAGCACCTTGGGCACCAGGAACAGCGAGATGCCTTTCACCCCCGGCGGCAGGCTGCCGTCGGCGTTCGGGATCTTGGCCAGCACCAGGTGCACGATGTTCTCGGTGAGGTCCTGCTCGCCGCCCGAGATCCACATCTTGTTGCCGAACAGCCGGTAGCTGCCGTCGGGCTGCGGCTCGGCGCGCGTGCGGATGTCGGACAGCGAGGAGCCGGCCTGCGGCTCGGACAGGCACATCGTGCCGAACCACTGCCCGGCGAGCATGGGCGGCACCCAGGTCGCGACCTGCTCCGGGCTGCCGTGCGCCAGCAGCAGATTGGCGTTGCCCATGGTGAGCAGCGGGTAGGCCGCCGCGCCGATGCTCGCGCCGTTGAACCAGGCGAAGCAGGCCCGCTCGACCGTGTACGGCAGCTGCATGCCGCCGTGCGCCGCGTCGAAGCCGGCCGACATCATGCCCGCGTCGCAGAACGCCCGCAGCGCCTTCTTCAGCGGCTCGGGCGTGTGCACGCGCTCGCCGTCGAAGCGGGGCTCGTCGGTGTCGAGCAGACGGTTGATCGGTGCGAACTGCTCGGTGGCGATCCGCGCCGCGGTGTCGAGCGCCGCGTCGAAGGTCTCGCGCGAATGGTCGGCGAAGCGCGGCCGCGACGTGAGGGCCGCAACGTCGAGCCACTCGTGCAGCAGGAACGACAGGTCACGACGGGAGAGGATCTTCGAATCCATGGCAACGGGTCCGGGCCGGTCGCCGGACGCATGCGTCCGGCATGGGAAAAGTCGCGGCCCGGGGGGGAGCCCGGGCCGCGGTGACGATGGGGCGCTGCGCGGCGAAGCGAATGGCGCGCGCGATGACACGCACGCTGCACACGCCCGCCGCCCGGCGGGGTCAGGCGATCTCGAACAGGCCGGCCGCCCCCATGCCGCCGCCGATGCACATCGTGACCACCGCCCACTTGCCGCCGCGCCGCTTGCCCTCGATCAGCGCATGACCGGTCAGCCGCTGACCGCTGACGCCATACGGATGCCCGACCGCGATCGCGCCGCCGTTGACGTTGAGCCGGTCGTCGGGGATGCCGAGCTTGTCGCGGCAGTAGATCACCTGCACGGCGAACGCCTCGTTCAGCTCCCACAGGTCGATGTCCTGCACCTTCAGGCCGGCACGCGCCAGCAGCTTCGGCACCGCGTACACCGGGCCGATGCCCATCTCGTCGGGCTCGCAGCCGGCGACCGCGAAGCCGCGGAAATAACCCAGCGGCTTGAGCCCGCGCTTCTCGGCGAGCTTCGCGTCCATCACCACGCAGGCGCCCGCGCCGTCGGAGAACTGGCTGGCGTTGCCGGCGGCGATCACGCCGCCCGGGATCGCCGGGCGGATGCCCGCGATGCTCTCGTAGGTGGTGCCCTCGCGGCGGCCCTCGTCGTCGGTGAGCGTGACCTCCTTCGTGACGATCATGCCGGTGGCCTTGTCGGGCCCCGCCATGCGCGTGGTGATCGGCACGATCTCGTCCTTGAACTTGCCGGCCGCCGCGGCCGCGCACGCGCGCTGCTGGCTGCGCGCGCCGTACTGGTCCATCGCCTCGCGCGTGATGCCGTAGCGCTTGGCCACGATCTCGGCCGTCTGCAGCATCGGCAGGTAGATGTCGGGCTTCTTCGCGACCATGTTCGGGTCGGCGATCATGTGCGTGTTGGCTTCGTTCTGCACGCACGAGATCGACTCGACGCCACCCGCCACGAAGATGTCGGCCTCGCCGGCGATCACGCGCTGCGCGGCCATCGCGATCGTCTGCAGGCCCGACGAGCAGAAGCGGTTGATGGTGACGCCCGACGTGGTGATCGGGCAGCCCGCCATCAGCGCGATCTGCCGTGCGATGTTCGAGCCGGTCGCGCCTTCGGGGGTCGCGCAGCCCATCAGCACGTCCTCGACCTCGGCCGCGTCGATGCCGGCGCGCTCGATCGCGGCCTTGACCACGACGCCGCCCATCGTCGCGCCGTGGGTCATGTTGAGGGCGCCTTTCCAGGATTTCGCCAGGCCCGTGCGGGCGGTGGACACGATGACTGCTTCACGCATTTCAGGTTCCTTTCCTCAGTGAGCACCGGCCGTCGGCCGGGTCGCGCGCCCCCGCGCACTGCGGGGGCGCCGGATGACGTGGGCGGCGTTCAGCCGTTGAAGCTCTTGCCTTCGGCCGCGAGCTTCGCCAGCAGCGGGGCGGGCTTCCAGCAGTCGGCGTCGCCATTGGGCGTCTTCGCGGCCTGCGCGGCGAAGTCGTTCAGGCGGTTCACGACGTTGTACAGCCCGAACATGTCCGCATACAGCATCGGGCCGCCGCGGAAGCGCGGGAAGCCGTAGCCGGTGAGGTAGATCATGTCGATGTCGGACGCGCGCATCGCGATGCCCTCCTCGAGGATCTTCGCGCCTTCGTTGACCAGCGCGAACATCAGGCGGTGCACGATCTCGTCGTCGGTCAGCTTGCGCGGCGTGATGCCCTGCTCGGCCCGGTGCTTGACCAGCATCTCCTCGACCAGCGGATCGGGAATCGCGTTGCGCTTGCCGGGCTCGTACTTGTAGTAGCCGGCGCCGGTCTTCTGGCCGAAGCGGCCCAGTTCGCAGATCTTGTCGGCGAACTTCGGGAACTTCATCTCCGGATGCTCGGCGTAGTGACGCTTGCGGATGTACCAGCCCACGTCGTTGCCGGCGAGGTCGGCCATGCGGAACGGCCCCATCGCGAAGCCGAACTTCTCGATCGCGCGGTCGACCTGCTGCGGCGTGGCGCCCTCCTCGATCATGTAGCCGGCCTGGCGGCTGTACTGGTTGATCATGCGGTTGCCGATGAACCCGTCGCACACGCCCGAGACCACGCCGAGCTTCCGGATCTTCGCCGACAGCTTCATCGTCGTGGCGAGCACGTCCTTGCCCGTCTTGGCGCCGCGCACGATCTCGAGCAAACGCATCACGTTGGCCGGACTGAAGAAGTGCGTGCCGATCACGTCCTGCGGACGCCTGGTGAACGACGCGATCTTGTCGACGTCCAGCGTCGACGTGTTGGAGGCGAGGATCGCCCCCGGCTTCATCACCTCGTCGAGCTTGCGGAACACCGCCTCCTTGACGTCCATGTCCTCGAACACGGCCTCGATCACGATGTCGGCGTTGCGGATGTCGTCGTACGACATCGTGGGGGTGATCAGCCCCATGCGCCTGGCCACGTCGTCGGCCGTGATGCGGCCCTTCTTCGCCGTGTTCTCGTAGTTCTTGCGGATGGTGGCGATGCCGCGATCCAGGGCCTCCTGCTTGGCCTCGAGCACCGTCACCGGAATCCCGGCGTTGGCGAAGTTCATCGCGATGCCGCCGCCCATCGTGCCGGCGCCGATCACGGCGGCGGACTTGATCTCGCGCACCGGGGTGTCGGCCGGCACGTCGGGGATCTTGGCCGCGGCACGCTCGCCGAAGAAGATGTGGCGCAGCGCGCGCGACTCGGGCCCTTCCATCAGTTCGATGAAGAGCTGGCGCTCGCGCGCCAGGCCCTCGTCGAAGGTGCCGCGGGTGGATGCCGCCACGGCCTCCAGGCAGTTCATCGGCGCAGGCAGGTTCGGATACGCAGCACGCACCGCCCCACGCGCCGCCTGCAGGTACCCCTGCGCATGCGGATAGTCGACCTTGAGGTTGCGCACCAGCGGCAGGCCGCGGTTCTCGGCGACGGCCTTGCGCGCGAACGCGAGCGCGCCGGCCATCAGGTCGCCCTCGACGATCTCGTCGAACAGCTTAGTGCCCTTGAACTTCTCCGACTTCACCGGGAAGCCGCCCACGATCATGTTCAGCGCGAGCTCGAACGGGATCACGCGCGGCAGGCGCTGCGTGCCGCCGGCCCCCGGCAGCAGGCCGAGGTTGACTTCGGGCAGCGCGATCTGCGCGCCCGGTGCGGCGACGCGGAAGTGGCAGCTGAGCGCGAGCTCGAGGCCGCCGCCCATCGCCACCGAGTGCACGGCGGCGACGACCGGCTTGGTCGAGGCCTCGATCGCGTCGATCACCGTGTGCAGGCTCGGCTGCGCAAACGCGGCCGGGGTGTTGAACTCGCGGATGTCGGCGCCGCCCGAGAACGCCTTGCCGGCGCCCGTCAGCACGACCGCCCTGATCGCGTCGTCGGCCAGCGCCGCGCGCAGGCCCTCGAGGATGCCGCGCCGCAGGCCGTGGCCGAGCCCATTGACCGGCGGGTTGTCCATCGTGATCACGGCGACGTCGCCGTGGGTTGCGTAGTGTGCTTGAGTCACAACGTCTCCCTGTAGATTCGAATCGACGCGTACGGTCGCAAGGTCGCAGAAGCGAACGACCGTGCCTTTTTCGGCCGGAATGCGCGGGGCCTGCAAGCGGATCGGCCCGCCCGGTGCGCAGGCGGCGCCATCGGCCGGACTGCGCGCGGAAGGTGCCCCGACCGTGAGCCGGGGGAGTGTAGCGCGAAGTGATGCGCCCCCGGGCGCACGGACGGCAGGCCGGCGCGCGCCCGGTGCAGGGCGCGCGCCGCGGGTGCGTCAGGCCGTCGGCAGCGTGTAGTCCTTGAACTGCTCGCGCAGCCTGGTCTTGAGGATCTTGCCGGTGGCGCCCAGCGGAATGGCGTCGACGAACTGCACGTCGTCCGGCATCCAGAACTTGGCGATCTTGCCCTCGTAGAACTTCAGCAGCTCTTCACGCGTGACCTCCGCGCCGGGCTTGCGGGCGACGATCAGCAGCGGGCGCTCGTCCCACTTCGGATGCGCGACGCCGATCACCGCCGCGTTGGCCACGGCCGGATGGGCGATGGCCAGGTTCTCGAGGTCGATGGAACTGATCCACTCGCCGCCCGACTTGATCACGTCCTTGCTGCGGTCGGTGATCTGCATGTAGCCGTCGGCGTCGATCGTCGCGACGTCGCCGGTCGGGAACCAGCCGCGGCCTTCCTTGTCGTAGACCAGCGGATCGCCGCCCTCGCCCTTGAAGTACTCCTTGATCACCCAGGGGCCGCGCACCAGCAGGTTGCCGAACGTGGTGCCGTCCCAGGGCAGATCCTGGCCGTCGTCCCCGACGATCTTCATGTCGATGCCGTAGATGACGTGACCCTGCTTCTCGAGGATCTTCTGCTGCGCCGCCGGGCTGAGCTTCTGGTGCTTGCCGGCGAGCTTGGACAGCGTGCCCAGCGGCGAGAGCTCCGTCATGCCCCACGCGTGCACGACCTCGACGCCGTAATCGTCGTTGAACGTGCGGATCATCGCGGGCGGGCAGGCCGAGCCGCCGATCACGGTGCGCTTGAAGGTCGAGAACTTCAGATCGTGCTGCTTGACGTGCTGCAGCAGACCCAGCCAGACGGTCGGCACGCCGGCCGAGAACGTGACGCCCTCGGTCTCGAACAGCTCGTACAGCGACTTGCCGTCGAGCGCCGGCCCCGGGAACACCATCTTGGCGCCGACCATCGGCGCGGTGTACGGCAGGCCCCACGCATTGACGTGGAACATCGGCACCACCGGCAGGATGCTGTCGCGCGAGGACGCGCCCATCGCGTCGGGCAGCGCCGCGGCATAGGCGTGCAGCACCGTCGAGCGGTGCGAGTACATCGCGCCCTTCGGGTTGCCGGTCGTGCCGGACGTGTAGCACAGCGCGACCGCCGAACGCTCGTCGAGCTCCGGCCACTGGAAGTCGTCGTTGCCGCCGGACAGCAGCGTCTCGTAGTTGATGAGGTTCGGGATCTTGTCGGACACCGGATGCTTGTCGGCGTCGATCATCGCGATCCAGCCCTTGACCGTCGGGCACTTCGCGGCGATCGCCTCGATGATCGGCAGGAAGGTCGTGTCGAACGCCAGGTAGCTGTCGCCGGCGTGGTTGACGATCCAGGCGATCTGGTCGGGATGCAGGCGCGGATTGATGGTGTGTGCCACCGCGCCCATGCCGCCGACTGCGTAGTACAGCTCCATGTGGCGGTACCCGTTCCAGGCCAGCGTCGCGATGCGGTCTCCGTTGTGCACACCCAGCCGGGTCAGCGCGTCGGCGACGCGGCGTGCCCGCTGGTGGCACTGCGAATACGTGTAGCGGTGGATGTCGCCTTCCACGCGGCGCGACACGATCTCGGTGTCGCCGAAGTGGCGGTCGGCATGCTGCAGGATCGACGAGATCAGCAGCGGCATGTCCATCATCAGGCCTTGCATGACGCGGTCTCCGGAGGGGGTTGTTCGGACGAGGCGGGATGGTCCCGCCCGGGGCCGTCGCCCGTCAAGTCGGAGCCGTCACGCCAGGCAGGCACACGCACGCCGCGTGCCCGGCCCGGGGGTCGGAGCGCGCACACGGACGGGACGGATGCCGCACTGCGGGACGCCCTGGCGTCGGGGTCCCGCGGATGCTGTGTCGGAGGGGGCCGGCAGGGCTTGCGCGCCGCGCCGCACGCTCCGTTCGGGGCCGCGCCCCGCAGGGGGCCGGCGACCCGGCGATGCTCAGGCCTTCTTGACCTTCTCGAGCATGCGGAAGATGGGGCGCGGCGCACCCTTGAAGAGACGCTTCAGCGACTTGGGCATGCAGCGACGCTCGAGCGTGTTGCGGCGGGTACGGGTGCGGTCGGCCATTCGGGACTCCGAGGGTGGGGTTCAGTGAATCGAACATTATATAATGCGCGATTCCCATCCCCACCGACGATTGAAGGGTTCACATGAGCATCCCCACCGCGTTCGCCGACCGTCTCATCAACATGTCGATCCACAACGGCCTGGTCCGCATGGAATTCGGCACCGGCCAGTCGGCGGTCGAAGACGGCAAGCAGACCACCAAGTACGAGACCACCCAGTCGATCGTCATGCCGCTGGACGGCTTCGCCAACGCCCTGCGCCTGCAGCAGCGCCTGATGTCCGAGCTGGTCGATCGCGCCAACAAGGCCAAGGCCGCCGCGGGCGACGCCGCGGCCCCGGCCACCGGCGCCTGACGTCCGCCGCAGCACCGCTGCACCGGTCATGTCGCGCGCGTTCGGCCTGCGGTACGACCCGGTCGAGGACCGGCTCGAAGCCGAGGTCGAGGCCCCGGACGAGGCCCGGTACCGCCTGCACCTGACGCGGCGCGTCTGCGCGCACCTGGCCGAGCGCTTCGACCAGCTCGCGCAGGCCTCGGCGCAGGTGCCCGAGTCGGCCGACCCCTCGGTGCGCAAGGCGATCGCCTCCTCGCACCACGACGCGTTCGCCGCGCAGGTCACGCTCGGGCGCACCGAGCGCGCCGCGCACGATCCGCAGGCGCGCACCGGCGCCCACCCGGCACTGGTCACCGGCATCCGCTGCGGGCGCCGGCGCACCGACCAGAAGTGGGTCCTGGAGTTTCACTACCGCACCCGGTCCGCCCCGGCATCGGTGGCCACGCCCGGGGCGGCGGCTGCATCCGAAGTGGCGGTGCCCGGGGCGGCGGTGCCCGGTTCAGCGGCTGCACCCGCGGAACCGGCCGCCGCCGGCGGCCGCGAATCCGTCGCCCTGGTGCTGTCGCAGACCGCGCTGCACGGCGTCATCGAGCTGTTCCGCAAGACGCTCGGCCAGACGGGTTGGAACCCCGCCCTGCTTCACGCCCCCTCGGCCCCCATCGCGGCGGCCGCCCCCCGCTCGATGCACTAGGGCCCGACGCCTCCGAGGATCCGATGAACCTGCTCTCCGACCTGTTCCCCATCATCCTGTTCTTCGTCGCGTACAAGACGCACGGCATCTTCGTGGCCACGGCGCTGGCCATCGTCGCCAGTGCCGGCCAGATCGCCTGGCTGAAGCTGC
>JAKOZZ010000126.1 GCA_029779755.1 Pseudomonadota bacterium
GTCGGCGATGCCGGCCACATCGCGACGCCCACCCGCTGCACCGGCGACTGACGCGAGTCCGATGCCAGCTGCTGGCACAGGGACACCACCCGTCCGAACATCCGGCGCCCGTCGGACGACGCGGCCCCCTGCGACAGCAGCGGCGCCTTCGCGTCGGCGGCCGGCGCCGACAGCACGACGGTCACCAGGCTGCCCAGACGCAGGCCCTCGGTCGCAAACGTCACGTCGAACACCGACTGCTGACGCTCGATCGACACCCACTCGGCAGGCCGCGCCCCACCCGCCCATTCGAGCAGCGGGTCGGCGACGGGCTCGTCGCCCAGCGCCATGCGGATGATCGTGTTCTGCTCGAAGCGCCCGTAGATGTACGCGCGGCTGGCCGCCGAATGCCAGGCGACCGGACGGTCGGATCCGGCAGCCGCGCGCCCCTGGGGCTGCGGCGCCTGGATCTGCGGAAAGCCGAAACGCAGCCGCATCTCGCCCAGACGCACCAGCGGAACGCGCGGCACCAGGCCGGGCGCGATCCACGCCTGGTCGAGGTCGGCGAGCAGGCGCTGCGTCGACTCGATCGTCATGCCCTTGGGCAGGCGCGACGCGCCCTTGCGTCCCAGCGCGTCGACCTCGGCACGCCGTTCGTCGAGGCGCCGCTTCAGACGGTGGGTGACCAGGCGCACCGAATTGCGCTCGCTGATCGCCAGCGACGGGCCCTGGCCGCCGTCGTGCGACACCGCACCCTCCATCAGCCGGAACCCCACGCGTCCGGACCAGCGCCGCGCCAGGCGCGCTGCCACCGCGAACTCGGCCGAGGTGCGGGCTTCGGGCCGCGCCAGCCGCACCAGCAGCGGATAGACGAACAGCGCCCGGGCCGTCAGAGGCCGCAGCAGCGGCGTCTCGTCCGGCAGCGTGGTGTCGATGAAGGTGCTGGCCCGCAGGTGGCGCGCCAGCACGCACAGTTCGTCCCACTCCTCGGTGTCGACCGTCACGCGCAGGCGCTGCAGCGCGACCAGCAGCCGCGACTGGAAATCGAGCGCCCGCGCCAGCGGGAGCACCGCCCGCAGCGACGGCGCCGTGCCGGGGATCACCGAGCGCGTCGACACGCCGCTGTCCTCGACGAGGCGCGTGTGCAGCTGCTTGTACAGGTTGCGTCCCAGACGCAGGCTCTCGGTCGCCGCGAGGAAGCGGCGGCGATCGGCCTCGTTCATCGGGAAGACGCCGGTGTCCAGACGGTCGATGACACCGCCGAGCTCGACCAGGTGGACGGGGCGCGCCTGCTCCGCGATCTCCAGCACCAGGTCGGGCGCCTGGTCGGAGCGCATCAGGCTGCGCAGCAGCCGGTCGACCGCCGACAGCCTGCTGCCGTCGTCCGCCGACAGGCGCGCGAGCCAAGCGCGGCAGCTCGCCGCGTCCCGGATCCGCGAGGTCTCAACCAGGGATTCACCACTCATCGCATCTTCTCCACCGCCTCCGCTGTGCATCGACTATGGCGGCTCGAACGTGATGGTCCCCTGAACAGCGTCACAGTTGTCGGCAGCCGGCGGCGCGCACCGACGGACGGCAGGAAATCCGCCGCAGGCGGCAGGGCGGGGAAGCCGCGATGGCGTGGCGCGGCGAGGCGACGGCGAGGCGGCGGCGAGGCGGCGAGGCGGGGCGGCGGCGAGGCGGCGTAGCGCGGCGGGGCGGTGGCGCCCGGCGATGCGCTCAGTCGCGGCCCGGCACCGCCACCACGAGCCCGGGATCGAACCCCGGGTTCTCGAACTCCGTCACGTCGGTGGCGGGCCCCGCGGCCGACGGCGCGGTGCCCGGCTTGAGATGGCGCGGATAGCCGCGCGGATTGCACACCACGGTCGCGCCGTCGACCGCGTAGCGATGGCTCGAGTGCGTGTGCCCGTGGATCCAGAGGTCGCAGCGCGCGACGAGCGTGTCGAGGTCGCTGACGAACGCCGCATTGCTCATCGCGCGGGCGAAGGCGGGCGAGACCGAACGCCAGCACGGAAGATGGTGACTGACCACCACCGTGGGACCGGCCACGCCGGCCTGCGGCGTCAGCGCCCGCTCGAGCCACGCACGCGACACATCATGCAGCCGGGCCGCGTCGAGGGGCGAGAAACGCCTGCGGCCGTTGGCACCGCGCGGATCGGCGACGTCGATCGCGTGATAGTCGGCCAGCAGGCGCAGGTTCTTCATCATCGCCTGTTCCCGGTCGATCTGCACCGGCCGGCCGGGCACCTCGTAGATGCGGAAATCGGTCCACAGCGTGCAGCCGAGGAAGCGCACACCGTCGATCGTCACCGCGTCGTTCTCCAGGAAGTGCACGCCTTCGGCGCGCGCCTGCGCACGCAGGTGCGCGAGCACCGCGTCGTACTCGCCGTCGTAGAACTCGTGGTTGCCGGCGATCTGCACGATCGGATGGCGGGGGAAGGTGCGGCGCGCCCACCGCACCGCCTCGTCACCGGCGTGGATGTCGCCGGCGAGCACCACCACGTCGGCGTCGACGCCCGCCGGGTCGAAGGTGGCATGCTCGACATGCAGATCGGACAGCACCAGCAATCGCACCTGTGTTCTCCCGGGTCACGCGGTGTTCGGATGACGCGATTCTAGTGCGGCGGCGAGCGCCGGATCGCCGCCCAGCGTCTCGGCCACCGCCGCCTCGAACCGGGTGACGG
>JAKOZZ010000010.1 GCA_029779755.1 Pseudomonadota bacterium
GGCCTGCTGCTCGGCGCGGCGGCGCGCCAGCTCCTCGTCGGACACCAGCACGTCGATGCGGCGGTTGGGGATGTCGATGCGGATGCGGTCGCCGTCGCGCACCAGGCCGATCGGGCCGCCCGCAGCCGCCTCGGGCGACACGTGGCCGATCGACAGGCCCGAGGTGCCGCCGGAGAAACGGCCGTCGGTGAGCAGCGCACACGCCTTGCCCAGGCCCTTGGACTTGATGTACGACGTGGGGTACAGCATCTCCTGCATGCCGGGGCCGCCCTTGGGGCCTTCGTAGCGCACCACCACGATGTCGCCGGCCTTCACCTGGTCGCCCAGGATGTGCTCGACCGCCTCGTCCTGCGACTCGGTGACGTGCGCCGGGCCCTCGAACACCAGCAGCTCGTCGTCGACGCCCGCGGTCTTCACCACGCAGCCGTCGGGTGCGATGTTGCCCGACAGCACGGCCAGCCCGCCTTCCTGCGAGAACGCGTGGTCGATCGAGCGGATGCAGCCTTCGGCGCGGTCGGTGTCCAGCGACGGCCAGCGCGACTTCTGGCTGAACGCCTTCTGCGTGGGGATGCCGGCCGGGCCCGCGCGATAGAACGTCTGCACCGCCTCGGTGGGATTGCGCATGATGTCCCACGCGTCGATCGCCTGCTTCAGCGTGGGCGTGTGCACGGTGGGCACGTCGGTGTGCAGCTTGCCGGCACGCTCGAGCTCGCCCAGGATGGCCATGATGCCGCCGGCGCGGTGCACGTCCTCGATGTGGTACTTCTGCGTGTTGGGCGCCACCTTGCACAGCTGCGGCACGACGCGCGACAGCCGGTCGATGTCCTTCATCGTGAAGTCGATCTCGGCTTCGCGCGCGATGGCCAGCAGGTGCAGGATGGTGTTGGTGGAGCCGCCCATCGCGATGTCCAGCGTCATCGCGTTCTCGAACGCCTTGAAGCCCACCGACCGCGGCAGCACGGTGGCGTCGTCCTGCTCGTAGTAGCGGCGGGCCAGTTCCACGATCAGATGGCCGGAGCGCTTGAACAGCGCCTCGCGATCGGCGTGCGTGGCCACCACCGTGCCGTTGCCCGGCAGCGCCAGGCCCAGCGCCTCGGCCAGGCAGTTCATCGAGTTGGCGGTGAACATGCCCGAGCACGACCCGCAGGTGGGGCAGGCCGAACGCTCGACGGCCGCGACGGTCTCGTCGGACACCTTCGGGTCGGCGGCCATCACCATCGCGTCGATCAGGTCGAGCTTGTGCACGGCCAGGCGCGTCTTGCCGGCCTCCATCGGGCCGCCGGTCACGAACACCACCGGGATGTTCAGGCGCATCGCCGCCATCAGCATGCCGGGGGTGATCTTGTCGCAGTTGGAGATGCACACCATCGCATCGGCGCAGTGCGCGTTGACCATGTACTCGACGCTGTCGGCGATCAGGTCGCGCGAGGGCAGCGAATAGAGCATGCCGTCGTGGCCCATCGCGATGCCGTCGTCGACCGCGATGGTGTTGAACTCCTTGGCCACGCCGCCGGCCGCCTCGATCTCGCGCGCCACCAGCTGGCCGAGGTCCTTCAGGTGGACGTGCCCCGGCACGAACTGGGTGAACGAGTTCACCACCGCCACGATCGGCTTGTCGAAGTCGGCGTCCTGCATGCCGGTGGCACGCCACAGCGCGCGCGCGCCGGCCATGTTGCGGCCGGCCGTGGAGGTCTTGGAGCGATAGGCGGGCATCGGGAGTTCTCTCTGAGTGGGTCTGGATTGAAGGCGTTGGACCAAGACCGCGATGATAAAGGGGTCGCGATCCCGGGCCGGACCGCCTCAGTCGAGCTCGACCGGCCGGTAGTACGGGCGGTCGCCCAGCGCGTCGACGCGCGCCCAGAACGCTGCGCCGCTGGCCAGCCCGCGTGCGTCCTTGGGCGCCGCCTGCCGCCACATCGCCCAGGAGTCGGGATGCAGGCGGATCGCCTCGGCGAACTGCGCCTGCGCCTCGTCCTCGCGGCCCAGCCGCAGCAGGTGCTGGCCGAGCCGGAAGTGCGCGTGCGCCTGCGCGATCCCGGGCGCCGGCGGCTGCAGGCGCGCGGCCGCCCGGGCCGGATCGAGCGCGTGCCGGCTGACCGCGCCCCTGCGCGCCCAGTCGCGCACCGCGTCCACGTAGGCCTGCCGGACCCGCGCCCGCTCGGCGGCGGCGTCTTCCGGCATCGTGAACGTGGTGCGGTCCATCACCCGGAAGCCGTCGGTGGCGCCGGCGGTCTCGGGCGGCCGCACGATGCGTCCGGACTCGTCGATCCAGACCGCCTGCGGCACGTTCACCAGGTGGTACAGGTCCGCCAGGTGATGGTCACGGTCGATCAGGCACGGATAGGCGGGGCGTGCGGCCTCGATCCAGGGGCGCGCCGCTTCCGGCGTGTCCATGGCCACGGCCAGCACTGTGAAGCCCTGCGTGTGAAGCTCGTCGAACACTGGCTGCCACACGGACAGGTCGGCGCGACACCCTCACCAGGACGCCCAGGTGACCAGGAACACCCGCTGGCCGCGGTAGTCGGACAGCCGGTGCATGCGGCCGTCGAGGTCGGGCAGCGCGAAGTCGGGCGCCTCGAGCGCGGCCAGCGCGCCGGCACGGTCCTGCGCGCCGGTGCCGAGCACCCAGTGTTCGCCGGTGCGGTCGTGCGCCACCGGGTGCCCCATGTGGCGCCACATGCCGGCGACGTCGAGCGCGTCGTCGTGCACCAGCTCGGAGGCGCGGGCGCGCGGCACGGGCACGCACGTCGCGTCCCGGCACAGCCCTTCGGGCTTCCAGTCCCATCCGGTGGCGCGGGCGAGGTCGCCGGCGCGCAGCCAGAGCGCCTCGCCGTCGGCGCGCGCATCCGGCAGCGCGGTCTCGCGCTGCTCGTGAAGAACGGTGATCATCGGGCGTGTCTCCCTCGGTTCAGGGCGCGTGTTCCGCGCGGAAGTCCGGCAACGGTACCGTCTTGCGGGTCTTCATGTCGATCAGCAGCGCGGTGACGTCGGCCCGCGCGATCGGCGCGCCGTCGGCGAGCCGGTGCAGGTGGTGCTGCAGCAGCACGCTGCGCCCCTGCCGCGGCCCCACCCGCGAGTGCAGCACGACGGCGTCGCCCGCACGGGCCGGCGCGAAGTGCGTGATCTTCGCCTCGACCGCGATGCGGCCCAGCCCGTTCTCGCGCACCCAGACCACGCCGGCGCCGGCGCGCTCCCACACGTGCCCGGCCGCGTCGCCGAAGATCGCCGTCAGGTGCTGCTCGGTGAGCTCGCCGCGCGCGCTGCAGCGGTCCATCGTGATCCAGCAGCGCGTCGTCGGCAGCCAGCCGTCGTGGCCCATGCGCGCGAAGGCCAGCGCCCCCTCGGCGACGTCGACGCTGCGCGGCAGCGCCGCCGCGACGCTCGCCTCGGGCACCTGCGGGCAGTCGAACGCCGGCCCGCCGCCGTCGAGCGCGGTGGCCACGAGCTTGCCGGTGCCGGCATGGCTCATCCAGTGCACGACCGACCCGGCGTGCGGACCGTCGACGAGACGCGCGGAGGCGACCCGGTAGATGTCGCCCGCGAGCAGCTCGGCATGGAAGCGCACGTGCCGCGTGACCGGCAGCGGGCCGTCGGGATCGGCGCCGAACCGCAGGGCCAGCAGCCGCGCCGCCTGGTCGAACTCCCGGCAGTAGAACTGGAAGTTCAGGTGGTGGTTGTAGTCGCACTGCCACGCATTGGCGGTGGCGCATTGCGTCTCGAGCAGACCCGCGGGCGGACCGGCATGCATGGCGTGCGGATGCGCGGGCGGCGTCAGTACGACTTGGGCAGGCCGAGCACGCGCTCGGCGATGAAGCTCAGCACCAGCTGCGGGCTGATCGGCGCGATGCGCGGCACCATGATCTCGCGCAGGTAGCGCTCGACGTGGTACTCCTTCGCGTAGCCGAAGCCACCGTGCGTCATCACCGCCTGCTGGCAGGCGTCGAACCCGGCCTCGCCGGCCAGATACTTGGCGGCGTTGGCCGCCGCGCCGCACGGCAGGCCGTTGTCGTACTGCCAGGCGGCCGACATCGTCATCAGGCGCGCAGCCTCCAGCTCCATCCAGTTCTTGGCCAGCGGATGCTGGATCGCCTGGTTCTGGCCGATCGGGCGGTTGAAGACGATGCGGTCCTTCGCGTACTGCGTGGCCTTGGCCAGCGCGCACTTGCCCAGCCCCACCGCTTCGGCGGCGATCAGGATGCGCTCCGGGTTCATGCCGTGCAGGATGTACTCGAAGCCCTTGCCCTCCTCGCCGATGCGGTCCTCGACCGGGATCTCGAAGCCTTCGAAGAACAGCTCGTTGGAGTCGACGACCTTGCGGCCCATCTTCTCGATCTCGTGCACGCGGATGCGGGTGCGGTCGAAGTCGGAATAGAACAGGCTCAGCCCCTCGGTGGGCCGCTTCACGTCCTCCAGCGGCGTGGTGCGCGCCAGCAGCAGGATCTTGTCGGCGACCTGCGCGGTCGAGATCCACACCTTCTGGCCGTCGACCACGTAGCGGTCGCCCTTGCGCACCGCGCGCGTCTTGAGCTGCGTGGTGTTCAGGCCGGTGTTCGGCTCGGTGACGGCGAAGCACGACTTCACCTTGCCGGCGGCCATCGGCGGCAGCATGCGCATCTTCTGCTCCTCGGTGCCGAACACCACCACCGGGTTCAGGCCGAAGATGTTGATGTGCACCGCCGACGCGCCCGACATGCCCGCGCCCGACTCGGCGATCGCCTGCATCATCACGGTCGCCTCGGTGATGCCGAGCCCGGAGCCGCCGTAGGCCTCCGGGATGCAGATGCCGAGCCAGCCGTTGACCGCCATCGCGTCGAAGAAGTCGTTCGGGAAGCCGCCTTCGCGATCCTTGTTCAGCCAGTACTTGTCGTCGAAGTCGCGGCAGATGCGCTCGATCGACTCGCGGATGCTTTCCTGTTCCTTGGTGAGCGAGAAATCCATGGTGTGCCTCGTAGCGTCGATGTCAGGATGCGTTGGATGCTGCGTCGCCGCCCTTGGGCGCGCGCTTCATGAAGGCGGAGCGGCGGCACACGCAGATCAGCTCGTCGCGGTGGTTGTAGCCGCGGTGCTCGAACTCGACCACGCCGGCCTCGGGGCGCGACTTGCTGTCGCGCACCGCGATCACCTCAGTCTCGACGCGCAGCGTGTCGCCGTGGAACACGGGCTTGGGGAAGCGCACGTCCGACATGCCCAGGTTGGCGATCGTGGTGCCCAGCGTGGTGTCGGACACGCTGATGCCGATCACCAGGCCCAGCGTGAACAGGCTGTTGACCAGCCGCTGGCCGAACTCGGTCTTCTCGGAGAAGTGCGCGTCCAGGTGCAGCGGCTGCATGTTCAGCGTCATCACCGAGAAGAGCGTGTTGTCCATCTCGGTGACGGTGCGCGTGACCGCGTGACGGAACACCCGGCCCGGTTCGAACTGCTCGAAGTAAAGTCCTGCCATGTGTCGACTCCTGTTGTGTCCGGAACGTCCGGGGCGTCCGGAACGTCCGGACCGTTGAAGCTGTGTCGACGGCACCTGCCGCCGTGTGTCATCCCACCGTGTCGGCCAGTGCCCTCGCCTCGTCCAGCAGCAGGCGGCCGATCGCATCGACCCGGGCCTCGATGCGATGCCAGGGCGCCGCGATCGACAGCGAATGCGCGGTGCCGCCAAGCGCGAAGCCCGCGGCGACCGAGATCACGTCGGGCCGGAACTCGCCCAGGTTGACCGACCAGCCGCGCGCACGGTCGCGCGCGACCGTCTCGAGCAGCGCGCGCCGGTTCAGCCGCGCCTCGCCCGGCACGCCGGCCGACGGCAGCGCCGCCACGACGGCGCGGCAGGCGTCGTCGTCGAGCGCGGCGAGCTGCGCGCGGCCCGACGCCGACAGGTGCAGCGGCTTGCTGTCGCCGGCGCGCGCGGTGTAGCGCACCATCTCGTGCGACTCGACGACGTCGACGTACACCGAACGGCCGCCGGCGAGCATCGCGTCGATGGCGGTCTCGCCGCACGCGTCGCGCAGCCGCTCGAGCGCGGCGTGCACGTGCAGCGCGACCGGGTCGTGCTCGGACACCGCGCGCGACAGGTCGGCCCAGCGGCGCGTCGGATACCAGCCCGGCGGCTCGCCCACGCGGTACACGTAGCCGCGCTCGCTGAGCGTGGTGAGCAGCGCCAGGCAGCTCGAGCGCGGCGCGTCGATGCCGCGGGCGACCTCGCCCAGCGACATCGGCCGGCCCGCGCCGGCGAACACCTCGAGGATCTGCAGCGTGCGCAACGCGCTCTTGACCGACATCCGCTGACCTGCGTTTTTGTTCACGTATGTGAACACATGTTCATCTTCGTGAATGCTGGCACAGTGCCGCGCAGCCCGTCAATGCCGCGCGGACGCCGTTCGGACCGTGCGGCCGCAGGCCGCCGGCGCGCGCGCGCCGGGACATGCACAATCCATGCATCCCCTGCACCACTTCCACGAGGACTGTCATGGACTTCTCCGATTTCCGCCTGTGCGAACAACGCTGGTTCGACGACTTCACCGTCGGCGAGCGCTTCCCGCTGCCGTCGCGCACGATGACCGACGCGCTGTTCGCGGCGTTCCAGCTCGCCAGCGGCGACAACCATCCGATCCACTACGACGTGGAGCACTGCCGCCAGCACGGGCACCCCGGCCTGCTCGCGCACGGCTTCCAGATCGCGATCCAGACCGCAGCGGGCGCGGGCATGTTCCCGCACATGGTCGAGGAGTCGCTGAAGGGCTTCCTGGAGCAGGGCAGCCGCTTCCTGAAGCCGGTGTACTCGGGCGACACGCTGTACTCGGTGCTGATCGTCAGCGAACTGGTGCCCGGGCGCACGACCGGCGTGCTGACGATGCGCTCGGAGGTGCTGAACCAGCGCCGCGAGCTGGTGATGGACGGCTTCCACAAGTACCTGCTGCGCCGCCGTCCGGCCGCTTGAACGCCGGAGCCCGGCACGTGCGGCCCGCGCACACGCCGCCGCCGTACGCGCCGGGCCGGGCCCGCCTCATCGGCCCCGCGCGCAGCGAAAGCCGATGTAGACGACCGCCGTGTCGGCGGGCTTGTCCTGGAGATGCGCGCGCTGCATCTGCGCGGCGCCGTACCACCACGATCCGCCGCGCGTCAGGCGCGGGGCGTCGCCGGCGGCCTCCTGCGGAGCGTCGACCCACTCCCAGACGTTGCCGCCCATGTCGTGCAGTCCGTTGACGCCGGCCGGCGCGGCACCCGCCCGCGCATGGCCGTCGCCGCGCAGCAGACGGGCGCCATGGCGCACGGCGCGCGTCCGCGCCGCCGGCCCGCAGTCATCCAGACACTGGGCACCGGTCGGGGCATCCCCGGTCGGATACGGGTAGCTGCGCCCGGCGACGAAGGGCGCGAGCGGCTGCGCGCGCTGCTCGTCGTACGCCGCCCGGGTCCATTGCCGGTCGGTCGGCAGTGCGCCGCCGGCCCAGCGGCAGAAGGCCTGGGCCTCGTGCCAGCTGACGTGCACCGCGGGCTCGTCGTCGGCGGGCGGGCTTCCGAAGGGGGCGCGCCAGGTCCAGCCGGGCTTGCGCACCCAGCCGTTCTCGTAGACCGATCCGCCGCCCGCCCGCTCGGCGGCCGTGACCGTGCCGGTGGCCGCGACGAAGCGGCGGAACTGCGCGACGGTGGTCTCGGTGCGCGCGATATCGAAATCGCCGACGCGGATCCAGTCGATGTCGGCAGCGGCAACGGTCGCCGGGGTGACGGCGAGCGCGGCGGCGAGCACCGCGCCGACGACGGCCCCCCTCAGGGGGCCACGGGCCGTGGGCCGTACGCCTGCGCTACTGCGGCTTGACTCCCGCATCGGTCGCAACCTTCTTCCAGCGCGCCACCTCGGCGCGCACGTACTGTTGCAACTGCTCCGGCGAGGTGGGCGAGGCCTGAGCGCCCTGCTTGGCGAACGCCTCCTTCACCTCCGGCTGTGCGAGCACCTTGACGACCGCCGCGCGCAGGCGGTCGATCGCGGCCTGGGGCGTGCCGGCGGGCACCACCAGCCCCTGCCACGAGCTGACGTCGTAGCCGGCCACCCCGCTCTCGATCACGGTGGGCAGGTCGGGCGCCACCTGCGAGCGGCTCGCCGTCGTGACCGCGAGCCCGCGCACCTTGCCCGCCTGCACCTGCGGGTACAGGCTGGAGAACGGGTCGAACAGCACGTCGATCTGCCCGCCGACCAGGTCGGTGATCGCCGGCGTGCTGCCCTTGTACGGCACGTGGTTCATCTGCGCGCCGACCAGCGTATTGAAGAACTCGACGGCCAGATGGATGGAGCTTCCGGCGGACCCGTACGACAGCGTGCCGGGGTTGGCCTTGGCCAGCCGCACCAGGTCGGACAGCGTGCGCGCCTGCACCTTGGGGTGCACGGCCACGACCAGCGGCTGGATCGCGAGCATCGACACCGGCACGAAGCTGGTCAGCGGGTCGTACGGAAGCCTCGCGAACGTGGCGGCGTTGACCGCGAGCGTCGAGATGTTGCCGACCAGCAGCGTGTGGCCGTCGGCCGGCGCGCGCGCCGCGAGTTCCGTGCCGAGGATGCCGCTGGCACCGGGCTTGTTCTCGACGACCACCGGCTGCCCGAGCTCGGTCGACAGACGCGT
>JAKOZZ010000136.1 GCA_029779755.1 Pseudomonadota bacterium
GCGATGCAGGCGCTGGCCATGCTCGTCGCAGCCCTGGTGTTCACCGCCATGGGCGCGCTCGTGAAGCTGGTGTCCGACCAGCACTCGGCCATGGAAGTGGTGGCCTGGCGCGGCGCGACCGGCGCGGTGCTGATGGGCGGCTGGATGCTGTGGCGCGGGGCCCGGCCCGGTTCGCCGCACCTGGCCATGGTGCTGTCGCGCTCGCTGGTGGGCACGCTGGCGCTGGGCTGCTGGTTCGTGACGCTGGGCACGCTGCCGCTGGCGACGTCGGTCACGCTCAACTACACGGCGCCACTGTTCATCGCGCTGCTCGCGCCGCTCGGCGCATGGCTGGGCTGGCGGTGGCTGGGGGCGGATCCGCACGACATGGCGCGCCCGCCGGCCCCTGGCGCCGCGCGCGGCGGCCACGGATGGCTCACGCTTGCCATCGTCGCCAGCTTCGCGGGCGTGCTGCTGATCCTGCGCCCCACCATCGAGCGCGGTCGCGAGTTCGATCTTGCGCTGGGCCTGTTCTCGGGACTGCTGAGCGCGGTCGCCTATCTGCAGGTGCGCACGCTCGGCCGCGTCGGCGAGCCCGAGTGGCGCGTGGTGTTCTGGTTCTCGCTGGTGAACCTGGCGTTCGGAGCCGCGATCGCGTCGTTCAGCGGCTGGCATACGACCACGCTGCGCGAGGTGCTGCTGCTCGTGTCGATCGGTGCCCTGGCCGCATTGGGCCAGCTGCTGATGACCTATTCGTTCGGCCAGGGGCGCACGCTGTTCGTCGCGAACCTGCAGTACACCGGCGTGATCTTCGCCACGCTGATCGGCTGGTTCTGGTTCGGCGACACCTTCGAGTGGATCGAGGCGGCCGGCATCGCGCTGATCGTGCTCAGCGGCGTCGCCGCGTCGACGTCCTCCGTCACGCCCTCCCCTTCCAAACACCCCACCCCGAGGAGTTCCCCATGACGTCCTGGACGACGCTGGTGTCGGCCGAAGAGCTGGCCGCGGCCATCGATCACTGCGTGGTGATCGACTGCCGTCACGACCTGATGAATCCCGCGATCGGGCCCGAAGCCTACGCGGCCGACCACATCCCCGGCGCATACTTCCTCAGCCAGGACACCGACCTGGCCGGGCCCAAGAACGGCCGCAACGGCCGGCATCCGCTGCCCGATCGCGATGCGCTGGCCGCGAAGCTGCGTGCCGCGGGCCTCGACAACGGCAAGCAGCTGGTCGGTTACGACGCATCGGGCGGTCTGTATGCGGCGCGCCTGTGGTGGCTGGCCCGCTGGCTGGGGCATCGCGCGGTGGCGGTGCTCGACGGCGGCATCGACGCGTGGCGCAAGGCGGGCTTTCCGGTGACACGCGAAGTACCCGCGCCGCGCACGGGCGGGTTCACCATCGGCGCCCCGTTGTCGCAGGCGGCGACGGCCGACGACGTGCTGGTCAACGTGGGCACCGGAAAGCGCCTGGTGATCGACGCGCGCGGCCCCGAGCGCTACCGCGGCGAGACCGAGCCGCTGGACCCGGTGGCCGGCCACATCCCGGGCGCCGTCAACCGCCCGTACGGCGTGAACCTGCGCCCCGACGGCCGCTTCAAGCCGGCAGAGGCGCTGCGTGCGGAATTCGCCGCCTTCCTGGGCGGCGTTGCGCCGGCCGACGTGATCCACCAGTGCGGCTCCGGCGTGAGCGCCTGCCACAACCTGCTGTCGATGGCCTACGCGGGCCTGGACACGGGCGCGCTGTACGCGGGCTCGTGGAGCGAGTGGGTGTCGGATCCGGGCCGCCCGGTGGCGACGGGGCCGAATCCCTGACGGCGCGAAGGCGCCGGCGCCGCCCGGTGCCGCGGCCCCGTCACCAGCGCGCAGGCAGGCGACGGGACGTGTGATACACGCGCAGAATCTCGATGGTGTCTTGGCGTACCCGGTACGGAACGAGGTAGCGCGTCTTCGTCACGACGAGTTCGCGCGTGCCGGGGACGCGCCCCGGTCTGCCCAGCGCGGGCTGGGTTCGAAGAGCGGCCACCGCGACGAGCACCCGCTCCACGACTCGTCGCGCCGCCGCCGGGTCATCGGCGGCAATGTACGAGGCCTCGTCGTCCAGGTTGCGCAGTGCCGTTCGCAGCCACCTAACGCGCATTCACACGCCACTTGCCGGCCAGCGCGGACACCTCGGATTCGCTCGCGAAGTCGCCCGCATCCGCCTCGCGGATCGCAGCCTCGGTCTCGGCAATCTGCCATTCGTTGTTCTCGACGAACGCCCGGATCGCTTCGGCAGCGAGAAACGACTTGCTGCGCTGGGTCGCGCTCGCCAGCCGGTCGAGCCGATCCTTGATGTCGTCTTCGAGTCGGACGGTCACGGTCGTGGACATGGCGAACTCTGAGGGTCGATTGGCTTGGATGTGCACATCCTAACACCCGCGCCCTTCCAAAGACCGCGCACGCGGAACCCTCCGGCGGCCCGCCCCGTTGCGGCTCACTCCGGCGCCCGGAGCGAGAACTTCTCCATCCGGTAGCGCAGGGTGTCGCGCGACACGCCGAGGTCGCGCGCGGCCTTCGAGACGTTCCAGCGCGCCGCCTCGAGCGCCTTCTGGATCAGGCGCCGCTCGATCTCGGGCAGGGTGCCGCCGATGGCGCCGGCCGACATCGTCAGGGGAACGGTCGGGGCGACGCCCGGCTGGGCGGACGGCTGGTCCAGGCGCGCCAGCATGAGCTGCGACGCCTCGATCACGTCGCCGCGCGCCATGATCACGCTCTGCTCGATCACGTTGCGCAGCTCGCGCACGTTGCCCGGCCACGAATGCGCGCGCAGGGCGTCGAGCGCGTCGGCGCTCAGCGTCAGGCGCGGCTTGCCGTAGCGGGCACGCTGCTGCTCCAGGAAGTGCGCGGCGAGCAGCTCGACGTCGCCCGCGCGATCGCGCAGCGGCGGCGTGAGCACCTGCAGGATGCGCAGCCGGAAGTACAGGTCGGCGCGGAAGCGCCCGTCGCGCACCATCTGCTCGAGGTCGCGGTTCGTGGCCGCGACGATGCGCACCGACACCTGCTGCTCGCGCACGCTGCCCAGACGGCGGATCTTGCGGTCCTCCAGCAGCTTGAGCAGCTTGACCTGCAGGCCGGGGTCGATCTCGCCCACCTCGTCGAGGAACAGCGTGCCGCCGTCGGCCGCCTCGATCAGGCCGATGCGCCGCTCGCGCGCGTCCGTGAACGCGCCGCGTTCGTGGCCGAAGAGCTCCGACTCGAGCAGGTGCGACGGGATCGTCGCGCAGTTGATCTCCACGAACGGCCCGTCCGCCCGCGGCCCCTCGTAATGCAGGGCATGCGCGACGAGCTCCTTGCCGGTGCCGGTCTCGCCATTGATCAGCACCGCGGGTGGCGCTTCACCCGACAGGTTGCGCTCGGCCTCGACGATCTGGCGGATCTGCGCGCGCAGCGCACGCATGCCGGGCGAGTCGCCCACCAGGGCGGCGAGCCCCTTGTCGGCAGCTTCGCGGCGGCGGTACCACGACAGCTCCTGCTCGCGGCGCCCCGTCTGCAGCGCGCGGTCGAGCACCAGCTTGAGCTTGCCGAGCGCCACCGGTTTGGTCAGGTAGTCGAAGGCGCCCGCCTTCATCGCATCGACCGCGACCTGCTCGCTGCCATGCCCGGTCATCATCACCACGATCACGTTCGGATCGCGCCGGCGGATGCGGGCCAGCGCCTCCAGCCCGTCGATGCCGGGCAGGTTGAAGTCCAGCACCACCGCGTCGGGCTTGAACTGCTCGAGCAGTTCGAGTCCGGCCTCGGCCGACGCCGCCACCTGCACCTCGTGGCCGTAGCGCTGCAGGTACAGACGGATGTTCTTCGAGAGCAGCTCTTCGTCTTCGATCAGGAGTACGCCGTAGCTCATCGCGGGGATCAGGCCTTGGGAAAGGACAACACGAACTCGGTGCCGGCGCCGGGCTTGCTGGTCACGTCGATGCGGCCGCCGAGCCGCTCCACCGTACGCTTGACCAGGGGCGTGCCCACGCCCAGGCCGGTGCGCTTGGTGGTGTGGAACGGCACGAAGATGCGGGCAAGCCGCTCGCGCGACATGCCGATGCCGGTGTCGCGCACCCGCGCCTCGATCGACCGGCGATCGGGCGCTTCGCGCGTGGACAGTGCGAGTCGCCCGCCGTCGGGCATCGCGTCGATGGCGTTGGCGACCAGGTTCACGAACACATGCTCCAGCGAATCGGGCTCGCCGGCGATGGTCGGCAGCGCGGACGCGAGGTCGAGCTCGAGGGTGATGCCGTGCGCGGGCAGGTCGTCCTCGAATCCCGACAGCGCCGTGCGGATCACGGCGTTCACGTCGACCGGCTCGAGTGCACGGCCGCCCTGATAGGCATAGGCCAGAAGCTGGCGCACCCAGCCTTCCAGCCGATCGACCTGCCGGATGATGTCGATCGCCTGATCCACGTGGGGCGGCGTCCCGGCCGACCCGCCCGCCCCCGCGTCCACCGAGATCAGCTCGGCGGACGAGCGGATGCCCGCCAGCGGGTTGCGGATGCCGTGCGCGACCGCCGACGCCATCTCGCCCACCGCGGCCATCGATTCCGACGCGACCAGCCGCCCCTGCTGCACGCGGATCAGCGCATCGGCGCGCCGCACCAGCCCGAGCAGCACGAGGAACAGGAAGGCGCTGGCGCCCGCCGACGCCAGCCAGATCACCTGGGTGAGCCGCTGCACGTCCTCGAACAGCGACTTCGGCGACATGTAGAGCTCCACCACGCCGACCACGCGCTGTGCACCGTCGACGACGGGGATGTAGTTCTCGACCGGATGCGCGGTGCGCCCCTTGAGGAACACGTGCTCCGGTTTGATGTAGTTGGCCGGGTTGAGCAGGTCGCTCTCCACGACCAGTTCTCCGGCCAGCGCTTCGGCGAGTTCGGGGTTGAATGGCAGCGTGCGGCCGATGGCGTCACGGTTGGTCGACCAGACCACGCGCCGCTCGGCGTCGTACAGATTGCAGTGCAGGACGTCGGGCATGCGGGCGACCTGGCCGAAGATGCGCTCGATCTCGTCCAGACGCTGCGCATCGAACACCGCGGGCGCCTCGCGTGCCGCGCCCGGCACGAAGAACCGGGTGCCGTCGTGGATCCGGATGAGGCTCTGGACGAACTCGGCCGTGACTTCGCCTGTGCGGTGCAGCATGCGCTCGGCCATGAACCGTGACAGCAGCGTGGCCGACACGACGGCCAGCAGCGCGATCGACCCGAGACTGGCCAGGGCGAACCAGCGCGTCAGGCGGAACGGGCGGACGGGTGCTGCGGCAGCGGGCATCGGCACAAGACCATGATATCGACATGGAATTGTCCCATGCCGGCGTGGGCGCCGCGAGGATCGCGTGCGCACGATGCAGGAACGGCACAGCGGCGCACTCTATTCCGCCGCAGGCACGCGGATCAGTGCTGGTGCACCTGCGCGGTCAGTGCGGCGATGATCGCGATGCCCGCCAGCATCATCACCAGCTGGCGCGCAGCCTCGCTGCGGCGGGTGCGACTCTGCCGGTGCAGGTCGGGGACGAGGTCGGCCAGTGCGATGTAGACGAAGCTGGCCGTGGCCAGCATCAGCACATAGGGCACCAGCTGCTGGCCGGCTTCGAGCGCAAAGTAGCCCACCGCCCCGCCCACCACCGCCGACAGGCTCGACAGCGTGTTGTAGAAGAGCGCCCGGCGCCGGGTGTAGCCGGCATTGAGCAGCACGATGAAGTCGCCGATCTCCTGCGGCAGCTCGTGCGCGGCGATGGCGGCCGTGGTGAGCAGGCCCAGCCGGAGGTCGACCAGGAAGGCGGCCGCGATGAGGATGCCGTCGGCGAAGTTGTGGATCGCATCGCCGACCAGGATCAGCAGCCCGCCGGAGCCGGCCTCCTCGCGGTCGTGCCCGTGGTGATGGCCGTGGCCGTCGCCCTCGTAGTGATGGCTGTGGCGCATCACGTCGAACTTCTCGAGCACGAAGAACGCCACCAGTCCGAACAGCAGCGTTGCGCACAGCGCGTGCAGGTCGGCGCCGGACTCGAAGGCCTCGGGCATCAGGTGCAGCACCGCCGTGCCGAGCAGCATGCCGGCCGACAGGCTGACCAGGCGCTGGACCGACGCCGTCAGCACCGACATCGACAGCCAGGCTGCCGCGCCCAGGCTCAGCACACCGGACACGAAGGTGGCGACGAGGATCAGGGAAAGGGTCACGGTGCGGGGTCGAGGAGCGGGATCGGCGGGTACACCCGGACGAACGCACCGGGATGATGCAACCGGGTTGCGTGAGTGGGCAGTATAGCCTAGCGCAGCCGGCGTGATCCGTGCGCCGGGTAAGCGATCAGTGCGCCTTGTCCCAGTCCGCCCCTGCGCCTACGGCCACCTCCAGCGGCACGTCGAGCGCGGCCACCGAAGTCATCATGCCGGGCAGCTCGGCACGCACCGCATCGAGCTCGTCGTCCGGCACCTCGAGCACGAGCTCGTCGTGCACCTGCATGATCAGCAGCGACTTCATCCGCTGCGCCTCGAGCCAGCCCTGCACGCGGATCATCGCCAGCTTGATCAGGTCGGCGGCCGTGCCCTGCATGGGCGCGTTGATCGCGGCGCGCTCGGCGCCCTGTCGGCGCGGGCCGCTCGGGCTGTTGATCTCGGCCAGCCACAGGCGGCGACCGAACACGGTCTCGACGTAGCCCTGGCTGCGGGCCAGCTCGCGCGTGCGGTCCATGTACGCACGCACCTTGGGGTAGCGCGCGAAGTAGCGGTCGATGTAGGTGCGCGCGGCGTCGCGCTCGATGCCCAGGTTGGACGCCAGGCCCCAGGCGCTCATGCCGTAGATGAGCCCGAAGTTGATCACCTTCGCGTAGCGGCGCTGTTCGCTGGTGACCTCGTCGGGCGCCACGCCGAAGATCTCGCCGGCGGTGGCACGGTGCACGTCGAGCCCCTGCGCGAACGCGCGCGTGAGGCCTTCGTCACCCGAGATGTGCGCCATGATGCGCAGCTCGATCTGCGAGTAGTCGGCCGAGACGATCTGCGCGCCGGGCGGCGCGACGAAGGCTTCGCGGATGCGCCGGCCCTCGGGCGTGCGCACCGGGATGTTCTGCAGGTTGGGGTCGCTGGACGCCAGGCGGCCCGTCACCGCCACCGCCTGCGAATAGCTGGTGTGCACGCGCCCGGTGCGCGGATTCACCATGCGCGGCAGCTTGTCGGTGTACGTGGACTTCAGCTTCGACAGGCTGCGGTAGTCGAGCACGATCTTCGGCAGCGGATAGTCCTCGGCCAGCTTGGCCAGCACTTCCTCGTCGGTGGAGGGGGCGCCGCTGGCGGTCTTCTTCACCACCGGCAGCCCCAGGCGCTGGAACAGGATCTCGCCCAGCTGCTTGGGTGAGTTCAGGTTGAACGGCTGGCCGGCGGCCTCGTACGCACGCGCTTCGATCTCGAGCATCTTGCGGCCGAGTTCGTCGGACTGCACCTCGAGCCGCCGCGCGTCGACCAGCACCCCGTTGCGCTCCATGCGCTGCAGCACGCGCGACGACGGCATCTCGATCTCGCGGTACACGTAGTCGAGCCTGGGCTCGACCGCGATGCGCGGGTGCAGCGTGCGGTGCAGATGCAGGGTCAGATCGGCATCTTCGGACGCGTACTGTCCGGCCTGCTCGATCGCCACCTGCTCGAAGCCGATCTGGCTGGCGCCCTTGCCCGCCACCTGTTCGTAGGGAATGCTGGCGCGGTTCAGATGACGCGACGCGAGCGCGCCGAGATCGTGGGTGCGATGCGCCTCGAGCACGTACGACTGCAGCAGGGTGTCGTGCGCCACGCCCGCCAGGCGGATGCCGTGGTTCTCGAACACGTGCGTGTCGTACTTGAGGTTCTGCCCCACCTTGGCGTGCCGCGGGCTCTCCAGCCACGGACGCATCCGGGCCAGCACGTGATCGCGCGCGAGCTGGTCGGGCGCGCCCGCGTACACGTGCGCGACCGGGATGTAGCAGGCGCGCCCCGGCTCGACCGACAGCGAGATGCCGACGATCTCTGCCGCCATCGGGTCGAGCGAAGTGGTTTCGGTGTCGAGCGCGGTGAGCTCCGCCTCGGAGATACGGGCCAGCCACGCGTCGAGCTGCGCATCGGTGAGCACGGTCTCGTAGGCGATCACCAGGGCGCTGCCGCCCGCCGTCGCGCCCTGGGCATCCGCGTCGAGGCGCCCGGACGTCGCCCCGGCCTGGCTGCCCTCGCCCGCCACGGCCGATCCCCCGGGCCCGGCCGATGCCTCCGGTCCGGCCGCTGCACCCGCGCCGCCCGGACCGCCGCCCACTTCCCGCAGCCAGGTCCGAAAGCCGCACTGCTCGAACAGCGGACGCAGCGCCGACGGATCCTCGGCGCGCAGATCGAGCGAGGCATCGATGGACTCGAGGTGCGCGCTCAGATCGCAGTCGGTCTTGACCGTGACGAGCCGGCGCGCGGTGGGCAGCCAGTCGAGCGCGCGGCGCAGGTTCTCGCCCACCGCGCCGGTGATCTTCGGTGCGTTGGCGATCACACCGTCGAGCGAGTCGTACTGCGACAGCCACTTCACCGCCGTCTTCGGGCCCACCTTCTCCACGCCCGGCACGTTGTCGACCGTGTCTCCCACCAGGGACAGGTAGTCGACGATGCGCTCGGGCGGCACGCCGAACTTGGCGATCACGCCGTCACGATCGAGCTTCTCGGGCGGGCCGCCGCGGGCGGTCATCGTGTTGACCAGGGTGACGTGGTCGCCGACCAGCTGTGCCAGGTCCTTGTCGCCGGTGGCGATGACGGTGCGCATCTTCATGCGGTGCGCCTGCTCGGCCAGGGTGCCGATCACGTCGTCCGCCTCGATGCCGTCGATCATCAGCAGCGGCCAGCCCAGTGCACGGACCAGTTCGTGGATGACCGGGATCTGCAAGCGCAGGTCGTCGGGCATCGCCGCGCGGTTGGCCTTGTACTCGGGAAACCAGTCGTCGCGGAAGGTCTTGCCCGGCGCATCGAAGACCACGGCGCCATGGGTGGCGCCGCCGGTCAGTTTGCCGTCGGTGCGCAGACGCCTTAGCATCGCGACCACCCCATAGACGGCGCCGGTCGGCGCGCCCTGCGGGCTGCGCAGGTCGGGCAGCGCGTGGAACGCGCGGTACAGGAAGCTCGAGCCGTCGACCAGCAGGAGCGTTTGTTCAGCCATGTCCGAGACCACCAAGCACGTGCCTCCGTTGCGCGCGATTCCAAGCCCGGAGCGCTCGACTTCGATCAAGGCGCGCGAGTCGTGGCATATCCTGGGAATTATCTCAGAGTTCGTCGAAGCCACTGAGCGGCTGTCCGAGATCCGGCCGGCCGTGTCGGTGTTCGGCAGCGCCCGCATCCGGCCGGGCCACCGCTGGTACGAACTGACCGTCGAGCTCGGGCGCATGCTGTCCGACGCGGGCTTCGCCGTCATCTCGGGCGGCGGCCCCGGCATCATGGAAGCCGCCAACAAGGGCGCCTTCGAAGGCCCGTCGCCTTCGGTCGGGCTGAACATCCAGCTGCCGCACGAGCAGATGGGCAACCCGTACCAGAACATCGCGATCTCGTTCCGGCACTTCTTCGCCCGCAAGGTGGCGTTCGCCAAGTACGCGTCGGCGTTCATCGCGGTGCCCGGCGGGTTCGGCACGCTCGACGAGCTGGCCGAGGTGCTGACGCTGATCCAGACGAAGATGGGCCGTGCGATCCCGGTCATCCTGATCGACAGCGCGTTCTGGGGCGGCCTGCTCGACTGGATGCGCGACGCGCTGGTCGCCAACGGACTGATCTCGCCAGAAGACCTCGATTTGATCAAGGTCGTCGACGATCCGGCCGCCGCCGTCGAGGCGGTGTTCGACTTCTACCAGGCGCGCGGCTTCGCGCCGACCGCCAGCGAGCGCGAGCAGATGCTGTACCTGTAGGGACGTCCGGCCGTCGAGGTCAGTGTCTGCTATCCTCGCGCGCACAGTCGCGGCGCGGTTCTCGCCTGTCTGGCACCCGCCGACCGATCCACGATCACCGTTCCCCGCCCCACGTCCTCATGGCTGTCTTCACGCCGGTTTCACGCGCCCAGCTCGAGCCCTGGCTCGACCGTTACGACTGCGGCCGCCTCCTCGCGCTGGAGGGCATTCCATCGGGCATCGAGAACAGCAATTTCTTCGTCGACACCGAGCGCGGCCGCTACGTGCTGACGCTGTTCGAGCGTCTGGCCTTCGAGCAGCTGCCCTATTACCTGGGTCTGATGAAGCATCTCGCCGCGCGCGGCGTGCCCTGCCCCGACCCGATCGCCAATCGTGACGGCGCCACGCTGGGACGTCTGAACGACAAGCCCGCCGCACTGGTGACCCGCCTGTCGGGCCGCTCCGACATGCATCCCCAGGCCCCGCACTGCGCCGCGGTGGGCGGACTGCTGGCGCGCATGCACCTGGCGGCGGCCGACTACCCGGGGCGCCTGCCCAACCAGCGCGGTCTGCCGTGGTGGGTGGAAACGACCCCGCGCGTGCTGCCGTTCCTGCGCCCCGACGCCGCCGCGCTGCTGCGCGACGAGATCGCCGTGCAGCAGCGCTTCGCTGCACAGCCCGACCACGCCGCGCTGCCGGCCAGCGCCGTGCATGCCGACCTGTTCCGCGACAACGTGCTCTTCGACGGCACGCGCCTGGGCGGCGTGATCGACTTCTATTTCGCCGGCCACGACACCTGGCTGTTCGACCTGGCCGTGACCTGCAACGACTGGTGCATCGACGACGCCACCGGCGCGTTCGTGCCCGAACGGCTCGACGCGATGCTGGGCGCCTATCTCGCCGTGCGGCCGCTCGCGCCCGCCGAGCGCCGTGCCTGGCCGCTGATGCTGCGCGCCGCCGCGCTGCGCTTCTGGCTGTCGCGCCTGTTCGACTATCACCTGCCGCGCCCCGCCGAGATGGTCACCCCCAAGGATCCCGACCACTTCGAGCGCATCCTGCGCGCGCGGCGCAACGAACGGCACGTGCTGCCGGCCGCGGCATGAACATCCGGCAGCTTCCCGCCGCCGCCGGACGGCGCTGGGTGACCGAAGGGTTCAGGCTGCTGCGGCGCTTCCCGATCCCCATGCTGGCGCTCACCTTCCTGTATCTGCTGGTGCTGATGGTGACCACGCTGGTGCCGCTGGTGGGCCCGTTCGCACCGATGCTGGTCACACCGACGCTTGCCGTCGGCCTGATGCACGCCGTGCGCGCCGCCGACAACGGCCGCATGCCCACGCCGCAGATGCTGTTCGCCGGCATCCGCGACCGCAACGCGCGCGCATGGCGCCCGCTGCTGCTGCTGGGCCTGGTCAACGTGATCTCGACGCTGCTGGCGCTGAGCTTCGCGTCGCTGGCCGACGACGGCACGCTGCTGAAGATCGCCACCGGCCAGAGCACGCCCGACGACCCGTCGCTGAAGGAATCGTCGCTGCTGCTGGCATCGCTGTCGTTCCTGCTGATCTACACGCCGGTGCAGATGGGCCTGTGGTACGCGCCGCTCTTCGTCGCGTGGCATGGTGTGGCCCCGCCCAAGGCGATGTTCTTCAGCTTCTTCGCGGTGATGCGCAACAAATGGGCGTTCGTGCAGTACGCGCTCGCCTGGTTCGTGGCGGCACTGATCGCCTCGCTGATCATCCAGCTGCTGAAGGTGCTGTTCGGCGACGCGCCGCTGCTGATCTCGCTGGTGCTGTCGCCGATGTCGCTGATCGTCCTGACCGCGCTCTACTGCTCGTTCTGGCCGACGTACCGCGACGCGGTCGCCACCGGGCCGGAAGACGCACTCGAACCGCTGCCGCAGAACGAGGCGCCGCGCGATGGCCCGCACGATGGCCCGCAAGATGGCCAGCGGGACGTCCCCGGAGACGACCGGCCCGCCGATCCCGACCAGCGCGCGCCCGGAGACGGCGATCGCAGGCCGCCCGCCGGCTGACCCCGGACGACGCCTGACCGGCGCGAGATCCACCCGGCTCGGCGCTACCGGACCCGACGTGCCCCGGCTCGACATGCCCCGTCTCGACATGCCCCGTCTCGACGTTCCGCGGCTCGACGCTGCCAGGCGCGAAGCCGGCCGACCACCTTCCCTCCGGCCCGCCGCCGTCGGATGAAACGGATGGCGCAAACCGCACAGATCGCACAGATCGCACCGAAGCCACGGATCGGACGGAGTGCGACATGAGTGTGCCCACCTCGGATCCGCGCGGACGCCCGGATGACCATGACCATGGTCATGGTCATGTCGAAGGAAATCGCCCGGGACCGGGACGGGAACACGGAGGCGGACACGGGCACGGGCACGGACACGGGGACGGCGGGGTGAATACAGACACAGGTCCGCACGCGCACGAGCACGCGCACGAGCACGAGCACGCTCACACGCATGCTCATGCGCGGGCCCACCATCATCACGCGCCCGCGTCGTTCGACCGTGCGTTCGCGATCGGCATCGCACTGAACCTCGGGTTCGTTGCCATCGAGGCGCTGTACGGCTGGCGCGTGGATTCGCTGGCCCTGCTGGCCGACGCGGCGCACAACCTGAGCGACGTCGCCGGCCTGGTGCTGGCCTGGGCCGGCGCGGCCGCGGGACGGCTGCGGGCCGATGCGCGTCACACGTGGGGCTGGAAGCGCGCGTCGATCCTGGCGGCCTTCGTCAACGCGGTGATCCTGCTCGTGGCGATGGGCTCGCTCGGCTGGGAAGCGCTGCTGCGCCTGCGCGCCCCCGAACCCACCGAGGGCGGGACGGTGATGGCGGTCGCGGCCGTGGGCATCGTGGTGAACGCGGTCACCGCGCTGCTGTTCATGCGCGGCAGCCACGACCTGAACGTGCGCGGCGCCTTCCTGCACATGGTCGCCGACGCGCTGGTGTCGGCCGGCGTGGTGGTGGCGGGTGCGCTGACCCTGTGGGCCGGCTGGACCTGGATCGATCCGGTGGCCAGCCTGCTGATCGCGCTGGTGATCGTTGCGGGCACCTGGTCGCTGTTCCGCCAGTCGCTGCACCTGCTGTTCGACGGCGTGCCCGAGCACATCGATCTCGACGCGGTGCGCACCTGTCTGCTGGCCCTGCCCGGCGTCACCCGCGTGGACGACCTGCACGTGTGGGCGACCGGTACGTCCGACGCTGCGCTCAGCGCCCATCTCGTGATGCCTGCCGGTGGTGCCGACGACGCCTTCTTCGAGCACGCCGCAGCCGAACTGCGCACGCGCTTCGGCATCGGACACGTGACCCTGCAGCCGATGCGCGCGGGGTTCAGCGGGTCGTGCGCAACGCCGAAGCCCGATCGTGCGCAGGGACATGGGCGCGAATGAACCGCTCTCAACTCTGCATCTCTCCACTCCGCATCTCTCCACTCCGCATCTTTCGACTCCGCATCTTTCGACTCCGAACCTGTCAACTCCGAAGGACGACGCAATGACCGACCTCTCCGACCTGATGAAGCAGCGCTACGGCACCGCCCGGCACGGTATGCCGGTCGATGGCAACGCCGTGCTGGCCAGCCTGATGACGCACCGCTCGGTACGTGCCTACCTCGACACCCCCCTGCCCGAGGGCACGCTCGAACGACTGATGGCCGCGGCGCAGTCGGCGGCCAGCTCGTCGAACCTGCAGGCATGGAGCGTGATCGCGGTGCGCGACGCCGAGCGCAAGGCACGGCTGGCCGAATGGGCCGGCGGACAGGCTCACATCCGGCAGGCGCCGCTGTTCCTGGCATTCATCGCCGACCTGTCGCGTCTGAACCGGATCGCGCAGGCGCAGGGCGTCGCGCACGAAGCCAACGACTACCTCGAGATGTTCCTGGTGGCCGTCGTGGATGCGGCGCTGGCGGCGCAGAACGTCGCGGCCGCAGCGGAGTCCATGGGTCTGGGCACGGTCTACATCGGCGCGCTGCGCAACCAGCCCGAGAAGGTGGCGCAGGAGTTCGGACTGCCGCCCTATGCGTTCGGGGTGTTCGGCATGTGCATCGGTCATCCGGACCCGTCGAAGCCCGCGTCGATCAAGCCCCGGCTGGCACAGCCCGCGATCGTGCACCACGAGCGCTACGACGTGGCCGCGCAGAGCGCTCCGATCGCCGAGTACGACGAGCTGTTCAAGGCCTTCCAGGTGTCGCAGTCGCTGCCCACCGCCGGCTGGAACGCCCCGACCGCCACCCGGGTGAAAGGCATCGAAGCGCTGATGGGCCGCCACACCTTGCGCGCGGCGCTCGCGCGGCTGGGGTTCCGGCTCGAGTGAGTTCAGCGGCCGGCCCGGCCCCGCGCGCCTGGCGCCCGCGGGTCGGCGAGTTCCAGCAGCACCGGCTGGTGGTCCGACGCACGCGTCTCGAGGTTCACCGCCACACGCCGCACGAAGGGCGCGAGCCCTTCGCTGACGAACACGAAATCGAACGCCGTCGGCGTCTTGCCGTAGCGCTTGTCGAACACGCGGAAGGTGGGCGCGTGCGGCACGTCGGGATGCGCGACGCGCCACGCGTCGACGAGGCGGCTGCCGCCCGGTCCGCCGTCGGACTGCAGCAGCGCGTACTCCGGATGCGCGAGGCCGGAGTTGAAGTCCCCGCACAGGATGGCCCGCGCGGTGTGCGGCTTGGGTCCGAACGGCGTGTCTTCGGGGGCGCCGCCGGCGCTGTCGGGCACCGGCTTCGGCGGATGCTCGGCCAGCGCACACGCCTCGCGGTGCAGCGCCAGCAGCGCCTGCGCCTGTGCGTGGCGCTGCCGGCCCGAGAAGTACTCGAGGTGCGTGGTCATCACCCGCACCGGACCCTGCGTGGTGGCCAGCGTGGCCACGGTGCACAGGCGCGGCATCGAGGAGGCTGCGGGGTCGGCCGGCCACGGCAGCGGATGGTGCCGCACCTGCAGCACGGGCAGACGCGTGGCGATCAGGTTGCCGAACTGGCGGCGCGCGCCATCGGGCCCGAGTTCGTCGGTGGCCGCGCCGAACACCACGCTGAAGCCCGGCAGCAGCGACGCCAGGCGCGCCGGCTGATCGAAGCCCGCATCGCCGGCAAGCCCGGGGTAGCCCACGGCCACCTCCTGCAGGCACAGCACGTCGAAGTCGGTCATCGCCCGCGCCGTATCGACGACGCGCGCGACGTCGACGCGGCCGTCGAGGCCGCAGAACCACTGCACGTTCCAGGTGACGAGCTTCATGCGGGTCCTCGCACGATCGACCACCACTTCGAGAAGGAATCGCAGCGGCGATCCACTTCGGGAAACAGCGCGGGTGCAGCGCGCACCCGCGCCCATTGTCTCAGCCACGGCGACAGGTGGGGGTCGTCGAGCGTCTGCACGCTGCGGGCGGTCGCCAGCGCGGTGGCGATCGCGTCGACCGTTCCGGCCCAGCGCACCGGGGCGAGCGCGGCCATGCGCGCACCGACGAACGACCACCGCCGTGCGCTCCACGGCCAGGCGCGGTGGAACTCGGACACACACACGCCCAGCACGCGCGTGCCGGCCGGCAGGTCGGACGGCACGTCGCCGAGCGCCCAGGGATGCACGAGCCAGGCGTCGCATCCGCGCACGTCGGCCGGATCGGGCGGCACGGCAGCGAGCCATGCCGGCGGGGCTTCGTACAACGCGGGCTCCTCGACACGTTCGGCGTTGCGATCGCAACACCGGGGATCGTGGCCGTCGCGGCCGTCATGGCCGTCGAGGCCATCGAACGTCGCGCGTGTCCGTGCGCGACGCTCCATCGCTTCATAGCCCGCGTCGAGCACGCTGCCCGGGCTGTGCCAGTCGGCGGGCGCGAAGCGCGCCACATTGTCGGCATTGAACAGGTACGGCTTGTGGCTCGCGGTGCCCGCCACCCACTGCCAGCTCAGGTGGTTGCTGGCCAGGTCGCCGTCGAGCAGGTGCGCGACCATCCAGTCGGCGCCCGTGCGCCAGTGCACCTTGCGCAGGTGCACCGTGTAGCTGGCCAGCCACATGCGGGCGTGGTTGTGCAGCGTTCCGGTCGTGAGGAGCGCGTGCACAGCGCGGTCGATCGCCGGCACGCCCGTGCGGCCGGCGGCGAGGTCGGGCGGCAGCGCGCATGCATAGGCCTCGTCGGGCAGCGGCCCCGGGTGCAGCGACGTGAAGATGCCGTCGGCGCGATGCGACCACACGTGCCGGAAGTACGCGCGCCAGCCGAGCTCGAACACGAACTTGTGCTGGTCGCCGATGGCGTGCCGCGCGCGCACGCCGGCCAGCACCTCGGGCAGCGACACGAGGCCATGGGTCAGGTACGGCGACAGCCCGGAGACGGCGCCGTGCAGGTGGTTGCGGGTGCGCGCGTAGCGGTCGGGGTCGATGGCGGCGATGCGGGCCAGGGCGGCCGCGCGGGTCGGGGCCGGCAACTCGACGCCAGAATGAGCGCCCGGATGCATGCGCGCATCGACAACGGGGGATGGCGCCGGATCGCCGTGCATCGCCAACGGCCCGCGGTGCCGGTCAGGCACGCGCCAGCGTCGCGCGGCCCGGCGACAGCACGGCAGCGTTGATGCCGAAGCGCTGCAGGTGCTCCGACATCGGCCGCCCCAGCAGCAGCGCCGCGCAGGCCTCGCTCATCGCGGCGCAGGTCTGGAAGCCGTAGCCGCCCTGCGCCGCCACCCAGAAGAAGCCGGGCGCGTCGGGTGCGAAGCCGCCGACGAGGTCGCCGTCGGCGACGAAGGAGCGCAGGCCGGCCCAGGTGCGCAGCGGGCGCCGGATCTGCACGGTGGTCGCGGACTCGATGCGGTCGATGCCGATCGCGATGTCGAGTTCCTCGGGCTGCACGTCCTGCGGATCGGCGGGGTCGGCATTGGCCGGCGATCCCAGCAGCACGCCGGCGTCGGGCTTCACGTACCACGATTCGTCGATGCTCATGAACATCGGCCAGCCGCGCACGTCGACGCCGTCCCCAGGGCTGAAGGTGAACGCCGCGCGCCGCTTCGGCTGCAGCCCGATCGCGCGCACGCCCGCCAGCGCCGCGATGCGATCACACCAGGCGCCCGCCGCATTGACGAGCACCGCCGCGTCGAACGCGCCGCGCGCCGTGTGCACGCGCCAGCCGGCGCCCTGACGCGCGATGGCGGTGACCTCGGCGTCGCAGTGCACGGCGCCGCCGGCCGTGCGCACGCCGCGCAGGAAGCCCTGCAGCAGCGCGTGGGTGTCGATGTCGCACCCGGCCGGTTCGATCAGTGCACCTGCGAACGCGTCACGGCGCAGGATGGGCACCCGCGCGCACGCCTGCTCGATCGTGATGCGCTGCGCGCCCGGCGAGATGGGGGCGACATCGTCGAACGTGCGGGCGAGCGCATCGAGTTCGTCCGCACGGGCCAGGGTCATCACCGTTCGCGGCGACAGCAGCGGATGCGCGGCGAACCCGTCCGGCGGCTGCGCGAGGAACGCGCGGCTCGCGCGGGTGAGCGCGCGCACCTGCGGCGAGCCGTACGTCTCCATGAACATCGCCGCCGAGCGCCCGCTGCTGTGATAGCCGGGCTGCGGTTCGCGCTCGAGCAGCACGGTGCGCGCATGCGGCGCGAGCCGGTAGGCGATCGACGCGCCGGCGATGCCGCCGCCGATGACGAGGACGTCGCAGGATTCGAGGGTCATGGAGAGCTCCCTTGCCGGATCGCACACCCGCGCGCCGGCCTCCGTCCTGGGACGCCGGTGCGCGCGCGGCCCTTACACCGCCTGCAGCTTGGCCACCGACAGCGCCAGCCACTTGACGCCCTCGCGGCCGAAGTTGACCTGCACGCGCGCGTCGGTGCCGCTGCCTTCGATGTTGACGATCACGCCTTCGCCGAAGCGCGCGTGGGCGACGTTCTGCCCGATGCGGAACGCGATGCCGCGGTCGAAGCGCTGGGCGGCGCGCGCCGCGTGCGCGTCGGGCCGGCCGGTATCGCCGAAGTCGGGCGCACGGCGTCCGCCGCCCTCGGCCGCGCCGCGCCAGCCGTCGTTGCGCCACGCATCGCCGCGCCGGGCATCGCCGCCTCTGCCCTGCCCGCGCGCCGGGTCGCCGCGCCCGCCAGCGAACCCTTCGCTCCACGAAGGCGCCGCGCGCGGCTGCACGCGCGGTGTCAGCCACTTCAGGGTGGCCTCGGGCAGCTCGTCGATGAAGCGCGACTTCAAGCTGTAGCGCGTCTGTCCGTGCAGCATGCGCGTCTGGGAGAACGACAGGTACAGGCGCTGGCGCGCCCGCGTGATGGCCACGTACATCAGCCGCCGCTCCTCCTCGAGGCCGTCCTCGGGCGCGCCCTTGCCGGGCGTGCCGCCGGCGCGCCCCGGCGCCGTCACCGCGTTCTCGTGCGGAAACAGGCCCTCCTCGAGCCCGGTGATGAACACCGAATCGAACTCCAGGCCCTTGGCGGAGTGGATCGTCATCAGCTGCACCGCGTCGGCGCCCTCCCCCGCCTGGTTCTCGCCGGCCTCGAGGGAGGCGTGCGCAAGAAACGCGGCCAGCGGCGTGACCTGCACGGCCATCGGCGCACCGCCCTCGGGCGCACCGGCCGCATCGACGACCGTGCCGTCACCCGCCAGCGTCGCGCCGGCGGTCTGCGGCATGGCCACGGCGCTCACGCCGAGGTCGGCCGGCATGTCCTGCCCGAGGCCCTCCTCGGACAGGAAGGCCGCGGCGGCGTTGACCAGCTCGCGCAGGTTCTCGATGCGCTCCTGGCCTTCCTTCTCGGACTGGTAGTGCGGGATCAGGCCGCTGCGCTCGACCACGTGCTCGACCATCTGCGGCAGCGGCATCGCACGGGTCTCGCCGCGCAGCCGGTCGATCATGCCGGTGAAGGCCGCGAGCTTGGAGGCGGCGGCGCCGGTGAGCGTCTCGACCGCCGCGTACAGACTGAGGTTCTGCGCGCGGGCGGCGTCCTGCAGCGACTCGAGCGAGCGCGCGCCGATGCCGCGTGCCGGGAAGTTGACCACGCGCAGGAACGCGCCGTCGTCGTTGGGGTTCTCGAGCAGCCGCAGGTAGGCCAGCGCGTGCTTGACCTCGGCACGCTCGAAGAAGCGCAGACCGCCGTAGACGCGGTACGGCAGACCGGCCGAGAACAGTGCGTGCTCGAGCACCCGCGACTGCGCATTGGAGCGGTACAGCACCGCCATGTCGGCGCGCGCGTGACCGTCGCGCGCGAGCCCGCGGATCTCCTCGACCAGCCACTGCGCCTCCTGGCCGTCGGTCATCGCCTCGTACACGCGGATGGGCTCGCCGTCGCCGGCGTCGGTCCAGAGGTTCTTGCCCAGGCGATGCCGGTTGTGACCGATCAGCGCGTTGGCGCAGGTGAGGATGTTGCCGTGCGAGCGGTAGTTCTGTTCGAGCTTGATCAGGTTGGTGACGCGGAACTCGCGCTCGAACGCCGCCATGTTGCCGACGTTGGCGCCGCGGAACGCGTAGATGCTCTGGTCGTCGTCACCGACCGCGAACACCGAGGCGCCGCCGCCGGCCATCAGCTTCAGCCACTTGTACTGCAGGTCGTTGGTGTCCTGGAACTCGTCGACCAGGATGTGGCGGAAGCGGAACTGGTAGTGCTCGCGCAGGATCTGGTTGCGCGACAGCAGCTCGTAGGTGCGCAGCAGGAGCTCGGCGAAGTCGACCACGCCTTCGCGCTGGCACTGATCGTCGTACGCGGCGTACAGCTCCACGCAGCGCCGGCCGTAGTCGTCCCAGGCCTCGACCTCGGCGGCGCGCCGGCCTTCCTCCTTGGCGCCGTTGATGAAGTGCTGCAGGTTGCGCGGCGGGAACTTCTCGTCGTCGACGTTCAGCGTCTTGAGCAGGCGCTTGATGGCCGCGAGCTGGTCCTGCGAGTCGAGGATCTGGAAGGCGTGCGGCAGGCCGGCATCGCGGTGGTGCGCACGCAGCAGCCGGTTGCACAGGCCGTGGAAGGTGCCGATCCACATGCCGCGCGGATTGATCGGCAGCATCGCCGACAGCCGCGTCTGCATCTCGCGCGCCGCCTTGTTGGTGAAGGTGACGGCGAGCACGCCGTGCGGGCTGGCCTGATGCGTGGAGATCAGCCACGCGATGCGCGTGGTCAGCACCCGCGTCTTGCCGCTGCCCGCACCCGCGAGGATCAGCGCATGCTGCGGCGGCAGCGTGACGGCCGCGAGCTGCGGTTCGTTCAGGTTGGCGAGGAGACTGGACATGGCGGGCCTTGCGGAGGGACTGGAATTTTACACAGTACCCTCCACCCGCGGCCCGCCGCGGCGGGGATCAGCCGCCGGGGATCAGCCGCAGTTGGTCGCGCTGCCGTTGAACGTGATCGTCGGCGCGGCGTCGGCGGCGGCAGCCTCCACGTACGTGATCTGGCAGTTGGCGGGCGTGCCGGCGCCGTTGATCTGGATCGTCGTGGTCTTCGTCGCGACGGTGTGCGTGATCGTCAGCGCGTCGGCCGTGGCGTCCAGGTTGGCCGCGCGGGCGATGCCGTTGGCCGTGGCCGCCGGGTAGCCGTACACGAGGTCGACCGACAGGCCCTCCATGGTGACCGTGCCGGTCGCGCCGGTCTGGCTGCGCACGAGCGCACCCGCCCGGGCGATGGACGCGGCGCTCTTGACGCTGCCCAGGATCGCCTGACCCTTCGCATACCGCGCGTCGCCCTGCAGTCCGATGAACCGGGGCAGCGCGACCGCGGCCAGGATGCCGAGGATCACGATCACCACCACCAGCTCCACCAGCGTGAAGCCACCTTGTTTCGCCTTGCTCATGTCCGAGCCCTCTGGTTGGTCAAGCGTTTGTTCGCAGATCGGGTCGCCCCTGTCAGCCTCCCGGAGCCCGGACACGCCGGGCGCCCAGGTGGCCGTCACGAGGGCTGTGCCGGAATTGTCGGCATCGCCGCGGCCGGACTGAAGCCGGAAAAAGGGCGCTGAACCGCCGCATCTCGCCGCCGGGCGGAAGACGGCCGGCTTCCCCGCCTTTTTCCGACGAACGCCGCGCCGCGCTCCTGCGAACCTTGGCGCGTCCGAACACAACCGACCAACCGCCGATGCAGACAGACGAACAGCCTCAAGCCAGCCGGTGGCGTGCGATCGCGCGCCGCCTGGGGCTGGGCCGCACGCGCGGCTGGTGGGGCCTCGCCAGCGGCCCCGACGCGACCGTCGCGGCGCACCTGGCCTGCGACGCCGAGGGCGCACTCGAGCTGACGCGTCTCGAGATCCTGTCGGGCACGGGCGAGCAGCCCGCGCGACGCTCGGCCGACGTGGCCCGTGCGCTGGGCACGCGCCGCGCGCCGTGCGCGATGCTGATGCCGGTCGCCGACTACCACCTGCACTTCATGCCGGGTCTGCCGGTGCCGCCGCCGGAGCGTGCCGATGCGCTGCGCTGGCGCCTGAAGGACGACCTGGATTTCCCCGCGGCCGAAGCCGTGATCGGCTGCGTGGCGGCTCCAGTGCAGAACCAGAGCATGGAACACGGGCTGTGGATGACCGTGGTCACGCGGCGCAAGCGGGCCTTCGCACTGATCGCGCCGCTCACGCGCGCCGGCGCCGCGATCCGCGCGCTCGACGTCGTCGAGCTGGCGCAGCGCAATCTGGCCGCGGCGATGGCGCCGGCCAATCGCACCGTGTCGATGCTGAGCATCGACCGCCGCAACGCACTGCTCACCGTGAGCCGCGACGACGGCATGTTCGCCGCGCGCCACTTCGACCCGCTGGCCGTCGCACTGCACGAGGCCGTCGACGACTCCGCGCGGCGTGCCGAACTGATCGAGCGCCTGGCGCTGGAGCTGCAGCGCACCTTCGACAATGTCGAGCGCCAGTACGCCACCGGGCAGATCGACCGGCTGGTGGTGCTGGCCGAGCCGCGCAGCGCCGACCTCGTCGAGGGGCTGCAGTCGGCCCTTGCCGCGAACGTGACGACGATGGAGATCGAGCGCGTGTGCAGTGCGCGCGACCCCGCACTGCTGGCGCGCGCCGGCGCGAGCCTGACCGCGTGCCTGGCGATCGGCGCCGCAGTGCGCGCGCGGTCGGAGGCGCTGGCATGAGCCGCGCCGCATTCCAGTTCGTCAACCTGCTGCCCGACGACCGGGCGGCCCGGCAGCGCACGCTGCCGCTGGGCGCCGTCGTCGGTGCCGCCTGCGTGACCACGGCCATCGCCGTCGCCGCCGGTGTGCTGCTCGATCTGCAGAGGACCCGGCTGCGCAGCGAACTCGCCGCCCTCGCCCCCCAGCTCGCGCGCGCCAGCGCCGGTGCCCCGGCACTCGACGCCACGGTCGCCCGTCAGCTCGAGCAGGCGCGCTGGCGGCTGCGCGTGCTGGGCGATGCGAACGCGCGCCTGCAGGAGGCGGCGCAGCTGCAGACCGGACGCTTTTCCGACTACTTCCAGGCGCTGTCGAGACAGACCGTCGACGGCGTGTGGCTGACGGGGTTCTCTGCCGAATGGCCGAGCGCGCGCATGACGCTGAGCGCACGCGCGCTGTCCACCGACCTGGTGCCGCGGTATCTGAAGCGGCTGAACGAAGAACCGCTGTTCCGGGATCGCCGCTTCGCCACCCTGGAGGTCGGCGAGCGCGAGTTCGGACAGCAGCGCGTCGCCGAGTTCCGGCTCGACTCGTCGGGCGCCGACGGCGTGCAGCGCACCGCGATGGAGGCCCCCCGGCCATGAACGCCTGGACACGACTGCGCACCGCATACGAACAGCGCTCGATGCGCGAGCAATGGGCAATCGCCGTGCTGGCCGTGATCGGCCTGCCGCTGGCCGTCGCCGGCGCGTGGAGCGAGCCGACCTGGCGCGCGAGCCGCGCGCTGACGGTGCAGCTCGACGCGGCGCGCGCCGACGCCGCACGCGCGGGCGCGCTGGGCGCGTCGTCGGATCCGAACCGGCTCGCCCGCGACGAGATCCGCCGCCTCGAAGCGCAGATGCGCAGCGCACAGGTGTCGATCGGCTCCGTGTCGAACACGATGGTCGCGCCCACCGAGATGGCCGGGCTTCTGGAAGGTCTGCTGGGCAGGCACCCGGGCATCCGCCTGCTGGCGCTGCGCTCGTCCGCGCCCGAGACGGTGCCCCTGGGCGCCGACGCCTCGGGCGCACCGGCGACGCCGCCGGCAGTCCAGACGATCGCGGCGAAGGGGACGACCGGCACGTCCGGGTCGCCGGGCCTGTACCGCCACGGCATCGAACTGCAGCTCGAAGGCTCCTGGAGCGACCTGCACGCGTATCTGAAGGCGATCGAGAAGCTGCCCAAGCAGGTGCTGTGGAGCCGGATCGAGCTGCGGGTCGAACGGCATCCGACGGTGACGATGAAACTGACCCTGCACACGATGAGCATGGAGCGCGCATGGATCGCCCTCTGACCCGCCGCCTGACGCTCGGCGTCTGCGCCGCGGCACTCGCCGGCGCGGCCGGTGCGGTGCGCGCCGACGACCCGACGCGCCCGCCGCCCGGACTGATCGCGCCGACGCCCGCCCCGGCCGCACCGGGGGGCACCGGCAGCGCACACGACGACGCGCCGCTGCCGAGCCTGCAGCTGCACGCCATCCTGCGCCCGGCGGGACGCCCGGCGGTCGCGATGATCAACGACTGGACGATGCGCGTGGGCGACCGCTTCGAAGACGTGCGCCTGGTGGCGATCGGTCCGGTGCACGCCGACGTGATCGCCGCCGGCAAGCGCATGCGCCTGTCGCTCGTGCCCGAGGCCACGCATCGGATGCGCGCGGGCGCGCGCGACGCCGACACCCCATCCGCCGCCTCGATCGACAGGCGCCCGGCACGCGACGCGGCCCGCAGCAGCCCCGCGCAGAACACGAAGAAGCAGCCCGCCAAGGAATCATGATGAACATCGCACGACGAGCCCGCGCCCTGCGCTGCGCCGCGATCGTGGTCGCCGCCCTCGCAGCCGGCTGCGCGTACCAGACGCCGCCGAACACCGCGCTCAACACGATCGGCGACCAGCTCCAGGCGCGCGCGGACCGCCCGGCACCCCCGCCCGTGCCGGCGGCGGTGCGCGAGGCGCTGCTGCCGCCCGCACCGATCGAGACGCCGAAGACCTGGCTGCCCGAGCCGCGCTTCGACCTGGCGGTGACGAATGCGCCCGCCGCGCAGGTGTTCATGGCGATCGTCACCGACACGCGCTACAGCATGCTGCTGCCGCCCGACCTGCCGGGCAAGGTGACGATCAACCTGAAGGACGTGACGGTGCGCGAAGCGCTGGAGGCGCTGCGCGAGCTGTACGGCTACGAGTACCGCATCGACGGCAAGCGCGTGTACGTGCAGCCCCAGGGCCTGCAGACGCGCATCTTCCGCGTGAACTACCTGACGATGAAGCGCCAGGGCCAGTCGGACGTGCGCGTGAGCTCGGGCACCCTGGTGTCGGGCGCCGCACCGGGTCAGACCCCCGGCGCGCTGCCGGGCGCCCTGCCCCTGCCCGGCGCCGTGCCGGGCACCGGGGCGCGCAGCGTCGAAGCCAGCCGGCTGGTCACCCACACCGAATCGGACTTCTGGTCGGGCATCTCGACCTCGCTGCAGACGATCATCGGCAACGAGGGCGGCCGCACCGTCGTGGTCAACGCGCAGTCGGGCGTGATCGTCGTGCGGGCCACGCCCGCCGAGCAGCGCCAGATCGAGGGCTTCCTGCGCGCGATGCAGGTGTCGATCGAGCGGCAGGTGATGCTCGAGGCGAAGATCATCGAAGTGTCGCTGCGCGACGGCTTCCAGAGCGGCATCAACTGGGCCGCGTTCGACGCGTCGGGCCGGCACCGCTTCTCGCTGGGCGCCGACAGCAGCGCGATCGGACAGGACCGCAGCACCAGCGGCAACCTCGCGCAGCTGCTGGGCAACGGCGTGGCCACCGCGGCCGGCCGCGGCGCCGGCGGCATCTTCGGCATGGCGTTCCAGACCGGCAGCTTCCAGTCGCTGATCCAGTTCCTGGAGAACCAGGGACAGGTGCACGTGCTGTCGAGCCCGCGGATCGCCACGCTCAACAACCAGAAGGCGGTGCTGAAGGTGGGGACCGACGACTTCTTCGTGACGAACGTGTCGACCAGCACGGTCACCGCGGGGGCCACCGCCACGAGCTCGCCCAACATCACGGTGCAGCCGTTCTTCTCGGGCATCGCGCTGGACGTGACCCCGCAGATCGACGAGAACAACGCGATCATCCTGCACGTGCACCCGTCGGTGAGCGTGGTCAGCGAGCGCAACAAGAACATCAACCTGGGCACGCTGGGCAACTACTCGCTGCCGCTGGCCTCGAGCAGCATCAGCGAGACCGACAGCATCGTGCGGGTGCCCGACGGCAACATCGTCGCCATCGGCGGCCTGATGAGCCAGGAGCAGAACGAGTCGCGCGCGCAGCTGCCGGGCACGTCCGAGCTGCCCGTGGTGGGCAACCTGTTCGGCAATCGCACCCGCAGCTTCGCCAAACGCGAGCTGGTGATCCTGGTCAAGCCCACCGTGATCAAGACCGAGCAGGACTGGGCCGAGGACATCGCACGCACCCGCGAGCGCATGTCGGGCTATTCGCACCCCGGCATCGAACGCATCCTGCGCCCCTGAGCACGGCGCGCGCGCACGTCCTGCCGCGGCGCACGGCGTGCCGCCCGGCAGACGGGCGCCGACGGAGACCACCATGTACCTGAAGCACTTCGGACTGCGCGAGTTCCCCTTCTCGATCACCCCCGATACGGCCTTCGCCTTCGGGTCGCGTTCGCATCAGCGCGCGCTCAACGTGCTGCTGGTCGCCCAGCGCCACGGCGAAGGGTTCATCAAGGTCGTCGGCGAGGTCGGCACCGGCAAGACGCTGCTGTGCCGCCGCTTCCTGTCGTGCCTGCCGCCGGGCACGGTGACCGCCTACGTGCCGAACCCCTCGATGAAGCCGCGCGGGCTGCTGCTGACGCTGGCCCACGAGCTGCGCCTGCCGGTGTCGCCGCGGGCCAGCGAGTTCGAGATCCGCACCCGCATCGAACAGGCGATGATCGAGCATGGCCGTGCCGGCCGTCCGGTGGTGATCTGCCTGGACGAGGCGCAGACGATCCCCCTGCCCAGCCTGGAGATCCTGCGGCTGCTGTCGAACCTCGAGACCGAGAAGTCGAAGCTGATGCAGCTGGTGCTGTTCGGCCAGCCCGAGCTCGACCGCAAGCTGGCCAAGGAATCGGTGCGTCAGCTGCGCCAGCGGATCGGCTTCAGCTACCGCATGCGCGCGATGACCGAAGTCGAGGTCGCCGCCTATCTGGAGCACCGCATGCGCGTCGCCGGGCACCAGGGCACGCGCATGTTCGCGCCCCAGGCCGCTGCCGCCCTGCATCTGGCCTCCGAGGGCGTGCCGCGGCTGCTCAACATCATGGCCAACAAGGCGCTGATGGTCGCCTTCGGCCGGGGACTGCCGCAGGTGAGCGTGCACGAGGCCTGGCTGGCCGCGCGCGACACCGAGGATGCCCGCAACGCGCACCTGTTCGCCCTGCCGAGCTGGGCCGGCACCGGCGTGATGGCTGCGGCCCGCGCGCTGGCGTGAAGCGCCCGATCCGAGGAGACCGGTCATGAGCGTGATCAACCTGATGCTGCAGGATCTGGACGAGCGGCGCGCGCAGCCCACCGCGGCCGCCCTGCCCGCCGGCCTGGCGCCGGTGGCTCCGCCATCGGCCTGGCGCCGACGCCTGCCGGTGGCCCTGGCCAGCGTCACCGTGCTGATGAGCGCGGTGGCGGGCGCGCACTACTGGACGCGCCACGATGCCAACGACGCGGGCGCCGATCGCGGTGCTGCCGTCGTGCCGCGCGGGACGGCGACGCCGTCGCACTCGGTCCAGGGCGTGATGGCGTCGGCTGCGACTGCAACTGCGACACCGGCTGGGACGCCGGAAGCAGCTGCAGTCTCGAGGCCTGCTGCGGTCCCGACGCCAGTTGCGGTCTCGACGCCTGCTGCGGTCCCGATGCCGGCTGCGCGCTCGACGCCGGCTGCGGCTGCGACGTCCCCGTCCGCACCGGCGACCGGAACCCGCACCGTGATGCCCCCGGTGACGACTGCCCGGGCATCTGCAGCAGACGACGGTCATGCGGCCGTCGAGCGCGACCCTGCATCCAGCCGGCTGCGTCTGTTCGACGCGGCCCCCCAGGCGCATTCGGTGAGCGAGCGCCGCCTGCCGGCGCCGGCCGCTCCCGCGAAGGACACCGCCTCCGCGCAGACGGCGCCGGCCCAGTCGGTGGCACCCGCCACTGCAAGCCTGCCGTCGCCGCGCACCGCGGCTGCGCAGACGCCCGACCCTGCCCCCGGCCCCGTCAGCATCGAGCGCCACAGCCGCGCACCGACCCTGCTGACGCGCGCCGAGACCGCCTACCGCGCCGCGATCGGCCGATACAACGCGGGCGACCTCGAGGGCGCCGCTCAGGGGCTGCGCACGGTGCTGGCGGACGACGCCACGCACGCCGCCGCGCGCCAGGCGCTGGCCGCGATGCTGATCGACCGGCGGGAATGGGATGCCGCACTGCTGGTGCTGGAGGAGGGTCTGCGCGCCGAGCCGCGCCATGCGCAGTTCGCCCAGCTCGCCGCGCAGATCGCGATCCGCCGGGACGACCTGCAGAGCGCACTGCGCATCCTCACCGCCGCCGCGCACGACCGCAGCCCGCCCGAACTCGAGGCGATGCTCGCGGGCGTGCTGGTCAAGCTCAAGCGTGAACGCGAGTCGATCGCGCACTGGACGAAGGCGCTGAAGCAGTCGCCGCAGCGCGCCGACTGGTGGCTCGCCCTGGCGATCGCACTGGAAGGCGACGCACGCGCCGTCGACGCGCGCCTCGCCTACGAGCGCGCCGTGAGCGTCGGCGGACTGCGCGCCGCCGCCGTCGACTATGCACGCGAGCGCATCGCCGCACTGAACTGAGGCGGCCAGGCGTCACGCCTGGCGCCCTCGAAACGTCACGCCGGCGTCAGAAGCGCTCCCGCCGCACCACGTCGCTGACGCGCAGCCGCCCGAAGATCGCGCGGGCGAGCGGGTTGCTGGTGTAGTCGGGCGCACTGGTCCACGGTCCCAGCAGCCAGGGCAGGTCGGCATTCGTGGTGGCCACCGCGGCGCCGCCGATGCACGCGGTGCCGCCGGCGCCCGAGGCGCGCAGCACCAGGTCGACGGTGCCCTGGCCGCCCCCCGCGGGCGGGCTGATCCGGATCAGCCCGCGGCCGCGGCTGACCGCGCCCACCGACGCCACCGACACGCTGCAGGCCGTGAAGCCCGCCGCCCAGTTGGTCATCTGCACCGCGGTCGCCGCGGGCGCCAGGCAGCTGTCGCGATGGTTGCGGTACCAGGCGCTGCCGCTCCACATCTGCGTCTCGTACGGCACCAGCAGCTCGCGCCGGCTGTCGCCATAGGCGCTGGTGATCTGCAGCCGGCCGTAGCCGACCAGGTTCGCGCCATTGGCGTTGCCGCCGGTGAACGCGATGCCCGCGCCGCCGCCGTTGAGCACCAGGGGCGCGACGGCCGACAGCGTGCCGTTTCCGGTGACCCCGGTCTCGCTGGCGTCCGACAGCGTGACCGTCAGCGCCGTCACGGCATTGAATGGCGCGACCGGCGCCGTGGGCCGGGCGAACGCGAAGCGCGCACCCGTGCCGAATGCCGCGTTCACGATCCCGGCGCCCGCCGCCGTCAGCGTCAGCGTCTGACCGGTCACCCCCAGCGCGGCCGCCGCGGGCGCATTGCTGCTCCAGTTCAGCAGCACGGCCGACGCCGTCAGCTTGTTCAGGGTGCCGGTGTACTGCTGCACGGTCGCACCGGCCGCGTTCTGCGCGGTGATGCGCACCGTCGGCGCGGTCGCCCAGCCGAACGGCTGCCCCACCCAGGTGAAGTTCGACGACGCGCTGCCGGTGCAGGCGGTGCCCTGACCGGGGGCCAGCTCGGGCGTGTTGGTCGACGCCAGCACGAAGGCATCGGGCACGAAGCGGCCGATCGTCGCGGAAGGCGACAGAATCATCCGCTCGGCCAGGGTGCTGCCGTCGGTGGCGTCGATCGCCGCGAACGCGAGGTCTTCGGCGCGGGCGCTGAAGGCGCCGACCTCGGCGTAGCTGGCCGCGTTCGACGCCGCCACCCCGGCGCTGGTGACGAGCGCAGCGCTCAGGCTCGTGACGTCGGCCGTGGTGCACGCGGCCGGCAGCACGCAGCCGGCGAACTGCAGCGCCGGGACGTTGGTGTAGCCGCCGGTCACCGCCCCCGACGCATCGAGCGCGCTGGTCGAGATGCGGAACGGCCGGCCTGCGCGGTGCACGACGCCGCCCGACGCCGCACCATTGTTCAGCGTGCGCGCGGTGCCCGCCGTGAGCCAGTCGGCGTCGGTGGCCAGCGGCGCGGACAACGCGGCGGGTCGGATCGCGAAGCCGTCGGTGCTGCAGCCGGTGAGGGTGGTGCCGCCGACTGTCGCACTGACGCGCACCCGGGCCTCGCGCGTGACGCCGGCATAGGCGAACGCAAGTGTCTTGCGCCCGCCATCGCCCGCCGCCAGCCTGAAGGTGGTGCTGATGGTGGCGATCACGGGCCAGCTCGTGCGGCAGTTGGTGCCCGAGACGAAGCCGCCCGAGTCGTTGGTGGCGTCCACCAGCTGCACCGTGATGCCGGCGATCGACGATGCCAGGTAGCTGGTGAGGGTCGAATTGAGGGCGACGATGGACAGGTCGAACTTCTGGCCGGCCACTTTGGTGCGGATGAAGCCGGAGAGCGCGCCCGACGCCGTCGTCGTGTCGAAGGCGTTGAAGCGGCCGAGCGACACGGTCGGCGTCGGCACCGAGAACAGGATGGCGGACTTCTCGAGTGCGGCGGGGTCCTTGACGGGGATCGTGTCGTAGTCGCCGGTGTTGACCTGCCAGCCGACCTGGGCGATGCCGCCCGACGTGTTCACCATCGGTCCGTACTGGTAAAGGAAGCTGCCATTCTCGTACAGCACGATCTGCATCGTGAACGCGCTGTCCTTGTAGTCGTACTCGGGGACGCGCTCCCAGGTGACGGCGAAGTAGCGGTTGGGACTGGAGCCGCCCTGTTCCCACGTGACCCTGCCGCCCACGGACGGATCGAGGTCGGCACCATAGACCCGCATCGTGCGCTCGACGCTCTTGTTCGGGTATCCGAGCGGATAGGTGCGCGGCGTCGTCGCCCACGCGCCGTAGTCGCACCAGGTGTTGTTGAACTGCAATCGCCCGTTCGTCATGATCCGGACGCTCGTGTAGTTCGCGTTGCCGTACGGGAACGTGAACCCCAGCGGAATCTCCGCGGTGATGTCGTCGTCGGCCGGCGCCCAGGGTCCGGTGCATTGGGGCGTCGACGACGTTCCGGTCCAGACGACGTCGACCGCCTTGCCGGACGACACCCAGTTGAACGGCACCCAGGAAGACGAGTACGTGCCCGCGTCGGCCGGCGTCACCCAGGCGATCGCCAGCAGCGCCAGCAGGCAGGCCAGCCAGTCGATCGGACGCGGCAGTCGGGCGCGCTCAGCACGCATGGTCGGGCCCCGTCGCGTTCGGATTCTTGCACCGGGTCACACGTGCCTCGATGCTGCGCTCCACGCGCTCGGCCGCGCCGGGCGCCCCCCAGCTCGCGGTCGCCACCAGGCGGTAGCCCGCGACGCGGTGGGTGCCTTCCTCGTGCGCGCCGGTGGCCGGGAAGCGCTCGCAGGTGAGGCTCACCGCGAACCCGGCGAGGTCGCCCGGCAGCGCGAGCGACCGCGGGGATGCGAAGCAGGCGGGCAGCGCACTGGCGCCCAGACCCTGGCTGTTCAGCGGATCGATCACGTGATAGGTACCCCATTCGAGCGCGCTGCGTGCGGCCCAGTACGCACGCGTGGCCTGCACGTCGAGCGCGGTGGACGCGCTGCGATTGCGCAGCGTCGAGAGCATCGTGGCGACCAGGAACCCGGCCACCACCATGAAGAACACGACCGCCAGCAGCATCGCACCGCGCTGGCCGGCGCGGCCTTGCGTACGGCCGTGCATCTGGCGGTGCATATTGCAGTGCACCCCGGCTCCGTGGGCCTGCGGCGCCTGCCCGCGCGCGGGGTGCGCGGGGTGCGCGGGGTACGCGCGGTCGACGCGCCCGCACGCGACGATGCGGTCAGGGCGTGGCATCGATGTTCACCTGTTCGAGCAGCGTCACGGTCTCGCCGTCCCGGGTCAGGCCCATGCGCAGCAGCACCGAACCGAGATTGGCCAGCCCCACCGTGAGTTCGAAGCCGCACGCACTGACCGAGCTTGCAAGCCGCGACGTCGTCGCGCCGATCAGTCCGCCGCCGCCGGTGGTGGGCTGCGCCGCCGACCATCCGTACCCGGCGTACCGGGTGAGCCGGCCGTCCGGGCCGCAGAAGTACGTGACCGGCGTGCCGACGAGGAAGAAGCGCCGCTCCGGCGAGTCGAGCGGAAAGCTGGCGCCGGCCGCGTCGAACGCGATCGTCGAAAGCGCGGTGCCCGACGCGGTCGGCGCGCGGCGGTTGTCGCCCGCGTACACGTCGGCCGGCGCGATGCCGAGGTTGTAGATCACCAGCGCGCTGCCCGCGGCGACGTCCACCGGCGGACCCAGCACCTGGAACGAGGTGTCGGGCGGCACCGCATTGAACTCGAGCGGATCGTTGCCCGTCGGCTCGGCCGACACCGACGCGAACGCGCGGTAGCGCCCGGACGCCAGCACCGGCACGTATTCGAGGTAGACGCCGCCGTCGGCGTTCACGATGCGGATGCTGTTGGGCAGCGCGCCGGCCAGCTCGCGCGACAGCCGCCGCACCGCCACTTCGGCCTCGTCGACCAGCGCACTGCGGGCGCCGGTGTTGCGGTACATGTCCACCGCGCGCGCAATCAGGCCCGCGCCCATCGTGCCGACCGCGCCGATCAGCGCGATCACCACGACCAGTTCGATCAGCGTGAAGCCCGCGGCGCACGCGCGACCCACGCCCGGCCGGGTCCGTCCGCTCACGGTCCGACCCTCGCCTGGAAAGCCTGCAGCCGGATCTGGCTGCCGTTGGGCCCGGTGGCCGTGACGGTCACCCACAGCCCGCGGTCGACGGGCACGCCGTCGAGCGCCTGCGGCTGCACCGTCACCGTCGCACCGTAGTCCTCGAGGCCCGCGATCGCGGTGCCGTCGAGCGCGCGGATGCCCGACATCGAAAACCCGTGATAGTCGTTGGGATGGTCGAACGGACTGCTCGACGAATAGCGGCTCTCGCCGGTCTCCGGGCCGCCGGCGTCCGCGATCACGCAGACGGTCGAGCCCGATGGCGCCGGTCCGTCCGCGTCGCAGCCGGTCACCGGCCGCAGCGCGATCTCGCCCATCAGCGATTCGGCGACCACGCTCGCCTGCTTGAGCGGCCAGTCGTTGCCGCTGCGTGCGGCCGCCCACGCCAGTGCCCCGGCGATGCTGGCCAGCACGACACCGCCGATGACGATCACGAGCACCAGCTCGACCAGGGTGACGCCGCGCTGGCGCCGCGCCGCGCGCCTCATGGCGTGCTCCAGCCGGTCTCGACCAGGCCGGTCTCGACCCAGGCCACCACCTGTGCGGTGGCGCCGCCGGAGACCAGGTCGAGCCGTGCCTGTTGCGCGGCCACGTCCGCGATGCGACCGAGTCCGTCGAAGGCGAAGCGGGTGGTTCCGGCGGGCGCCACCGACAGGGTCACGCCCGCGGGCACGGCAACGCGCAGCGCCGCAGTATCGCCGGGCGCCAGCAGCGGCTGCGCGCAGGCGGGCGCCGGGTCGCGGCAGAACGTGACGGTGCCGGCCGCGGTGTCGATGCGCACGTCGACGGCGGCGCGTTCGGCGACCGCCTTCTTCTGCGCATACCGCAAGGCGGAGGCGAGCTCGTCCATCGCCGCCTGGTGCTGGAAGATCGTCTGCGACGGCATGCGGGCGACGGCGACGACGGCGATCACCCCCACGACCACCAGCACGAGGATCAGCTCCACCAGCGTGAAGCCGGCGGCCGGCGCGCGGTCCGCACGACGCGCGCCTGCATGCCGCCCGCGTGCGCGGACACACGCGGGCGCGACATGGACGTGAAGGTGCGCGAGGCGGCCGTTCATGCACCGGATTCAACCTCGCGGGCGCATGCGACCGCACGCGGAAAAGCCGGGGTGGAGCGCACCTCTTCCATCCCTCGCGCGCGGACCCGCCCGCCTAAGCTGGCTCCACGTGCGGGCATGCGTCCGCCCGGTGCGTCGTGCGTCGCCCGCACGACGAGCGACGCGCCCCGACCTTCACGCAGACATCGAACACAGCGAGCCGCTCCCTGCCATGGCCATTCCGCGAAAGATCCGAATCGGCGAGATGCTGGTCAACGCCGGCATCCTGACGGTGGAGCAGCTCGCCAAGGCCCTGGCGCAGCAGAAGTCGACCGGTCACCGGCTGGGCCGCGTGCTGATCGATTCGGGCCTCGTCGACGAGATCAAGCTGTCGCGCATGCTCGCCGACCAGCTCGGCATCGCCTTCGTCGACCTGCAGACCACCGAGATCGACCGGGTGGCCGCACAGAAGCTCAGCGAGCGCCTGGCGCGCCGCCACCGCGCGCTGGTGCTGGGCAAGACCGCCCGCGGCCTGCGCGTGGGCATGGCCGACCCCACCGACCTGCAGGCGTACGACGAGCTCACGCGGGTGCTGTCGGGCGACATCGAACTGGTGGCGATCGCCGAGTCGCAGCTGCTGCTGACGCTGGAGCGCGTCTACCAGAGCAACGAGGGCCTGACCGACCTGGTGCGCGAGCTCAAGGCCGACCTGGCCCCGGACGCGGCCACCGCCACACAGCTGGCGGTGAGCGCGCCCGACGACACCACGCCGGTGGCGCGGCTGCTGAACAGCGTCTTCGAGGACGCGGCGCGCGCGCAGGCGTCCGACATCCACTTCGAGCCGCAGGCCGACCACCTGAGCGTGCGCTTCCGCGTCGACGGGGCGCTGCGCAACCACGCGCGCTTCGATGCCGAGGTGGCCAGCGCGCTGGTGCTGCGCCTGAAGCTGATCTCCAATCTCGACATCGCCGAGAAGCGCATGCCGCAGGACGGCCGCTTCGAGGTGCTGGTGCGCAACGCACCGCTCGACATGCGCATCTCGATCATGCCCTCGTACTGGGGCGAATCGGTGGTGCTGCGTCTGCTCGACTCGTCGAAGGCGCTGATCGGCGTCGATCAGATGGGCATGCCCGCGCACACGCTGAGCCAGGTGCAGCGGGCGATCGCGCAACCCACCGGCATGATCCTGGTCACCGGCCCGACCGGGTCGGGCAAGACGACCACCCTGTACGCGCTGCTGGCCGCACTGCGCGGTGAGGACAGCAAGCTGGTCACGGTGGAGGACCCGGTCGAGTACCGGCTCGCCGGCATCACGCAGGTGCAGGTGAACGAGAAGATCGAGCTGAGCTTCTCGCGCGTGCTGCGCTCGGTGCTGCGGCACGACCCCGACGTGGTGATGGTGGGCGAGATGCGCGACACCGAGACCGCCGAGATCGGCGTGCGTGCCGCGATGACCGGGCACCTCGTGCTGTCGACCCTGCACACCAACAGCGCCGCCGTCACCGCCACGCGCCTGGCCGACATGGGCGTGCCCGCGTACATGCTGGCCACGTCGCTGCAGCTGATCGTGGCGCAGCGGCTGGTGCGGCGCCTGTGCCCCCACTGCCGCGTGCCCGCGCAGCCGACGCCGCAGGAGCACGCGTGGCTGCTCGAGACCGTGGGCTCGGAGCACGCGGACCGGGTGCCCGCCCGTGCGCCGCGCGGCTGCCCGCAGTGCCGCGGCGCCGGTTTCTCGGGGCGGGCCGCCGTCTTCGAGTCGCTGGAGATCACGCGCGGGCTCGCCGACGCACTGGCGCACGGCGACACCGGCGCCTACCTGCGGGCCGCCGAAGCCCAGCTCAGAGGCCGCACGCTTGCACACGACGCCGTGCGTCTCGTCCGTGAAGGCGTGACCACGCTGCACGAGGCGATGCGTGTCGCCGCACTGGTGGCCGAGGACGCCTGATGCCGACCTTCCGCTATTCGGGCCGCGACGCCAGCGGTGCCCAGGTCAGCGGCGACCTCGAGGTGGCCAGCAGCGAGCTGGCCGCCAGCCTGCTCGCCGGACGCGGCATCATCCCGCTGCGCATCGAGGCCCAGCCCGAGGCCGGTGCCGAGCGTGCACCCTGGAAGCTGTTCGGCGAGCGCGGCCACCTGACGCTGACCGAGCTCCAGATCTTCTCGCAGCAGATGCACGCGCTGCTGCGGGCCGGCCTGCCGATCCTGCGCTCGCTGGGCGCGATCCAGGAGTCGGCCACGCGGCCGCCGGTCGCGCAGCTGATGGGCGACATCGGCGCCAGCCTCGACCAGGGCAACGAGCTGTCGGCGGCACTGCGCCGCCATCCCGACGACTTCCCGTCGCTGTACGTGGCGATGGTGCGCGTGGGCGAGCAGACCGGGCGGCTCGACACCGTGCTCAAGCGGCTGGCCGAGTGGCTGGCCTTCGAGCGCGACACCCGCGAGCGCGTGAAGGCCGCGGTGCGCTATCCGACCTTCGTCGTGATCGCGATGATGGCCGCGATGCTGGTGATCAACCTGTTCGTGATCCCGCGCTTCGCAAACGTGTACCAGTCGATGCAGGTCGAGCTGCCGCTGATCACCCGCGTGCTGATCGGCTTCTCGGGCTTCATGATCGCGTGGTGGCCGCTGATGCTGGCGGCCGCGGCGGCGACGGTCTTCGGATTCCGTCGCTGGCGGGTTTCGGAGGCGGGCGGCCTCGCGTGGGATCGCCTGATGCTGCGCGTTCCCGTGATCGGCCGCATCCTGCACAACGCCGCGCTGGGCCGCTTCGCGCGCAGCATGTCGATGGCGCTGCGCAGCGGCGTGCCGGTGCCGCAGAGCATCCACCTGATCGCGCAGGCCGTGGGCAATGCGTTCATGAGCCGTCGCCTGGAGCGCGTGCGTACCGGCATCGAACGCGGCGAGAGCCTGCACCGCGCGTGCGCGGCAGCCGGCGTGTTCAACCCGCTGGTGCTGCAGATGATCTCGGTCGGCGAGGAGTCGGGCACGCTCGACGAGATGCTCGAGCACATGGCCGACTTCTACGCGCACGACGTCGACTACGACCTGAAGCGGCTGTCGTCGGCGATCGAGCCGATCCTGATCGTGCTGCTCGGCGGCATGGTGCTTGTGCTCGCGCTCGGGGTGTTCCTGCCGATCTGGGACCTCGGGCAGGCGGCGATGCGCCGCGGCGCCTGACCGGACCGGGCCGCAGGCCCGACCCGGCCCGTCACGCCCGCGGTCGATCCGCCCGGTCACGCCACCTGGTCGATCCGCCCGGTCACGCGACCAGGTCACGCCACCTGGTCACTCCGCCCGATCACGCCACCAGGCGCCCGCCGCCGCCACACACAGCCCGATCAGCAATCCGTAGTGGATGTGGGGCGCGCTGGCCAGGGTCGCCGCAAACGTGACCATCGCGGTGAGCCCGCGGCTGCGCTCGCGCCGCAGCAGCGTGACGATCTCGCGCGGCGACAGCAGGTTCACCACGGCGCTGATGATCACGGCCGCGAGCACGGCCTTCGGCAGGTGGTGCAGTGCGCGCGTGGCGAACAGCAGGGCCACCGCCACCAGCAGCGCGCACACCACCGACGCCCAGGGCGACTGCGCGCGCGCGGCGTAGTTCAGCGCCGAGCGCGAGAACGACGCCGACACCGGAAACGCGCCGAACACGCCCGACGCCACCTTGGCCAGCCCCTGGCCGATCAGTTCGCGGTCGACGTCCCAGGGCTGGCCGGTGCGCGCCGAGATCACGCGGCTCGACGACAGCACCTCGACGAAGCTGACGACGGCGATCGCCAGCGCAGCCGGCACGAGCAGCGCGAACTGTCCCGCATCGGCCGCCGGCCAGGACGGCATCGGCAGGCCCGGCGGCAGGTCGCCGACCACGGCGCCGCCGGCACGCTCGAAGCCGAGGGCCCCGCTGGCGAGGATCGCCGCCACCGACAGCACCAGTGCAGCCGGAAAGCGTGGCCACACCGCGCGCACGCCGAACAGCACGCCCAGTGAGGCCAGCGCGAAGCCCAGAGTGGGCAGGTGCAGCGCGGCGGCCTGTTCGAGCAGCCCCTGCACGGCCGCCGGCAGGCCCGGACGCCCGGGCCCCGGCACGCCGAGGAGCGCCGGCAGCTGCGACACGATGATCATCACCGCCGCCGCGTTGACGAACCCGAGGATCACGTCCGACGGCATGCGCTCGATGATGCGGCCGGCGCGCATCAGGCCCGCGGCCCACTGCACGAGGCCCGACATCAGGGCGAGCAGCACGGCCAGGGTCACCCAGGTGGCCGAGCCCTGCGCGGCGAACGGCGCGAGGCTG